>BBEG01000320.1 GCA_001312645.1 Rhodococcus sp. JCM 9791
TTCGAGTGCGCCCTGGCGGAGCTCCCCGCCGAGCAGCTGCACCAGGAAGGCCTGTTCGTGTGCAGCGGCGCGGGTGAACAGGTCCGCCAGCAGTTCTTTTCTCAGTCCGGTCGATCCGGGACCGGACAGGCCCGCGATGCGGTCGACGAGTGTGCCGACCTCCGTCACCGTCAGAGTCGGATCGTCGGCGGGTGCCGCCTGCAACGCCGTGAGTGTGCGGAACCCGATGCCGATGCGTCCCTGCGGCAGCACACCGGACAACCATGACACCACAGGCTCGACCTCTTCGGGAGTCGCCTGTTCCAGCAGTGCGCGCAGGGCAGCAGTCTTGACCTTCCTCGACCGCGTCGCGGCGACCGTGGCAGATGTCTCGACCACTCGAGTCAACTTCACCGTTCGACGGTATCGCCGGACGGTGTTCGATATCGGCGAACGCGACAGCGTCAGTGTGCGCCTGCTCCCTTGGCAGCAGCGATGAACCGGCGGATCGCTTCGGAGTCCTTCACACCGCGCGATACTTCGACACCGCTCGAGACGTCGACACCCCAGGGGTGGACGGCGGCGATGGCCGCAGTGACGGTGTCGGGGTACAGACCGCCGGCCAGCAGCCACTGCCCGGTCGGCAGTGACGGCAGAACCGCGGGATCCCAGGATTCGCCACTGCCGGGCTTCGGTGCGTCCACGAGCAGCAGGTCCTCGCCGAACGCACCGGCAGTCAAAGGCTGGGCGGTGTCGGCTCCCACCGCGCGGATCAGCCGCGCGGAGTGTTCTGCGAGCGCGGCGAAGGACTCGGCCGGGTAGTTGCCGTGCAGTTGGATCGCTCGGACCCCGGACGCGTCGGCGAGCGCACGTACCTCCGCGACCGTTTGTCCGGCGAACACACCGACGGTGAGTACGTTCTCGGGTATTTCGGCGGCCAGCTCGGCCGCGCGTTCCGGGGTGACCTGCCGGGGGCTGGCAGTCAGGACGAACCCGATGGCGTCGGCGCCCGCCGAGACGGCTGCCGCAACATGCTCGGGCTCCCGGAGGCCACAGATCTTGACGAACATGAATAGAACCCTACGTCGCCGTCGTCCTGCGGTAGCTCCGGGCGCTTCTCGATGTCGGCGAATGCGGTGTGCGGACCGCGGCCACGGGCGACCATGGACTGCGAGGCGGATCGACGACGGGAGCCAGGGAATGGGAGCAGCAAAGGGTTCGTCGACGGCTGTCGAGCTGGACGTCGACGGCCGGACGGTCCGGATCTCGCATCCCGAGCGCATCTACTTCCCGGCGCTCGGCGTCACCAAGCTCGACCTTGCACGGTATTACATGGCCGTCGGAGATGGCATCGTCCGCGCGCTACGGGATCGTCCGTGCATGCTGCACCGGTTCCCGGATGGCCTTGCGGGAGACAAGGTGCATCAGAAGCGGCTCCCGCGCGGCGCACCGGACTGGGTGCAGACCGTTCGTGTTCACTTCCCTCGATACAACCGCGATGCCGACGAACTGTGCGTCACACATCTCGCGGATGTCGTGTGGGCGGTGCAGATGTCGACGGTGGAGTTCCATCCGTGGAACTCGCGCCGCGCCGACGTGGAGAAGCCCGACGAGTGGCGGATCGATCTCGACCCGATGCCCGAATGCGACTTCGGGAAAGTGCGCCGTGTCGCGTCGGTGGTGCACGAGGTGCTCGACGAACTGGGTGCGGTGGGGTGGCCGAAAACCTCGGGTGGGCACGGGCTGCACGTCTACGTTCGAATCGAGCCGGAATGGGGATTCGACGATGTCCGCAGGGCTGCACTGGCTTTCGCACGTGAAGTCGAGCGGCGCGCGCCGCGGGACGTCACCACCGCGTGGTGGCGTAAGGACAGGGATCCCGCTGCCGTGTTCGTCGACTACAACCAGAATGCCCGCGACCACACGATCGCGAGCGCATACTCGGTGCGCGGTGTTCCGGAGGGAACTGTATCGGCACCGGTGCGGTGGAACGAGATCGACGACCTCGAACCTCGCGATTTCACCATCGAGACCGTCCCCGACCGATTCGCGAAACTCGGTGACCTGTATGCCGGAATCGACGACGATGCGTTCTCGCTCGACCGGCTGCTGGACTGGGCTGATCGGGACGAGCGTAACTCGCCGGAGGGGGACGGATCTCAGTAGCCGGAGCTCACATCGATCACCGCGACGGGTTCGACGCCAGACGCGAACCGCGTGACGTTCTCGACCACCCGTTCCACGTAGGCGGGTACCCGCAGGGCGGGCGGGTTCGAATCGTGCGGCGTGATCATCGCATTGGGCAGCGACCACAAGGGGTGCCCGGCGGGCAGCGGTTCTGGTCGGTGACGTCGAGTCCGGCACCGGCGATCGTGCCCGCCGTCAGAGCACCGACCAGCGCGTCGGTGTCGATGAGGCTGCCACGTGCGATGTTCACCAGCCACGCGGTCGGCTTCATCGCGGCCAGTTCCTCCGCGCCGATCAGTTGCTCGGTGTCCGGTGTGGCCGCCGCGGAGACTACGAAATGGTCTGCAAGCGGCCAGATTTCGTCGATTCGCTCCACGGGGAAGGTTTCGACTGCACCGGGGACGGGACGTCCGCTCCGATTGACGGCCAGAGTGTGCGCACCGAGCGACGCAAGCATCGGGATGAGTGCCCGTCCGATTCCGCCCGCGCCGATGATGCCGATCGTGGCTCCGCGCAGTGTGCCCAGACGTGGGTAGAACGCCTCGGGTGCCCACGAGGTCGCCACGAGATGGTGGGGTAGCGCTCGGACACCGGCGAGCAGCAACATCAGGCATGCTCGGCGACCGTGGCGGAGTACGCTCCGGCCGCGGACGTCCACAGCACCTGTGGGTGCCGCCTGATGATGCCCTCCGTGAGCCAGCGTTCGACCCCGGCAGAAGACAGCTGCACCCAGCGCACCGAGTCGGGAAGGGTCGCAGGAAACGAATCCGGTCCGCCGGTCCAGATCACTGCGTCGGGACGCTGCTCGAGCGACACCGGGGTCCCGCCTCCGCTGGTGACCGCCCGGACGAACATGTCGTCGGCCCGGGGGCCGACAGCAATGCGGGGCGAACGCTGAACCGAGGCCATGGCCTCGACTCTATGCGTCCGCCCCGCATCGGTCACGCTGTGTGACCCGGATTCTCGGTCGATCAGGCAGTTTCTTCGACGATGAGCGGGTAGACCCCGTTCTCGTCGTGCACCTCACGGCCGGTGACCGGCGGGTTGAACACACACAGCATCCGCATGCGGGTGTCTGGCTCGACCCGGTGCCGCTCGTGTCCGTTGAGCAGGTACATCGATCCGGGGACCAGGTCGTACACGACGTCGTTGTCGAGGTCGCGCAGCTTGCCGGTGCCCTCCACCAGCATACCGCCTCGATGTGGTTGGCGTAGTGGAACTCGTTGATCGTTCCGGCTTCGATGGTCGTCTCGTGGAACGAGAAGCCGACTTTGTCACCGGCGAGGACGATGCGCTTGCTGCGCCACTGTCCGTCTTCGGACGTGATGTCACGCTCGGTGTCGGTGATTTCCTCGGTTGTACGCACGATCATGTGAAGCGATGCTCTTTCTACTGGTGAACGGGGGACGGAGCGGTCAGGAACGGACTTTGGCGGTGGCCTCGGCGAGGATGTTCAGACCGTACTCGAGTTCGTCGTCGGTGATGGTCAGCGGCGGCAGCAGCTTGACGACCTGGTCGGACGGACCCGACGTCTCGGCCAGCAGCCCCTTCTCGAATGCGAGGGCGCACACCTTCTGAGCATCGGACGGGTCTTCGAACACCAGGCCCTGGACCAGACCGCGGCCGCGGGTGGACACACCCTCGAACATGTCGGACAGGTTCATGAAGGTCTGGTGGATGCGCTCACCCTTGCGCAGCGTGCCGCGCTCGAGTTCGTCGTCGGTCCAGTAGTGGCTCAGCGCCTTGGTCGCGGTGATGAACGACGGGCTGTTGCCGCGGAAGGTGCCGTTGTGCTCGCCCGGGCCCCAGACGTCGAGCTCGCGCTTGAACAGTGTGAGGGCCATCGGCAAGCCGTATCCGCCGATCGACTTCGACAGCGTCACGATGTCGGGGGTGATGCCGGCTTCCTCGAAGGAGAAGAACTTGCCGGTACGTCCGCAACCCATCTGAACGTCGTCGACGATGAGCAGGATCTCACGCTCGGAGCACAGATCTGCCAGGGCGCGAAGCCATTCGGCGCGCGCGACGTTGACGCCGCCTTCACCCTGGACGGTTTCGACGATCACCGCGGCGGGGCGGTTGAGACCACTACCGGAATCGTCCAGGACGCGGGAGAACCACTGGAAGTCCTCGGTGACACCGTTGAAGTAATTGTCGAACGGCATCGGGGTCGCGTGCACAAGCGGTACACCGGCACCGGCACGCTTCATCGAGTTTCCGGTCACCGAGAGCGCACCGAGCGTCATGCCATGGAACGCGTTGGTGAAGTTGATGATCGATTCGCGACCGGTGACCTTACGTGCCAGCTTGAGGGCGGCCTCGACGGTGTTGGTGCCGGTGGGGCCGGGGAACTGGACCTTGTAATCGAGTCCGCGCGGCTTCAGGATCACGTTCTCGAAGGTCTCGAGGAGATCGCGCTTGGCGGTGGTCATCATGTCGAGGCCGTGAGTGATCCCGTCCTTCATGATGTAGTCCACCAGAGCGGACTTCAGGACCGGATTGTTGTGGCCGTAGTTCAGCGCACCGGCACCGGCGAAGAAGTCGAGGTAGTCCTTGCCGTCCTCGCTCCGCAACCAGGAGCCGGACGCCGTTTCGAATACTGCGGGCCACCCACGGCTGTAACTGCGGACCTCGGATTCGAGGTGCTCGAAGATATCGTTACCAGTGTGGGTGCTGGGCTTGTCTTCCAGGATGGTCATTTTCTGTGGTCCTCCTGTGATGAATTTCGATGACGAATTCGGCACGGAAAATATTCCGTAATGCCTGATCAGTCGCCGATCGTGTAGAGATCTTCCGCCAGATGTGAATCGGGAAAATCATCGGGAGCGAACAAATCGGTTCGCGTGATATGAGTGCCACGGCGTCGTGCCAGGGCGGTGAACATGGCGATCGAGGCAGCGTTGTCGGGGCTCACGGTCGTTTCCAACCGGGTCACACCGGACGGCCGTAGGCGATCGAGCAGGGCATCGAGCATGCGCCCGGCCACTCCGCGACCGCGCTGATCAGCATCGACGGCTACCTGCCACACGAACAGTGTCTGGGGGAGTCCTGCCTGCGGTAGCCGGTGATGAATCCGACCGGACGATCGGTCTCGTCGGTTGCTACGACCGACGTCTCGGCGAAGTCGCGACACCACAGCACATATGCATAACCGGAATTGACGTCGAGCACCTCGGAATCGCGGGCAATCTGCCACAAACGCTTTCCGTCGGAGATCTGAGGGCTCCGAAAACTCAATTCAGCCGGTTCGGTCGTCGGGGTACTACTTTCCATAACGGGCTTCATAAGTAGTTCGAACCTAACAAGACTCCGGATCGAAATCACCCCATTGGTCCGAATCGGTGTGGATAGTCCGGGCTCTGCGCAGGTGAGGCGGCGATTGTGAGGCCGGTCACAATTATGTTACGTCCGGTGTTCTCCGAGCGATTACTTCGGGCTCGCCAGAGCGAAGGGCAGGACCCCGTCCGCTCCCGACGCGATGAGATGCCGCGCCGCCATCGTCAAGGTCCACCCGGTATCGGTGACAGCGTCGACGAGGAGCACCGGCCGTGCTGTCCGTCGAGGTCCAGCGGCTCCCATGCGTCGACCAGAGCGGCGATCCGGTACGCAGAATTCGCGGCGGTCACGGCCGG
>BBEG01000321.1 GCA_001312645.1 Rhodococcus sp. JCM 9791
AACCGCCCGCGCCCTCACTGCGGACCACGTCGAACGACCAGATCTGTCGGCTGGCACCGCCGGTGAGCCGGCGCAGGTCCGTCACCGACACCGTCGCTCCCCAGTGCGCCGACAGGATGTCGGCGATGTCCGCCGCTACTTCCACGGCGCGTCTCCCCGTCACGCAGGAGTCGTCGCGCGGTGGACATGCGGTGCACCTCGTCGGGCCCGTCGTAGATCCGCGCGTAACGGGCCTGGCGATACATCCTTTCGAGCGGCGTGTCGGCCGTCAGCCCGAGTGCGCCGTGCACCTGGATAGCCCGGTCGATGACGTTGTGGAGCATCCGAGCTCCCCAGAACTTCACGAGCCCGATCTGCACTCGCGCGTCCTCGCCGGAATCCATGACCCGGGCGGCGTCGAGCGTCATCAGCCTCGACGCGTGGATCTCCGCGGCCGATTCGGCTACATACCTTTGGATCTCGCCCTTCTCGGACAGCAACGAGCCGTGGGCGAATCGTTCGTTGGCGCGCGCACACATCATCTCGAACGCACGTTGCGCCTGCCCGAGCCAGCGCATGGAATGGAAGATCCGGCCCGGCCCGAGTCTGTCCTGTGCGACGACGAATCCGTTGCCGCGCGCGCCGAGCAGGTTCGTCGCTGGTACCCGCACATCGGTGTAGCGGACCTCGTAGTGGTCGCTGGGATCGTGACCCATCGTCGGAATGGAGCGGACGATCTCGAAGCCAGGAGTGTCGGTGGGGACGATGATCGCGCTGATGCTGCGGTGCAACGCTGTCGAGTCGGGTTCGGTGCGGGCGAACACCGTGCAGTAGCCGGCCTCCCGGGCTCCAGTGGTGAACCACTTGTGTCCATTGATGATCCAGTGATCTCCGTCGAGGGTTGCGGTGGTCCGGACCAGAATCGGATCGGATCCGGCTACCTCGGGTTCAGTCATTCCGACGGACGGGAGGACCTCTCCCGACACGAGTCCGGGGACCCAGCGGCGGCGTTGTTCGTCGGTGCCGTGGCGATGCAGCATCAGCGCGTCCTGCATCGACACCGAACCCACGGCAAGTTGCCCGAACTCGGAGCGGCCGATGATCTCGTTGAGATAGACGAAGTCGAGGAACGGCACTCCTCCCCCGCCGATCTCCTGGGGATGCCCGAGCGCCCACAACCCGAGGTCTTTCGCGCGGGATTTCAGTCGGGTGAGTGCCGCGGCCGCTTCGTCGTCATGCCGCGAGAGGACGGGCTCGAGGGGGACGACCTCGTCGTCGATGAAGGAGCGCATGCGGGTGCACAGCTCTGCCACCCGCCCCTCCGGCCGGTTCGCTGTCATGGCTGACAATCTATCGGCACACACATGCGTTCACATGCGTTTCGATCGCTGCGGGTCAGCGTGTGCGCTCCTGCCGGCCGGGTTCGATCCAGCGCCTGATCGACGACTTCGAAACCTACCCCTTGCACATAAGGATTGCCTAACCTATATTCATCAGTGGGCCTGTTGAGGACTGAGCGGAGAGCTGTGGGCTGCAGCGAACTCCCGGTCCCCGCCTACGGCGGGTCCCGTCGCTTTCGAGCGCGGGGCCCGCCGGTTTCGTCTCCCCACCTTCACACAGCGCGCATCCCGCACTATCGTGCTTCGCCTACCTCACTCACCGGCATCGTGCGAGCCTGCGGTTTCCCGAGCAGCGCCCGCAGCGAGAACCGGCCGAGCTCCGGGTCGTACGGCCTGTAGGCGAGGTAGACGAGGACGTGGAACCTCTCGTGCAGCACCAGGGCACGGCGGATCTCCGGCGTCATCCGCCCGTGCAGCTCGAAGGTCTTCACACCGGATTCGATATAGGACCCGAACTCCCGCGGCGGGGTCAACGCCCGCCTTGGCGAGATATCCACCCGCATGTCGCTGAGCTGGACGATCGGGACCTCCGCCGCACCGAGACACAGGGCGAGGTCGAGGTCCTCGTGGATATCCGGAGCCACGCTCACGTCTTCACGAACCCGCTCCCACGCGGTTCGCCGAATCGCCATGTTGGCTCCGTGCAGATTCCGGTATGGGCGTTCTCCACCGAAAATTCCACGCTGGACCTGCTTTTCGACGTACCACCGCTTGAGCGACCGATACGGCGAATCGTACGAATTGTTCAGTCCGCTGATGGCACCGACCTCCTCGGTGTCACCCCTGCCGAAGTAGTCGCACACCACCCGAGCCCAATTCGGACGGACTCGCGTATCCGCATCGACCCGCCCGAGAATGTCGCCGGCGGCCGCGTCGAATCCGGCATTTCTCGCATGCGCGACACCAGGTTTCGCCTCCTCCACCAGTGTGATCTTCGCGCATCTCTCCTGCGCACGCCGCACAACATCGACGGTGGCATCCGTGCAGTTGTTGTCGACCACGATGATTTCGAGAAGGTCGCCCTGTTGCTCGATCAACGCATCGAGGCACGGCCCGATGTATACCTCCTCGTTGTGAACGGGAACGATGACGGACAGTCCGGGGCGTGTGACCATGACGCTCGATGCTACTGCCCACACAGCACACGGCCCGCCTCAGGTGTTGCCACCCGGGGCGGGCCGAAGCATTTCTTTACCAACCGTTTCCGGTCACCTGACGACCAGCTCTCCGTCCTCGACCACTACGGTCACCGCACCGCCTTCGACGAGTTCGTCGTCGAGCAGCAGATCGGCGATGCGATCATCGACCTCACGCTGAATCGCGCGACGCAGCGGACGCGCACCGAACTCGGGCTGGTGTCCACGATCGGCGAGCCAGTCTACGGCCACACCATCGATGTCGAGGTCGATACCCTTGTCTGCCAGCTTCTTCCGAGTGTCGTCGAGCAGCAGATCGGTGATGCGTCGCAACTGTTCGTCGTCGAGCTTGCGGAACAGCACGATCTCGTCGATCCTGTTGAGGAACTCGGGTCGCATCGTCTCGCGCAACCGAGCCATCACCCTGTCGCGCAACGGCTTCTCGGCAGCCTCGGCGTCACCGGTGGTGAATCCGAGCGCGCCACCGCGGCTCGAGATGATGTCCGATCCGAGATTGCTCGTCATGATCACCACGGTGTTGCTGAAGTCGACCGTGCGGCCTTCGCCAT
This sequence comes from Rhodococcus sp. JCM 9791, assembly GCA_001312645.1. Taxonomy (GTDB): domain Bacteria; phylum Actinomycetota; class Actinomycetes; order Mycobacteriales; family Mycobacteriaceae; genus Rhodococcus. The sequence continues at coordinate 3,085 of BBEG01000321.1, forward strand.
CGGTCAGGCGACCGTCGTCGAGGACCTGGAGGAGTGTGTTGAACACATCCGGGTGCGCCTTCTCGATCTCGTCGAGCAGCACCACCGAATACGGGTTGCGGCGCACCTTCTCCGTGAGCTGGCCGGCTTCGCCGTACCCGACGTACCCGGGCGGGGCGCCGACGAGCCGGCTGACCGTGTGCCGCTCACCGAACTCGCTCATGTCGATGCGCAGCATCGACCGATCGTCTCCGAACAACACCTCTGCCAAGCTTTCGCCAGTTCGGTCTTACCGACTCCGGTCGGCCCGAGGAACAGGAAGCTGCCCACCGGTCGGCCCGGATCGCTCATCCCCGAGCGACTACGCCGGACCGCGCGGGCCACCGCGCGGACGGCTTCGTCCTGCCCGACGACACGTTCGTGCAGCTCGCTCTCCAGGTTCCGGAGCCGGTCCTTCTCGCCACTCGTCATCCGGGTGACGGGAATACCCGTTGCACGGGAGACGATCTCGGCGATCAGCTCCGTGTCGACCACGGGAACCTCCGCATCGTCACTCGCAGGTGCGCCCGAATCGATCCGGGCCTGCACCTTCACGATCCCGTCGCGGATCCGCGACGCCTCCTCGTAGTCTTCGGCCGCAACGGCAGCGTCCTTCTCCGCCTCGAGCGACACAATCTGCTCTCGGAGCGCATCGGCGTCGTCCCGCGGGGTGCGCAGCCGCAGCCGCGCTCCGGCCTGGTCGATCAGGTCGATGGCCTTGTCGGGAAGGTGACGGTCGGGCAGATACCGCACCGACAGGTCCACCGCCGCCTCGATCGCCTCGTCGGCATACCGCACGCCCGTGGAACTCTGCGTACCGGTCGCGGAGTCCGCGCAGGATGGTCACGGCATCGCCGTGCGACGGCTCACCCACCGTGACGGGCTGGAATCGCCGCTCGAGCGCCGGATCCTTCTCGATGTGCTTGCGGTATTCGTCGAGCGTGGTCGCACCGACGATGTGCAGTTCGCCGCGGGCAAGCTTGGGCTTGAGGATGTTGCTCGCATCCATCGAACCCTCGCTGCCGCCGCCACCTGCACCGACGACGGTGTGCAGTTCGTCGATGAAGACGATCAGCGCGCCGTCCTGCGCGGTGATCTCGTCGAGCACCGAGGTGAGGCGCTCCTCGAAGTCGCCGCGATAGCGGGTACCGGCCACCATCGAGGTCAGGTCCAGCTGGACGATGCGCTTGTCGCGCAGAGTGTCCGGGACATCGCCGTCCACGATGCGCTGGGCCAGGCCCTCGACGATCGCAGTCTTGCCGACGCCGGCCTCGCCCACGAGCACCGGATTGTTCTTGGTGCGACGCGAGAGGATTTCGACGGTCTGCTCGATCTCGTCGGCACGGCCGATGACGGGGTCCACCCCGCCGTTTCGAGCACGGTCGGTGAGGTCGACGCCGTACTTGTCGAGGGTCGGTGTCGAGGATTCGGCCTCCGCAGACGATGCGGGAGCCGACTGGAGTGCTGTCTGCAGCGCCTGCGGGGTGACACCCAGCGACGCGAGCAGACGACCCGGCGCGCGGGTCTGGTCTGCCGCGAGCGTGAAGAACAGATGTTCCGGGTCGATGTATGTGGAGCCGAGTGCACGTGAGAGCTGGTGAGCCTCGAGCAGCGCGGTCTTCACCGTGCCACTGAGGGCGGGCGCGGTCACGCCGCTCCCGGGGCTGTCCTGCGGGAGTCGTTGCTCGACGGCCTCGATCACATCGGCGGGATCAGCACCGGAGCGGGTCATGACCGTCCGGGCCGGGTCCTGCTCAGCCATTGCACGCAGAACGTGCAGCGCATCGAGATCCGCGTCGCCGCGTTCCGCTGCGAAACGGGCGGCAGCAGCCATGAGCTCCTGCGTTCCGCGGCTCATGAAGCGCGAGATGTCGATGCGGCCGGGGCCACCAGGCCCGAAGAATGACGGCATTCCGAAGCCTTTCTGTTGAACTTGAGTCATACGTACTCAACTAACGTGCATACCTCGCGATCAATTCCCGACACAGAGTGATCCATGACACACCCCGCATGGACCAGGGGGTCCGCGTAACGTGGACACGTGCACACGCAGTACGGGCCGCAGCTCACACTGTTCGCGGCCGAGCTCGACTTCGCTCTCGACGAATTCCAGATTCGCGCCTGCCGCGCACTCGAGAACGACCGCGATGTCCTGGTCTGCGCGCCCACCGGAGCCGGGAAGACGATCGTGGGCGAGTTCGCAGCCCATCTCGCCCTCGGGTCGAACGGGACGTGTTTCTACACCACACCGATCAAGGCGCTGAGCAATCAGAAGTTCCATGACTTCACGGCACGATTCGGCGACGATCGGGTCGGCCTGCTCACCGGCGATGTCACGCACAATCCGGACGCACCCGTGGTCGTCATGACCACCGAGGTCTTGCGGAACATGCTGCACGGCCACTCTCCGCTACTGACCGGTCTGACCCACGTCGTCATGGACGAGGTGCACTATCTCGCCGACAACGAGCGCGGCGCGGTGTGGAGGAATCGATACTGCACCTCCCGGCATCGGTGCGGCTCGCGAGTCTCTCGCGACGGTGAGCAACGCCGAGGAGTTCGGCGAGTGGATCGCCCGCGTCCGCGGCGACACGACCGTGGTGGTCGAGGAGACCCGACCGGTGCCGCTCACCCAGCACATGCTCGCGGGAGGCCGCCTGTTCGATCTGTTGTCGCCGGTCGACGGAG
>BBEG01000322.1 GCA_001312645.1 Rhodococcus sp. JCM 9791
TCACCGGCCGCGATGCCCGGCAGCAGCCGGGACGCGGCGTCGGTGTCGCCGGACAGCAGCACCGTCTGCGCAGCGAGGACCGCTGAGCCGAGGAAGGGTGACGGAGTCAGCGTGCGACCGAGTTCTTCGAGCACGACATGAGTTTCGGCCCACGACGCACCGACCCGTCGTACTCCTCGGGAATCGCGAGCGCCGCGACCCCCACCTGCTCGACGAGCCGCGACCACAGATCCGGGTCGTAACCGTCGGGGGAATTGATCGCCTTGCGGACCGCAGCGGAGTCGGAGTGCTTCGCCAGCAGGCTGCGTACCGACTCCCGCAGTGCCGCGCGGTCCTCGGTTTCGAACGTCACGACGCCACTCCGCTCTCCAGAGCCGTGACCACGCGTGAGCGGTGGAAATCAGGTGTGCCCCATGCGGTGACGAGTGCGCGTGTCTTCGTGATCCACAGCGACAGGTCGTATTCCTGCGTGTACCCGATCGCGCCGTGCACCTGCAGTGCGGTACGTGCCGCGAGATAGGCGGCGTCGCCGCATGCGACCTTGGCGGCCGACACGTCGCGCGACGCGGTAGGCAGACCGTCGCGCACTGCGAGCGCCGCGCCGTGGAGCAGAGGACGTGCCATCTCCAGTGCCACGCGACGTCGGCGAGGTGGTGCTTGATCGCCTGGAACGAACCGATGACGCGGCCGAACTGCTTACGCTGCTGCACGTATTCGACGGAGGTGTCGAGCAGCGTCCGGCCGAGGCCCTGCAACTGTGCGGCGGTTGCGAGGGCGCCCAGGTCGAAGGCGGCGTCGAACGAGGTGGACCCCAGGGTCTCGGCGGACGACACCTCGAACAGACGGCGCGCGAGATCCACCGACGAGTGTTGCTCGCCCGCGGTGGCCACGGAAACGGTGTCTCCGTCGACGTTCAGGACGAGGTCGACGGAATCGGCGTCGACCGCGAACGGCGTGTGCGGAGCCGCAGCAACCGTCGCGAGCGACCCGGAAGCCAGAGCCGCGAGACGTTCGGGAGCGACCGCTGCCAGCAGTGCGGGGGCAACCGCGACGGTTTCGACGACCGGGCCCGGAACCGCGTGACGCCCGAGCTGCTCGAGCGCGACGACGAGATCGACGGCATCGGCACCGAGACCGTCGTGCTCCTCGGAGACGAGCAGGCCGTTGACACCGGTCTCGGCGAGGCGCTGCCACACCGTCAGGCCGGGTTCGGTGTCGCCGGTGTTCCATGCGCGGATGACGGCGGGCATGTCGGACTTGGTGAGGAGCGCGTCGATGCTCGACGCGAAGTCCTCGTGGGACTCATCGAGTGCGAATCTCATCGGTCGCTCGGGAGGCCGAGCAACCGCTCGGCGATGACGTTCTTCTGGATTTCGTTGGTGCCGGCGTAGATCGGGCCCGACAGCGAGAACAGGTAGCCGTCGGTCCAGTCGTCGACGACCTCGGCGTGCGCGCCCTGCAGGTCGAGGGCGGTCTCGTGGGTCGCGATGTCCCACTCCGACCAGAAGACCTTGTTGATCGACGATTCGGCGCCGAGCTGTCCGCCATTGGTGAGGCGGGTGACCGTGCTCCACGTCGACAGTTCGTAGGCGCGAGCACCGATCCACGCGTCGGCGACCTTGTTCCGGAGCGCCGTGTCGCCGTGGAGCGGCGACTGCGAGTACTGCGCCAGCAGACGGTCGGTGGTGGCGAGGAACCGTCCGGGCGCACGCAGCGACAGACCACGCTCGTTCGACGCGGTGCTCATCGCGACACGCCATCCTGCGTTGACCTCACCGATCACACCGGATTCGGCGGGATTCGACGGGTCGTCGGGGACGAAGACGTTCTCGAGGAAGATCTCCGCGAAGCCGGGTTCGCCGTCGAGCTGATCGATCGGGCGGACGGTGACACCTTCGGCGCGCAGATCGAACATGAAGTACGTGATGCCCTTGTGGCGCTGCGCCTCCGGGTCGGAGCGGAACAGACCGAAGCCCATGTCGGCGAACGATGCCCGCGAGCTCCACGTCTTCTGCCCGTTGAGCAGCCAGCCGCCGTCGACCTTCGTGGCCGACGAGCGCAGCGACGCGAGGTCGCTGCCCGATTCGGGTTCCGACCAGGCCTGTGCCCAGATGTCGTCGGCGCGAGCCATGCGCGGCATGATGCGTTCGAGCTGCTCGGGCTTCGCGTGCTCGAACAGGGTGGGGGCGAGCAGGAAGATGCCGTTCTGGCTCACCCGACCGGGTGCGCCCGAGCGGTAGTACTCCTCCTCGAACACGACCCACTGTTCGAGCGTCGCGTCGCGGCCCCCGAGCGATTCGGGCCACGAGACGACCGACAAGCGCGCGTCGGCGAGAAGTGCTTCCCACTGCCGGTGCTCTTCGAAGCCCTCTGCGGTGTCCATCGACTTCAGTGGGGTCTTCGGGACGTTCTCCGCGAGGAACGCCCGCACCTCGTCGCGGAAGGCGATGGTGGCGGCGTCCAGTTCGAGATCCACTACTTGCCCCCCTCGGCCGGACGTGCGCTTGCCGCCATCGACTTGGCATCCATGCCGCCGAGGGAGTCGGTGCCGACCTCGGCGTTGTACGAGTGCGCGAAGTGATGCAGACCGAAGACCGACTCCATGCCGTTGCGCATGCCCATCTGGTCCTCGCACTGGTTCACAGCGCGCTTTGTCAGGGCCAGGCCGAAGCGCGGCATCTCGGCGATGCGTCCGGCCAGCGCGAGCGTCTCGGTCTCGAGGTCGTCGCGCGTCACGACGCGGCTGACCATGCCCACCTCGTAGGCTCGCTGCGCGGTGAACCGGTCGCCGGTGTAGAGGATCTCCTTCGCGAACCGGGTGCCCAGGATCCACGGGTGTGCGAAGTACTCGACACCCGGAATGCCCATGCGCACCACAGGATCGGAGAAGAACGCGTCGTCGGACGCGACGATGAGATCGCACACCCACGCGAGCATGAGGCCGCCGGCGATGCAGGCGCCTGGACCATGGCGATGGTCGGCTTGGGGATCTCCCGCCAGCGGCGGCACATCCCGAGGTAGACCTCCATCTCGCGGGCATACCGCTGGTCGCCGCCCGGCTTGTCGACGTGGTCCCACACATGACGGCCTTGTTGTCGTAGTGCACGTGGTGGTCGCGGCCGGGCGTACCGAGATCGTGGCCGGCGGAGAAGTGCTTGCCGTTGCCGGCGAGCACGATCACCTTCACCTCGTCGTCCTGGACTGCCTTCTCGAAGGCGGCGTCGAGGGCGTAGGTCATCACCGAGTTCTGCGCGTTCCGGTAGTCCGGACGGTTGAGGGTGACGATCGCGATGCCGTCACGCACTTCGTAGGTGACGACGTCGGGCTCGAATGGGACGGTCATGACTTCTCCTCACGCAGAGCGTTTTTCAGAACCTTGCCGGATGCATTCCGGGGTAGGTGGTCGACGAACCGCACCGACCGGGGGCGTTTGAAGTTGGCCAGATGCTCTTTGGCGTACGCGAGGACGTCGTCCTCGGTGAGATCGCTTCCGGCCAGCGGCGCGATGTAGGCGCAGCCGACCTCCCCGGCGCGCTCGTCGGGTATGCCGATGACGGCGACCTCGTGGACGCCCGGGATGCGCAGCAGCGACGCTCGATCTCGGCGGGGTACACGTTGAACCCGTTGCTGATGTACATGTCCTTGAGGCGGTCGGTGATGTCGAGGTACCCACGTTCGTCGAGGGTGCCCACATCGCCGGTGTGAAGCCAGCCGTCGGCGTCGATGGTCTTGGCGGTCGCCTCGGGGTCGTCGAGGTAGCCGAGCATCACGTTGGGGCCGCGCAGCAGGATCTCGCCCTTGTCGCCGATGCGGACCTCGAAGTCGGCGGTCGCGCGTCCGGACGAGTTCGACACGGTGACGGGGTCGTCGTCCGTGCGGCACATCGTGGCAACGACGGCTTCGGTCTGGCCGTATGCGGTGATCACCGCATCGAAGCTCAGTTCGTTCTGCATGCGCTCGACTAGCGAGACGGGGACCGGTGCGGCGCCGGTGACGGCGACACGCAGGTTGCTCAGGTCGTAGTCGCCGCGGTGCGGGTGGTCGAGGATGCTCTGATAGATCGTCGGTGCGCCCGGCAGCACACTGATCTGTTCGGTGGAGACCATCGCCATGACCTTCTCGACGTCGAACACTGCCAGCGGGATGACCGTGGCGCCGACGAGCAGTGCCGCGACGAATCCCGCTTTGTATCCGAAAGTGTGGAAGAACGGTTGATGATCAGGTAATTGTCGGCCTCTGTCAGGTCCGCGCAGTCGGCCCAGGCACGCGCTACGCCGATGGTCTGCCGGTGCGCGCTGAGCACACCCTTGCTCTTGCCGGTGGTGCCGGAGGTGAACAGGATATCGGCGACGTCGTCGGGGGCAGCCGCGACGGCACGCCTGTCGGCCTCGGTGCGGTTGTCGTCGGTGCCGAGCGTGACGAAGTCCGCCCAGTCGAGCACTCCGGGAGTCGCAGTGTCATTCCCGCTCACCGAGACCCGCACGACGGTCGGGACGGTGAGGCCAGGTGCGGTCTCCCGCAACTGGGCGTGTCGGTCGGAGCCGAGGAAGTCGCCCACGATGACGAGCGCAGCGGCATCGACACGTTCGAGGATCTCGGCTGCTTCGCTCGCGGTGTAGCGGGTGTTGATGGGGACGACGACGCCACCTGCCAGTGCACACCGAGAGCTGCGATTTCCCAGTGGTACGTGTTGGGCGACCAGATCGCGACGCGCGCACCGACTTCGACACCTCGGGCGACCAGCGCGGACGCGAAGTCTCGCACGTGCTCGTGCAACTGTGCGAAGGTCAGCCGGGTGTCGCCGTCGACGATCGCGAGCCGGTCGGGCCAGGTCTCGGCGGAGTGGACGAGGGCGGCCGGCGTGGTTCTCGGATGTGTGTTCACTGAGCTCCCTACCTACAATTGCTTGGTAGGTTATCGTACAGACGTGCAAGAGAGCGAGAGCCTGGAAAATACCGAGTACGCGGCCACCGTGCGGACGTGGCTCGAGGAGAACTTGACCGGCGAGTTCGCCGCGCTCAGGGGTAAGGGCGGTCCCGGCAGCGAGCACGAGTTCTTCGAACAACGGCTCGCATGGGATCGTCACCTCGCCGAGGCCGGATGGACCTGCATCGGCTGGCCCACCGAACACGGCGGCCGTGGCGCGAGCATGGAGGAGCGGGTCACCTTCCACACCGAGTACGCGAAGGCCGATGCGCCCGCCCGCGTGAACCACCTCGGTGAGGAGCTGCTCGGACCGACCCTCATCGCGTTCGGAACCGAGGAACAGAAGAAGCGTTTCCTGCCCGGAATCCGCAACGTCACCGAACTGTGGGCCCAGGGTTACTCCGAGCCGGGCGCCGGATCCGACCTCGCCAATGTCTCGACCACCGCGCGGCTCGAAGACGGCAAGTGGATCATCAACGGTCAGAAGGTGTGGACATCCCTCGCGCACGTCGCGCAGTGGGCGTTCGTGATCGCACGCACCGAACCGGGCTCGACCCGCCACAAAGGCCTGAGTTTCCTGCTCGTGCCGCTCGACCAGCCCGGCGTCACCGTCCGGCCCATCCAGCAGCTCACCGGTACCTCCGAGTTCAACGAGGTCTTCTTCGACGACGCGGTCACCGACGCCGATCTCGTCGTCGGTGAACCCGGCGACGGCTGGAAGGTCGCGATGGGTCTGTTGACCTTCGAACGCGGTGTCTCCACGCTCGGCCAGCAGATCGGCTTCGCCCGCGAACTCGACGGCGTCGTCGACCTCGCGCGGGCCGGCGGCTCCCTCGACGACCCCGACATCCGCGAGAAGATCG
>BBEG01000323.1 GCA_001312645.1 Rhodococcus sp. JCM 9791
CCTCGTCGACGGAGAACCCGTCCACTCGTGCATCTACCCCGCCGTGCGCGCGGGCGGCACCAGGTGACGACCGTCGCCGGCCTGGGCACCCCCGACAACCTGCATCCGATGCAGCAGAAGTTCGTCGACGCGGCCGGTTTCCAGTGCGGATTCTGCACCGCCGGCATGATCGTCACCGCATCCACGTTCACCGAGGACGACCTGGATGATCTGCCGAATCGGTTGAAGGGCAACCTGTGTCGCTGCACCGGCTACCGCTCGATCGATGATGCATTGCGCGGCGACCGGAACGCCGAGCAGGTCACCGAGGGAGCGTCGTGCGGACGGTCGCAGCGCGCGCCCGCCGCGACCCGGGTGGTGACCGGCGTCGAGCGCTACACCCTGGACACTCAGGTCGAGGGTCTGCTGCACGTCGCGGTGCTCGGAAGTCCGCATCCGCACGCTCGTATCGTGTCGGTGGACGCCACCGCCGCCGAGGCTCTACGGCGTGCATGCAGTGCTCTATCACCGTGATGCTCCTGCGACGGCGTACTCGACAGCGCGGCACGAACATCGCGAAGACGACCCCGACGACACCTACCTGTTCGACAGGATCGTGCGGTTCCGCGGGCAGCGGGTCGCCGCGGTCGTCGCGGAGAGCACCACGGTCGCGCAGCGGGCGGTCGAGCTGATCCGGGTCGAATACGAGGAACTGCCGTTCGTCCTCGACCCGGATATCGCACGAAAGCCGGGTGCGCCGCTGCTCCATGCCGACAAGGGAACCGAGTCGCGCATCGCCGACCCCGGCCGCAACCTCGTCGCCGAACTCCACGGTGAGACCGGGGACGTGGACACGGCCGTCGCAGCCGCGGAGGTCGTGGTGCAGGGCCGGTGGGACACCCATCGCGCGCAACACACGCATCTCGAAACACACGGCGCCATCGGATATCTCGACGACGACGGACGGCTCGTCATCCGCAGTTCCACACAGGTCCCGTTTCTCGTCCGCGACGAACTGTGCCACGTGTTCGGACTCGACCAAGACCGGGTCCGTGTGTTCGCGACTCGGGTCGGCGGTGGATTCGGAGCCAAGCAGGAGATGCTCGTCGAGGACGTCGTCGCTGCGGCAGTGCTGCAGACAGGGCGGCCCGTGCAGTTCGAGTTCACCCGCACCGATCAGCTCACCATCGCACCGTGCAGGCACCCCATGCGCGTCGGCGTGACCCTCGCTGCGGGGCGCGACGGAATCCTGACCGCACTCGCGATCGATGTCCTGTCCGACGCGGGCGCGTACGGCAACCACTCGGCCGGCGTGATGTTCCACGGCTGCACCGAATCCATTGCGGTGTACCGATCACCGAACAAGCGGGTCGACGCCCAAGCCGTGTACACGAACAACCGCCCCTCCGGAGCGTTCCGCGGCTACGGGCTCGGGCAGGTGATCTTCGCGGTCGAGTCGGCGATGGACGAACTCGCAGTGAGGCTCGACGCCGATCCGTACGAACTCCGGCGCCGCAACATCGTCATACCGGGCGACCCGCTCGTCGCGGCCCACCCGGAGGGCGCCGACCTGATGTACGGCAGCTACGGGCTGGACCAGTGCCTCGACCTCACCGAGCGTGCGATGTCGCGGAGCGGCGGCACACCCGCCCCCGTCGGCGACCAGTGGCGAATCGGCGACGGAATGGCCCTTGCGATGATCGCGACGAACCCGCCCAACGGGCACATCGCCGACACCTCGATCGAGTTGCTCCCCGGCGGGCGGTTCGTCGCTCGGGTCGGACTGCGGAGTTCGGCAACGGCACCACGACCGTGCACACACAGATCGCGGCCACCGAACTCGGCACCGTCCCGGATCGCATCGAGATCCGGCAGTCCGACACCGACGTCACCACGCACGACACCGGCGCGTTCGGCTCGGCGGGCACTGTCGTCGCGGCGAAGTCGCTGCTGTCGGCTGCACGGGAGCTACACCGACGCATGGCGAAGGCCGCGGCCGAGCTCACCGGCACCGACCCCGACAACGCCGAACTCACCCCGGACGGTGTGCGGTGCGGCGACACGCTCGTCTCACCCGCCGAGTTGCTCGATTCGTCGGGCGGGCACCTACGCGCCGAGGGTCGCCACGGCGGTCTGCCGCGTTCGTTGTCGTTCAATGTGCAGGCCTTCCGCGTCGCGGTGGACATCCGCACCGGTGAGGTACGCATCCTCCGGTCCATCCAGTCCGCCGACGCGGGCACCGTGCTCAATCCTGAACAGTGCCGAGGGCAGGTCGAGGGCGGCGCGGCCCAGGCTATCGGCGTCTCGATGTACGAGGAGCTGATCACCGACGAACACGGGCGGGTGACGACGGACGTCCTACGGAACTACCACATCCCGCAGTACGCCGATCTGCCCCGAACCGAGGTGTATTTCGCCGACACCTACGACGAGCTCGGACCGATGGGAGCCAAGTCGATGAGCGAGGCACCGTTCAATCCGGTCTCGCCGGCCCTGGCGAACGCTGTCCGCAACGCAATCGGGGTGCGCCCGCACGAGCTGCCACTCTCCCGCGACCGCGTGTGGCGACTGCTGCAGAATGCCACACAGTCGTAACTCAACGTTGACGCAGCAGAGACGAATCGCGCCGATTCAGGTGTAACATAACTTCCTGCAACGGTATTCGATCCGATGCAGTCCGCCCGCGCGAGTGTCCGCCAGGACTCCGCCGGTGAACGATCCGGAGCTCCCCTCCGGAGGAGGATTTTCCGGAGACGGGTGTGAGGGCCGTCCCAGACGAGCATCCCACGTCTCCGGAGGACCGCATGATCTGTTCGGCAATGCTCCCACCCACCCTCGAGTTGGTGGGATGCTTCGACCCCGAGGTCATGACGAGTTTCATCGCTGCGCGAGCGGATCTCCTTCAGGTGCACGCAACCGTCCTGTCTGCGACGGAACATCACATCACACTCCACACGCGCGGCGACCCCGACCTCGTCGACGCCTTCGAAGCGGCCTGCGCACTCGCACCCGGCGACAACGTCGTTTTCGAGTGCACAGTCCCTCAGTCCACATCGCCCGAGAGAAAGGTAGTGCCGTGACCCTCTGGGTTCCCGTTGCCCTCACCCGCGATATCGAACCCGGTTCCGCAACGGGCACCGCGGTGGACGGTGCAGCCGTGGCACTGTGGCGCGCGCCGACGGCACGCTGCAGGCGTGGGCCGACCGGTGCCCACACCGGGGAATGCGCCTCAGCCTCGGATTCGTCCGCGGAGACAGACTCGTATGTCTCTATCACGGTTGGCAATTCGATGTCGAAGGTGCGTGCAGGCAGGTGCCGGCTCACCCGAATATGACCCCGCCGAGTACCGTGTCGCCCGTCCGTTACCGAGCTGTCGACCGCAGCGGAATCGCGTGGGTGTCGACGGCCGACTCCAGCGACACCGCCGTCCCCGAACGACCCGCCCCCGAGACCGCAACGGAACCGATCCGGTCGGTGTGGTTCACCGCCGAAACCGGGCGCGTGATCGACCGGCTCCGCTCCGAGGTGGAGGATCTCGACCTCGACGAGCACGTCGCCACCGGGCGGATCGACGGCGTGGAGATCCGCGCCGGCATCCAGAGGGTCGACGAGACCACGACGGCAGTACATGTCGTCGCAGTCGGAAAACTTCCGGCGGAGACCGTGACCCGGCTCGTACGACGCCTGCATGACATCCGAGACTCGGTGACCACGACAGTCGAGGCGGTGCAGTGATGACAATCCCTGCGTTGCACGACTTCCCGCTCGACCCGAGGTGCTATTCGGCGCGACTGACGCTGTCGCTCATGGAAATGGAGCACGCCATCGTGCCCGTCGACGTGTTCCCGGGCGCGAAACACCTCGAAGGGCGATACCTCGAGCTCACCCCGCCCGGGTCCTACCGGTACTCGAAACCGAGGAGCGAGTGTTCGTCGGCATGGAATCGGTACTCATGCGCATCGTTGCCGGCACCGCATGGGCGCCGCCCGACGATCGGTGGCTTCAGTTCTCTTCCGGGCCCCTCGAGCAGGTGTATGCCTGCCGCGAGAGGTCCCTGTTCACCACCGATCCCATCGACAATCACACTGCGCGGGCAGTACTCCAGCATGTCGACGACCATCTCGCCGTCTCACGCTCGGAAGGCGACTGGCTCGCCGGTGATCGGCCCACAGCGGCCGACCTCGCGGTCTATCCGGCTGCCGCACTGAGCCGGGACATCGGTATCGATCACGACGCGTACCCCGGACTGCGACGGTGGATGCGCCTCATCAAACAACTTCCCGGGTTCGTCGAAATGCCCGGCATTCCCGTCTTCCCCTGAACTTCCCCTGAACTTCCCACGGAAGGATCCTCATGGAACAGTCGACCGTCGACGCGGTGATCCGCGGCCTCGAGAAGGCCGGTGTCAGCACCGTGTGTTACCTCCCCGATTCCCTGTTCAAAGAGCTGTACCCCGCGCTCGATGCGCATCCGACCATCCGGACCATCCAGGTCACCAACGAAGGCGAAGGCGCCGCCATCTGCGGTGGGATGTTCCTGTCCGGCACACGCGGCGTGCTCATCATGGAGAACTCGGGCCTCCGCGCCTCCGTCGAACCATTGGCCCGGATGGGTCTCGGTGCGGGGATCCCCGTGATCATGCTCATGAGCTATCGCGGCGAACTCGGCGAGAACAACTGGTGGGCGGTGCCACACGGCATCACCATGGAGCCGATCCTCGATGCGCTGCGTATCCCGTACCGCATCGTCCGCGAAGAGGATGCGATAGAACGAGCAATCCACGACGCATTCGAATGGTCCTACTCGGCCTACCATCATTCCGCCATCGCCCTCGGAGGAGGACTCGTCCGATGACCACCATGCGCATGACCCGATTCGAGTGCATGCAGCGCTCGCAGCCCTACTCGACAACGAACTGGTGATCCTGTCCCTGGGTGCCAGCGTCGACGAGTGGTACAACGCCGCACCGCACATGCGACAGGCAAGCCTGTTCCAGCAGCAGCTCGGCTGCGTCACCCCGCAGGCATTCGGACTCGCGGTGGGCCTGCCCCACCGTCGGATCATCTCTCTCGACACCGACGGTGGAATGCTGTTCAACCTGGGTATCCTCGCGACACTCGGCAACGAGCGGCCCCACAACCTCTTCACGGTGGTGTGGGACAACGAGTGCTACCAGTCGATCGGCGGGCCACCCACCCACACCGCTCACGGCAATGTGGACATCGCTGCCATCGCGCGCGGAGCCGGCGTGGAGAAGTCCTACACGGCCACGACTCTCGATGATTTCGAAAAACACTGCGTGGCCGGGCTCGCGGCAGACGAACCGTATGTGCTCGTCGCGAAGGTTTCGAGCATCGTCCAGCCCGGCATCAAGCGCAAGCACAGCGACGGGCGCGAGGACAAGTACATCTTCGTCCGCCACGTGGAGGCGACGGAGAACATCACGATCATGGGTCCCAGTGAACACAACTGACGGCTACGACTACGTCGTCGTCGGGGGTGGGTCAGCGGGGTGCGTCCTCGCGGCCCGTCTCACCGAGAACCCCGACGTCACTGTGCTTCTCCTCGAGGCCGGACCGGACCACGCAAGAATCGGCTCGCTGGACACGCCGGGAACCTGGGCTTCTCTGCTCGGCGGCGAATACGACTGGGGCTACCACTTCACCGCGAACCCGCTGCTCGACGGACGCGAAGTGCCGATTCCGCGGGGACGCGTGCTCGGCGGCTCGAGCAGCATCAACGCGATGCTGTGGTACCGCGGGCACGCGTCGGACTACGACGCATGG
>BBEG01000324.1 GCA_001312645.1 Rhodococcus sp. JCM 9791
CGACGCGGTGGTGACGGTGACGGTCGCGAGCCCGAGCCACCGGTCGATCGGGCCGCGTTCGGTGTCGACGGTCTGAATCCGCGAGATCGGGGCGATCCGGCGCTCCTGGGTGAACCAACCCGAGCGGGTGTGCACGGCGGTGTCGCTGATTTCCCACCGGTGCACCCGATACCGCCAGAGCGGGACCACCCCGACGTGCAGACCGGCGACGACGACGGTCGCGACTGCCGCCGCTACATGCCACCCGATCCGTCCGGAGTCGAGCACACCCCACACGACCTGCGCAATGACGATCGGTATCCACATCAACGTGGCGTTGATCGCCCACAACGCGCGCGCCTTCGGACTCGGCCGCCACGCGGGTTCGGTCATCACCGTCCCGGTGCTGCTCTCCACATTCACACTCCCGACTCGGTTCCGGGTTCCAGGCTTACAACAGTCGACGAGAAATCTGACACTCCCTCATACTGTCGGATGCCTCCTCCGCCTCGTGACGAAGCCGCGGAATGCTACGACGTTCCAGTAGTGCAGGTCGCCACTGCATCAGAGCCCCGGTTCCCCTATTCGTCGCACCGGGTGCGATCGCCGCACCCCCGAAGAATCAAACCTTCACACGGACCGGGACGACCTGCAGCACGCCCGGCACCGGCCGGACAAATATGTCGGCGCCCCGCGTGGCTGCTCGACCTGATCACCGGCGCCGAAACCGACCTGCTTACGCGACTGTGGCATCCGGTCACCTTCGACACCCTCGCCGCAGGCCACGACCGCGACGGCCGGGAACTACCGAAACACGGATTTGTCGTGGCCGCCCGACTCGGCTGGCCGTGAGGAATGTGAATCTCCACCGCCTGCCACCTAGTGGCAGAAAGCATCAGGTCTACGTAGACGTTAGGATTGCGAAGGCCCCCGATTCGGGTGGCCCCGGGTATCCCCACACCGCCGGGCGTTTCAGCCACGACGAGGAGGATCGACATGAGTGAAGCCGACATGACCGACACTTCCGATGCAGTCGAGTTCCCGAGCCTGTCGACGGAGGATTCCGAAGGGGATCGCGTCGAACAGTCGACGCCTGCCTACGACGATCCTCGCGACACGTTCCCATCCGACCTGCCGCTCGAGGTCGACCCCGCCGACGCCGCCGAGCAGAATCGCGAGGTATCCGTGGACGACGACTATCCCCACGAGTGACCGGAGGTGACACCCCGAAGTGGCATGCGACACGGCGGGAGCGCATGATCGGCCCATGACCGATTCCGCTGACGACACCCAGCACTCCGCGATGCTCCCGTCGCCGTCGCTGCGACCCGGTGCCGCCCCACAGCCGACAGCGTCGGCAGGTGCTCCACAGCCGACAGCGTCGGCAGGTGCTCCACAGCCGACTCCGTCGGCGATGCGCCGGGCGTTGCGCCGCGCTCGCGACGGGGTGAGTCTCAACGTCGACGAAGCCACTGTGCTGTTGCAGGCGCGCGGCGCGGATCTCGACGATCTGTGTATGTCGGCGGCGCGGGTAGCGATGCGGGTCTGCTGGCGGAGGATCGTCCGGGAACCGTCACCTACTCGAGGAAGGTGTTCGTCCCGATCACGCGGCTGTGTCGCGACCGTTGCCACTACTGCACGTTCGTCACCGTCCCGGGCAAGCTTCGCGCTGAAGGCCGAGGCATGTACCTCGAGCCCGACGAGATCCTCGAGATCGCACGACAGCGCCGAGCTCGGCTGCAAGGAAGCGTTGTTCACCCTCGGCGACAGGCCGGAGGACCGATGGCCCGAGGCGAGACAGTGGCTCGACGAACGCGGATACGACTCGACGCTCGACTATGTGCGGGCGATGTCGATCCGGGTGCTCGAGGAGACCGGGCTGCTGCCGCACCTGAATCCGGGTGTGATGAGCTGGGCCGAGATCTCACGGCTCAAGCCGGTGGCGCCGTCGATGGGCATGATGCTCGAGACGACGTCGGAGCGGTTGTTCACGGAGAAGGGCCAGTGCCATCACGCAGTCCCGACAAGGAACCATCCGTGAGGCTGCGGGTGCTCACCGATGCGGGTCGCTTGTCGGTGCCGTTCACCACGGGCATCCTCGTCGGCATCGGGGAGTCCTTCGTCGAGCGTGCCGAGTCGATCCTGGCGATCCGGAAGACACACAAGGCGTTCGGGCACATCCAGGAAGTCATCGTGCAGAACTTCCGGGCCAAGGACGACACCGCGATGCGCGACGTCGACGACGCCGCGCTCGACGAGTTCCTCGCTGCGATCGCGGTCTCCCGTCTGATCCTCGGCCCGGGTATGCGCATCCAGCGCCGCCGAACCTGGTGTCGCTCGACGAGTGCCGCGCACTGCTCGCGGCGGGAGTGACGATTGGGGTGGCGTGTCGCCGCTGACACCGGATCACGTCAACCCGGAGCGGCCGTGGCCGAATCTCGACACGCTGGCCCAGCTCAGTGCCGAGGCGGGATTCCGGCTCACCGAACGCATCGCAGCGCAGCCGCAGTACGTGCTGGCCGGTCAGCCGTGGATCGACCCGAGGATCACCGCTCATGTCCGTGCGCTGTCCGACCCGGAGACGGGTCTCGCGCAGCAGGTCATCCCGTCGGGGCTGCCGTGGCAGGAACCCGACATCGAATGGGAGTCGTCGGGACGTGTCGACCTCAACTCCGAGATCGACGTGACCGGACGCAACACCGTTCATCGCTCCGACCTGGGTAGTGCCTTCGGTGACTGGGACACCGTGCGCGAGCAAGTGCTCGCGCTCGGCGAAAATGCGCCGGTGCGGCTCGACAGTGACGTGCTGTCGGCCCTGCGGTCTGCGGAGCGCGACCCGGGCGGGTGCTCCGACGCCGAGTACATCGCTCTCGCGAACGCCGACGGGGCGGGTCTCGAGGCGATGGTCGCGCTGGCAGATCAGCTGCGTCGCGACACGGTCGGCGACGACGTCACGTATGTCGTCAACCGGAACATCAACTTCACCAACATCTGTTACACGGGTTGTCGGTTCTGTGCGTTCGCGCAGCGTAAGGGCGACGCCGACGCCTTCACGCTCTCCTCGGAGGAAGTCGCCGACCGGGCGTGGGAAGCGCACGTCGCCGGCGCCACCGAGGTGTGCATGCAGGGCGGCATCGACCCCGAGCTGCCCGTCACGGGCTACGCCGATCTGGTGCGAGCGGTCAAGGCGCGGGTGCCGTCGATGCACGTGCACGCGTTCTCGCCGATGGAGATCGTCAACGGTGTCGCGCGAAGCGGTACGTCCATCCGTGAATGGTTGACGGAGCTGCGCGAAGCCGGCCTCGACACCATCCCGGGCACGGCCGCGGAGATCCTCGACGACGAGGTGCGCTGGGTCCTCACGAAGGGCAAGCTGCCCACCGCGGAGTGGATCGAGGTGGTCACCACTGCGCATGAGGTGGGATTGCGTTCCAGTTCGACGATGATGTACGGCCACGTGGACCAACCGCACCACTGGGTCGGGCACCTGAATGTGCTGCGTGGGATCCAGGACCGCACCGGCGGGTTCACCGAGTTCGTGCTCCTGCCGTTCGTGCACCAGTCGTCGCCGCTGTATCTCGCGGGTGCGTCCCGCCCGGGACCGACGATGCGCGACAACCGCGCGGCGCACGCGCTGGCGCGCATCATGCTGCACGGGCGCATCGAGAACATCCAGACCAGCTGGGTCAAGCTCGGTGTGGCCGGGACGCAGGCGATGCTCGAGGGCGGAGCCAACGATCTCGGTGGCACGTTGATGGAGGAGACGATCTCGCGGATGGCGGGTTCGCAGCACGGTTCGGAGAAGACCGTCTCCGAGCTGGTGGCGATCGCCGAGGGCATCGGTCGCCCTGCCCGCGAGCGCACCACCGCGTACGCCCGTCGTGAGATCGGCGTCACTGTCCGCTAGGTCAGGCCTGGCTCCACGGTCAGGTCAGGGCACTAACGGGAAGGTGAGGACCGGCGACGGTGGATACTGTTCGGTTGTGGGCGCCGGTGCGCCGATGCGCTGGGACCGTACGGGTCGGCGGGCATTCAGAGAGGCAGGGAGAACAGCAGTGACGTACACGATTGCGGAGCCGTGCGTGGACGTGTTGGACAAGGCATGCATCGAAGAGTGCCCGGTCGACTGCATCTACGAGGGTGGTCGCATGCTGTACATCCACCCGGACGAATGCGTGGACTGTGGCGCCTGCGAGCCCGTGTGCCCCGTCGAGGCGATCTTCTACGAAGACGACGTACCGGACGAGTGGACCGAGTACGTGCAGACCAACATCGATTTCTTCAACGACCTCGGATCTCCCGGTGGTGCGGCGAAGCTCGGCAAGGTCGACTACGACACGCCGTTCGTCAAGAATCTGCCTCCCATGGGTGAGGAATAGGCGCCGGTGGCCACACGCACACGCCGGTCGGTCGCACAGAGCCTTCCGGATTTTCCGTGGGATTCACTGACCGACGCAAAGGCGAAGGCCGCCGCCCACCCGGACGGGATCGTCAACCTCTCGGTGGGGACGCCCGTGGATCCCGTCGCGCCGGTCATCCGGGATGCACTGGCGTCGGTCGCGGAAGAGCCGGGATACCCGACGACTCACGGCACACCCGAGTTGCGGCACGCCGCGGTCGGGGCGCTTGCGCGTCGTTATGGGATCACGGGCATCGACGAGGCGTCGATCCTGCCTGCGATCGGTACCAAGGAGATGATCGCGTGGTTGCCGACCCTCCTGGGTATCGGCGCTGAGGATCTCGTCGTCATTCCTGAGCTCGCGTACCCGACCTACGAGGTCGGCGGACTGCTCGCGGGTGCACGGTTGATCCGCGCCGACGGTCTCACCCGGCTCGGGCCCGAAGGCGCGTCGCTGGTGTTCGTCAACTCGCCGTCGAACCCGACCGGCAAGGTGCTCGGCTCGATCATCTGCGCAAGGTCGTCGACTGGGCACGCAGCCGGAACGCGATCGTCGTGTCCGACGAGTGCTACCTCGGGCTCACGTGGAGGGCGAGGCCCTGTCGATCCTGCATCCGAGCGTGAGCGACGGCGACCACACCAATCTGCTTGCGGTGCATTCGCTGTCGAAGACGTCGAACCTCGCGAGTTACCGCGCGGGATTCGTCACCGGCGACGCCGAACTCGTCGCCGACCTGCTCGAGGTGCGCAAGCATTCCGGCATGATGGTGCCGCTGCCGATCCAGGCCGCGATGACCGCGGCACTGAACGACGACGAGCACGAGAACATCCAGCGTGAGCGGTACCGTGCGCGTCGTGAGACGCTGCTCGCGGCCGTGCGCGGCGCCGGGTTCACCGTCGACCATTCCGAGGCCGGTCTGTACCTGTGGGCAACCCGCGGTGAAGAGTGCCGCGCGACCGTCGACTGGTTTGCCGAACGCGGCATTCTCGTTGCACCGGGCGAGTTCTACGGGCCCGGCGGTGTGTTGCACGTGCGGATCGCGTTGACGGCCACCGACGAGCGGATCGAGGCGGCGGCACAGCGACTGGCCTGATCGATCGGAACTTCCCGCTCGATCGTCAACCCGGCGCTACCCTGGGCCCAGGAGGCACCATGGACGCCGTCACAGTTGTTCCTGAGCCGACGAACGAGCCGGTGCACGGATACGCCCCGGGCAGTCCCGAGCGCACTCGCCTGCTCGGGAAGCTCGCGGAGCTCTCCGCCGACCCGATCGATGTCAGTCATGTGATCGGGGGAGCCCACCTCCACGGCGAGGGTGATCGCGTCGACATCGTGCAGCCGCACAACCACGCT
>BBEG01000325.1 GCA_001312645.1 Rhodococcus sp. JCM 9791
AGCGGTTGAGAACTCTTCCACGCGTCCGGCGCTGAGTGCGGTCAGTCGCGGCGGCGGACCGACTCCTCGACGAGATCGAGGACCCGGCCGAGTTCGTCTTCGGCATGGCCTGATGCAAGTCGCGAAATAAGCCCGTCGAGGACCAGATCGAGATATGCGACGAGGACTTCGGTGGGTACGTCGTCGCGGAGTTTTCCGGCCTCACGCTGACGCTCGAGGCGACCGACGGTGGCCTCGGTCAATTCGGCCGAGTGCTGGGTCCACGCCTTCGCGAACTCGGGATCGGTGCGAAGTCTGCGCGTGATCTCCAGTCGGGTTCCGAGCCAGTTGAACTGCTCGGGGCTCGAGAGCATGTCGCGCATGACCTGGACGAGGCCCTCGTTGCTGGCGACATCCGCCATGCGTCGGGCGTCTTCTTGCGCGAGGGCCAGGAACAGCCCGTCCTTGTCTTTGAAATGGTGGAAGATTGCGCCTCGGGAGAGGCCGGTGGCGATCTCGAGGCGTCGTACGGTCGCTCCGTCGTAGCCGAAGTCGGCGAAGCAGCGTCGTGCTCCGTCGAGGATCTGGCTGCGCCGCGCGGCGAGGTGATCCTCACTGACCTTGGGCACTACCCACATCCTTCCGGAATCGGACCATGGCGGGGAACAGGACGGTCGCTGGTGGCAGAGCGGGCCCGAGACGAGAGGTGTCCCGGGCCCGCCGCTGTCGCACCGGAGTGACCGTGACGGTCACGAATCCGATCAGTTACGGATCATGTTTCGCAGCACGTACTGCAGGATGCCGCCGTTGCGGTAGTAGTCGGCTTCGCCGGGCGTGTCGATGCGGACGACCGCGTCGAACTCGACCTTCTCGCCGTTCTCCTTGGTGGCAGTGACCTTCACGGTCTTCGGGGTGACGCCGTTGTTGAGCTCGACGATGCCCTCGATGTCGAAGACTCGGTGCCGGTCAGGCCGAGCGAACCGGCCGACTCGCCCTTCGGGAACTGCAGCGGCACAACGCCCATACCGATGAGGTTCGAGCGGTGGATACGCTCGAAGGACTCGACGATGACGGCCTTGACGCCGAGCAGGCTGGTGCCCTTGGCGGCCCAGTCACGCGACGAACCCGAGCCGTACTCCTTGCCGCCCAGGACGACCAGCGGGATGCCGGCAGCCTGGTAGTTCTGCGACGCGTCGTAGATGAACGCCTGCGGAGCGCCTTCCTGCGTGAAGTCGCGAGTGTAACCACCCGAGACGTCGTCGAGGAGCTGGTTCTTCAGACGGATGTTCGCGAACGTGCCGCGGATCATCACCTCGTGGTTACCGCGGCGCGAGCCCAAGGAGTTGTAGTCCTTGCGCTCGACACCGTTGGCGTCCAGGTACTGCGCGGCCGGGGTGCCGGGCTTGATCGGGCCGGCCGGGCTGATGTGGTCGGTGGTGACCGAGTCGCCGAGCAGCGCGAGCACGCGTGCACCCGAGATGTCGGTGACCGGAGCCGGATCCATCGTCATGCCGTCGAAGTACGGACCTTACGGACGTAGGTCGAGTTCTGGTCCACTCGAAGGTGTCACCTTCGGGGGTCGAGAGGTTCTGCCAACGGCTGTCGCCGGCGAAGATCGTGGCGTAGGACTTGCGGAACATGTCCTGGCTGATCGCCGTCTTGATCGTCTCTTCGATTTCCTGCGTGGACGGCCAGATGTCCTTGAGGAAGACGGGGTTGCCCGCAGTGTCGTTGCCGAGCGAGTCGGTTTCGAAGTCGAAGTCCATGGTTCCGGCAAGACCGTAGGCAATGACGAGCGGCGGGGACGCCAGGTAGTTCATCTTGACGTCGGGGGAGATGCGACCCTCGAAGTTGCGGTTGCCCGAGAGCACTGCGGTGACCGACAGGTCGTTGTCGTTGATCGCCTTGGATACGGCTTCGGGCAGCGGCCCGGTGTTACCGATGCAGGTGGTGCAGCCGTAACCGCCGAGGTAGTAGCCGAGCTTCTCGAGGTACGGCCACAGGCCGGCCTTCTCGTAGTAGTCGGTGACGACCTGCGAACCGGGCGCCATATTGGTCTTGACCCACGGCTTGGTGCTCAGGCCCTTCTCGACGGCATTGCGTGCGAGAAGCGCGGCACCGAGCATGACGGACGGGTTGGACGTGTTGGTGCAGGACGTGATGCCGGCAACGACGACGGCACCGTGATCGAGCACGAACTCGCCGGCATCGGACTTGACGACCACCGGCTTGCTCGGACGGCCTTCTGCGCCGTTGGCAGCAGACAGAACGTCGACGGCTCCGTCGTCAGCGAAGGACAAGGCAGCCGGATCGGAGGCGGGGAAGGACTCTTCGACGGCCTCGTCGAGCTGGGTGTGCTCGGCCGGAAGGTGCTCTTCCACGTAGTTGTGGATGTCCTTGCGGAACGCAGTCTTGGAATCCGACAACAGGATCCGGTCCTGCGGGCGCTTCGGACCTGCGATCGAGGGAACAACGGTTCCAAGATCGAGCTCGATGTACTCGGAGAAGACGGGCTCTTCGTCGGGGTTGTGCCACAGACCCTGTTCCTTGGCGTACGCCTCGACGAGCGCGAGCTGCTCGTCGCTGCGGCCGGTCAGGCGCAGGTAGTCGATCGTTTCGCTGTCGATCGGGAAGATCGCTGCGGTGGAACCGAATTCGGGGCTCATGTTGCCCAGGGTTGCGCGGTTCGCGAGCGGAACCTCGGCGACACCCTTGCCGTAGAACTCGACGAACTTACCGACGACACCGTGCTGACGCAGCATCTCGGTGGCCGTCAGCACGACGTCGGTTGCGGTGACTCCGGGCTTGATCTCGCCGGAGAGTTTGAAGCCGACGACGCGGGGGATGAGCATGGAGACCGGCTGGCCGAGCATCGCGGCCTCGGCTCGATGCGCCGACGCCCCAGCCGAGCACGCCGAGGCCGTTGACCATGGTGGTGTGAGAGTCGGTGCCGACGCATGTGTCGGGGTAGGCCTGTCCGTTACGGGACATGACGGTCGGTGCCAGGTACTCGATGTTGACCTGGTGGACGATGCCCATTCCCGGGGGGACGACCTTGAAATCGTCGAATGCGCCCTGACCCCAACGGAGGAACTGGTAACGCTCGCCGTTGCGCTGGTATTCGAGGTCGACGTTGCGCTCGAGTGCGTCGGCCTGGCCGAAGACGTCGAGGATGACCGAGTGGTCGATGACCATGTCGGCCGGGGAAAGCGGGTTGACCTTGTTCGGGTCGCCACCGAGTGTGGTGACGGCCTCACGCATCGTCGCGAGGTCGACGATGCAGGGAACGCCGGTGAAGTCCTGCATGACCACGCGGGCGGGCGTGAACTGGATCTCGACGCTCGGCTCGGCGGACGGATCCCAGGCCGCGATCGCGCGGATGTGGTCGGCGGTGATGTTCGCGCCGTCTTCGGTACGCAGCAGGTTCTCGGCGAGGACCTTGAGGGAATAGGGCAGTTTCTCGGTGCCGGGGACCGACGACAGGCGGAAGATCTCGTACGAGTTCTCTCCGACCTGCAGCGTCCCCTTGGCGCCGAACGAATCAATACTGGTGCTCACATCAGCTCCACTCGTCGTTACGGCTCGCCGTCGACGGGGCTGTGTCGACGGCTCAAGCGAGGCTCACGACCATGTCCGGGGTTGACCGGTGCCGCGGCATCTCGTCACCAGTCTAACAGTACGCTTGTCCTACATAGACGGCGCGGGTTCGAAACCAACGTGACGGTCGGTCGCCGAAGGAGGCTCGTTTCCGATCCGGTCCGGTTCATCGCGTAATGTGCGGTGGTGCCGTGCGAGTGCGGCATACCTGCGACACCGACGGCGTCCCCGCCGCTCTCGCTGTCGCAGCGAGTGCGGTTCGTCCGCTTCCGACCAGCACCACCGGAGAGAGAGATGTCTGCGCCACTGCTTCGTATACCCGGGCCCGCGGCCACGGACCTTCCTCCCGGAGTCACTCTCGAGACCATCCTCGCCGATCTGGTCGACGACCAGTTGTCGGTCCCTGAGAATGTCGAGAACTCGGAACTCGATCCCTCGGAGCTCGTCGAACAGGTGCAGCGTGCACAGGATCACGGTATCGACCTCAGCGTCGTCGTGGTCGAGAGCAACCCGTACATGGACTCGCAACTGCGCGACCTCGCCACCGCGGTCGGTTCCGAGGACGGCGGCACCGTCCTGGTGCTCAGTCCCGACTGGGTCGGTACGTTCAGTGATTCGCTGGACCGCGTGACGCTCGAGGCGGCACAGGACCGCACGTACACAGGCGACCCGGTGGTGTCGACGACCAACTTCGTCGACTCGTTACTCGAACCGGGGCAGCCCTGGACGTTGATGACCCTCGTGTTGATTCTGGTGGTGGCGGCCGTCGGTGGACTGACGTATCTCGCCAAGCGGCGGCGTGCGGACACCGCACCCGCTGCGGGTTCGGTGGACGCAGCGGGTTCTACGGGCACGCAGCTCACGCCCGGAGCGCCGGCTCTTCCTGATCTCGTTACTCGGATTCTGAGCCCTTCATTCGATCAACGCCGATTCTTCGGCTTCGGCGACAACCCGGTCACGCCTGTGGTCCGGGGAGTCGCGACATTCTCTTGTGAGTGACCTGGGCTTTCCGGATGAATATCTGTGACTGTCGTGCGGGAGGTGCGTGCTGTGTCGTACGGTTCACGTGGCGCTCTTGGGGAAGAAGTGTCACAAACCGAGTCGCGGGACGCTGACCCGTGATCGGTACGAGACCATCAGCGATCGGCCGCGCGACCGCGGGCGATCGGTGCTGCGCGCTCTTCCCCAGGCGTCGGGGTCGACCGGTGCGATCGGTCGGCACGACCGAGGGAGAGCACAGTGCGACGGTTCGGCATCCACGGGGGATTCCGCGACGGTCTTCGTCACCGGACCGGAACGCGTCCTCCCGAACAGGGCGGCGCGTTCCGCGGTTGGTCGCGGGACTCGGACTGATCACAACCGTGCTCGTCGGGCTCGGCTCCACGGCCGGGGCGGTGCCACCGCCACCACCGAATCCGAGTGAGGCCGAACTCGATGCCGCCGATGCTGCGGTGAGTTCCGGCGTCGACCGGATCGGCTCACTGATCGTGCAGATCGCCGGCGCGACCAGCAGCTGGCCGAACTCGACGCGCAGGTGGCGATCAAGCGTGAAGACGTCAACCGTGCGCTCGTGGATCTGCAGTCGGCCCGCGACAACGCGGATGCAGCCGCGCACGAGGTCGTAGCCTCGGAACTGGCGCTGCAGGACGCGGGAGCCCGGATCCTGCACGCACAGGACGATTTCGACGACTTCGCACGCAGCAGCTACACGAAAGGCGTCAACGGGGCCTCTCTCGCATCCTTCTTGTCGACGGACGGACCCGACGATCTTCTCGACAGAGCCCAGGTGATGCGACTGTTGTCTTCAGGCAGGACCGCGGTGCTCGATGCACTGGAACGGGCGCGCGCGACCGAGGCCAACAGCAACTCCCGAGCCCGTGCCGCGAAGCTCGACGCCGACGCGCGGAGGCCGCGGCCGAACAACGCCGCTCCGAGGCGGAATCTGCGATTTCGACGGCCCGTGCGGCACTCGAGACGCAGACGAGCGAGAAACAACGCATCGAGCAGGAACGCGCACAGGCCCAGGCCGCACTCGAGCAGGCTCGGACGAATGTTGCAGGACTCGAGGGACAGCGCGCTGAATACGTGGCGTGGGACGACCGTCGTCGCGCCGAGGACGCCGCCACAGCAGCGGCGGCGCA
>BBEG01000326.1 GCA_001312645.1 Rhodococcus sp. JCM 9791
GACGCGGACTCGGCCTCGGCGAGCGCCGAATAGGCGCCGGGGGAGCGGCGCACGGTCTGCGCCGCATTGTTGATGAGGATATCCAGCGGGCCTTGCGCCGCGACCTCGTCGGCGAGCGCGACGACCTGTGCCGGATCGCGAAGATCGATACCGACCACCCGGAGTCGATGGATCCAGTCGGCGCTGTCCTCCATCGCGCTGAACCGGCGGATCGCGTCGTTCGGGAAACGTGTGGTGATCGTCGTGTGCGCGCCGTCGCGCAGCAGCCGTAACGCGATGTACATGCCGATCTTGGCGCGTCCACCGGTGAGGAGGGCGCGCCGGCCGGTCAGATCGGTGCGCGCGTCACGCTTGGCATGATTCTCTGCGGCGCACTCCGGGCACAGTTGGTGGTAGAACGCGTCCACCTGCGTGTATTTGTTCTTGCAGACATAGCAGCCCCGCGGACGCAGCAGCGTGCCCGCGCTCGCGTTCCGTGCGGACGACGTGAGCGGAACCCCGGCGGTCTCGTCGTCGATGCGGGTGGGTGAGCCCGTCGCGGTGGACTCGAGCACCTCACGGTCGGCGGCGGCCTTGCGGTCGCGTCGTTCGTTGCGGCGCATCCGCTTGAACTTCTTGAACATGTGCCCGACGGCGCGTTGCACCGTGACCGCATCCGGGTGGTCGGCCGCGAACCCGCCCGCCAGATCGAGAACGCGGAGGCATGTGTCGAGGTCGGCGGGATCGATCCGCTCGGATCCGAATGCGTCGGTGAGTGTCGCTGCAATGTCGCTGTGGGGGTCCATGTGCCCTTTTCCGGTGTGAGGTGAAGCCCGATAATGGTACCGGGCGAGCGCGGACGGCCCGCCGCTCGTGTCCCGAGAATCACTTCGGAGGAAAGATGAGCTCGACCGCACCAGCGGACACCACCTGTGCCAAGAAGAAGTTCGCAGACCTGTCGCCGTGGCAGCGAACCCTCGTGCTCGTGCTCGCGAGCGTCCAGCTCTCACTCGCCGCGAGCGCCTGGACCGATCTCGCGAAGCGGCCCGCGGAAAAGATCAACGGCACCAAGCTGAAATGGGCACTGATCATCGCCGTGAACTTCGTCGGGCCGATCAGCTACTTCCGCAAGGGGCGCCGCAATTGAGCGACATCCCCTCCGACGAAGATGTCCCCGAACCTGAATCAGGTTCGGGGACATCATGTTCGGTGTGTCCGAGGGGGGACTTGAACCCCCACGTCCGTTAATAGGACACTAGCACCTCAAGCTAGCGCGTCTGCCATTCCGCCACTCGGACCGGTGCCACACGGGCACGCGGCGTACTCCCGCTCTCGCGGGCGCTGTCGAAAACAGTAGCGCATGGACGCGCCGCTCCCCAATTCGCCTGCCCAGGTCGGTGAGGAGGTCGCATTCATCGGTCTGTCGTCGTATGGACGATCATCCGAACAACGACGAAGGCCCCGAACCAGATCGGTTCGGGGCCTTCGTCGTCTGTCTCGACTCAGAGTGTCCGAGGGGGGACTTGAACCCCCACGTCCGTTAATAGGACACTAGCACCTCAAGCTAGCGCGTCTGCCATTCCGCCACTCGGACTTGAATCCCGCACCCGCTCCGGCGGGCGCTGTGAAAGATTAACGCACCACGCTCCAGCTCCCAAATCGCCATCCCTACCTGCAGTGATTCACAGTGCTGTCGATGGTAGACATGCAAGCATGGCCACTACGTCGCGAGCGCACCAACCGTCCCGAGCCGAAGCAGAGGTCGTCGACCTCGTCTCCCGGCTCATCCGCTTCGATACGTCCAACACCGGCGACCTCGCCACCACCCGCGGTGAGAAGGAATGCGCGGAATGGGTCGCGTCCCAACTCCAGGAGGTCGGATACGAGACGACCTACGTCGAATCCGGTGCCCCCGGCCGCGGCAATCTGTTCGCCCGGCTCCCCGGCGCCGATCCCGACCGCGGTGCGTTGATGCTGCACGGCCACCTCGACGTGGTTCCCGCCGAACCCGCGGACTGGAGTGTGCATCCGTTCTCCGGGGCCGTCGAGGACGGCTACGTCTGGGGTCGCGGTGCGGTCGACATGAAAGACATGGTCGGAATGATGATCGCGGTCGCGCGACGCTTCAAGG
The DNA here is from genome assembly GCA_001312645.1 of Rhodococcus sp. JCM 9791. GTDB lineage: Bacteria > Actinomycetota > Actinomycetes > Mycobacteriales > Mycobacteriaceae > Rhodococcus. The sequence continues at coordinate 2,111 of BBEG01000326.1, forward strand.
CCGAGGGCATCGTGCCGCCCCGCGACCTCGTCTTCGCGTTCCTGGCCGACGAGGAAGCCGGCGGCACCTACGGCTCTCACTGGCTCGTCCAGCATCGCCCCGACCTGTTCGACGGCGTCACCGAAGCCGTCGGCGAGGTGGGAGGCTTCTCGCTGACCGTCCCGCGACCCGACGGGACGGAGCGTCGTCTCTACATGGTCGAGACCGCGGAGAAGGGCCTCGGATGGATGCGCCTCACCGCGAAGGGACGCGCTGGACACGGATCGTTCCTGCACGAGGAGAACGCCGTCACGATCCTCGCGCAGGCCGTCGCGCGTTTGGGCACTCACACGTTCCCGCTCGTGGTCCCCGACTCTGTCGCCGAGTTTCTCACCGCCGCGGGGGAAGAGACCGGACTGGACTTCGACCCCACGTCACCCGACCTCGAGGGCACACTGGCCAAACTCGGCTCGATCGCCAGGATCGTCGGCGCGACCCTGCGTGACACCGCGAACCCGACGATGCTCGACGCCGGCTACAAGGCGAACGTGATCCCGCAGACTGCCGAGCCGTCGTGGACTGCCGGATTCTCCCCGGTCGCCGCGCCGAGTTCGAACGCACCGTCGACGAACTGATCGGTCCCGACGTGACCCGAGAATGGATCACCAGCCTCGACTCCTACGAGACCACCTTCGACGGCGACCTCGTCGATGCGATGAACGCAGCCATCGAGGCGCACGACCCCCTGGGTCGCACGGTGCCGTACATGCTGTCGGGAGGTACCGACGCCAAGGCCTTCGCGAAACTCGGTATCCGGTGCTTCGGTTTCGCACCACTGCAGTTGCCCCCGGAACTCGACTTCGCGGCCCTGTTCCATGGTGTCGACGAGCGTGTCCCCGTGGAGGCACTGCGCTTCGGCACGAGGGTCATGGAACACTTCCTCATGCACTCCTGATCACTGCAACTGATCATCGAACACAACCCGAAAGGACCGGTATGGCCTTCGATTACGACCCGTACGAGTTCCTGCCCGCGCTGCCCACTTTCCAGGTCACCAGCGAGGACTTCGCCGAAGGGGAGGAGTGGAAGCTCCCGCAGGCCAGCGGTGCGTTCGGCATCCCTGGCGGCGGCGACGTCTCCCCGCAGTTGTCGTGGTCCGGGTTTCCGGCCGAGACGAAGAGCTTCGTTGTGACCGTGTTCGATCCCGACGCCCCGACCGCGTCCGGATTCTGGCACTGGGCCGTGGCGAACATCCCGGCCTCGGTCACCGAGCTGCCGTCCGGAGCAGGCACAGCAGATGGGGCCGCCCTGCCGACCGGAGCGGTGCAGCTGCGCCACGACGGTGGCGCATTCGGGTTCATCGGAGCGGCACCGCCGGCCGGACACGGCCACCATCGCTACATCGTCGCCGTGCACGCCCTCGACGTCGACACACTCGAAGGCGTCGGGCCGGATGCGAGTTCTGCGTTCCTCGGCTTCAACGTCTTCGGACACGCCATCGCGCGCGGCCTGCTCACCGGTACCTACGAGGTGAAGTAGCAAGATAACTCTGACCGAAGGTGACATTCGTACACTTCAAGTGACCGAACGTCACCTTCGGCCGGTCGGTGGGGCGGAGTGGCGGTCTCAGCGACCACCGACCGCGTCGGCAATCGACGCGTAGCCGGAGGCCCGCAGTTTGCGGGCAAGGCCCTTGTTGAGTCGACGCGTCCAGAACGCGCCGCCGTAGATGAACCCGGTGTAGCCCTGCACCAGCGATGCACCGGCCAGGATGCGCTCCCACGCTTGCTCCGGCGTCTCGATCCCACCGACCGATACCAGCGTCAAACGATCACCGACACGCGCGTACAGCCGGCGCAGCACCTCGAGGGACCGCGTCGCCACGGGAGCACCCGACAGGCCGCCGGCCCCGATCTCCTCGATGCGGGCGGCGTCCGTACGTAATCCGTCGCGGCGGATGGTGGTATTGGTGGCCACGATCCCGGCGAGCTTCAACTCGACGGCGAGATCGGCGACCGCGTCGACATCCTCGTCGGACAGGTCGGGGGCGATCTTCACGAGCACCGGCACCGTCACAGTATCGAGGACCGCCTGCAGCAGCGGGCGCAGCGACTCGACGGCCTGCAGATCCCGCAGCCCGGGGGTATTCGGGGACGAGACGTTGACCACCACGAAATCGGCGAGCGGTCCCAACAGTTGCGCGCTTGCGGTGTAGTCCTCCGCGGCCTGCTCGGCGGGCACGATCTTCGTCTTGCCGATGTTTGCGCCGATCGGCACCGTCCGGCGACGCTGTCGCAGATGATTGGCGGCCTCACCGGCACCGTGGTTGTTGAACCCCATCCGGTTGATCAGCGCGCGGTCCTCCGGCAACCGGAACAGTCGCGGCGCCGGGTTGCCGGGCTGCGCCTGCGCCGTGACCGTACCGATCTCCGCGAAACCGAACCCGAGCGGGCCCCACGCATCGACGCCCTTGGCGTCCTTGTCGAATCCGGCGGCCATACCCACCGGATTCGGGAACCGAACGCCGAACACGGTGTTGTCCAGAATCGGATCGTCTACGGCGAGGATCTTCGACGCAAGCGCGCGGGTCGGTCCGAATCCTGTGATCAGGCGCAGCACCAGAAACACCAGATGGTGGATCCGCTCCGGCGGCACGAGAAACATCACGCGAAGAAGCAAGCTGTACACGAACAACTCCCTGCAATCCGGGCAGCGACCCGGGTGATCGATCAGCGGACGGTGGGTTCGGGGATGTGATGGCCGGTCTTGCGGCGACGCAGCAGCACCCGCCGACTGCGTCCGGATACAACCGCAGCCGGGTCAATTCCCAGCCGTGGAACTCGGCGGAGATCGCGAGCCGGAGCGAGGCACTGATCCGCGACACTTCCTTCGGAAGCTTCAGCGGCACGTACTCGTAGTCGTCGTTGCTGGTGTCCCACCCCACGGGGAGGCGGGTGAACCGGCTCGCATTCTCGCCTGCCATCACTACCCTTCGACCGGAATCCTCTGTAGTCCGTCGCCGGTCGCGGATGCCACCACCAGCGCCGCATCGGCCGGATCGACGGCGAGCGAGTTGGGTTGCTGCACCGTCGCGAAGCGGTGGCGCTCCCTCGGAATACCGGTCGACAGATCGTAGCCCACGACCTCGTTGCTGCCGGTCAAGGTGACCCACACCAGGTCACGTTTCTCGTCGTAGGCCACCGCATACGGTGCCGGGCCTGTCGGATACCGCTGCCGCAGGACCAGCGAATCGAGGGTGTGGACAAGCAGTTCGTCGTCGTCGGTGTCGGTGACGATGACACGCCCGAACGGGTCGCTGGTCATTTGAGTGGCGCCGTCACCGGCGCGTAGCGCGACACGCAGCTTCGAATCCTCGAGGTCGAGTTCGGTGATGGACGACTGGTGCCGGTCCAGAGCAGCGACGGTGTCGCCGGCCACCGTGAGTGCGTCGACGGAGATGAGCCCGCCGATCGTCGACTCGACCTCACCCGTCTCGGGAGCGACGATGAGCACAGTGCCTCCGCGGTGCCGACCGCCCAGCGACCGTCGGGCAGGACCGCAGCCGAGAGAGCTTCGCCGTCGACCGGCACCTCCGTGACG
>BBEG01000327.1 GCA_001312645.1 Rhodococcus sp. JCM 9791
CGCGGCGCCTCCAACCGGTGCGGACGGCCGGGTCGTGTGTTCCACTCGTGGTGATCACGATGCGGGCTTCCTCTACCAATGAAGGCATCAACAGGCGCACCAGCAGATAGTGCGCGAGATGGTTGACGGCGAAGGTCGTTTCTATGTCGTCGACGGTGCGCATAGCGTCGGACGGGAGTATCGACCCGGCGTTGAGTGCGAGTACGTCGATACCGGTGTCACCGATGCGCCGTTGAATCGCCTCGGCGAATGCTCGGACCGAGTCGAGGCACGCGAGATCCACCGGAATGAAGTCCGGCGATGCCGTGCGTGCGCCGATGAGCAGATGCACGTCCGGTTCGCGGGACAGCTGATCGACCGCGACCGCTCCGAATCCCGCACTACCGCCCGTCATCACGATGGTGGTCATAGGATCTCCCCGGTCCGGTGGTAGGTCGTTTGCATGACCAGTCAACGTCGCCTACCGCCAGCGATCCATACCTGCGACTCTCGTACCGATATGCGCGCGTCCACGAGTCGACAGGCTCGGCGTCTACGCTGGTCACATCGACCTTCTGACCGATCTCCTCGACGGGGTCCGGGCCCGCGGTGCGGTGCTCTATCGGGCCGGGATGGACCGTGGCTGGTCGATCCGCATCGCCGACGGCGCGCCGCTGATGCTCGTCGCGGTGATCGAAGGTCACATGTGGGTGCTCATCGACGACGCCGAGCCGGTAAGAGTCGGGCCCGGCGACGTCGCGATCGTCAGCGAGCGGTCGCCGTACACGGTGGCCGATGAGCCGGGGATCGCTCCGCAACTCGTCGCGCTGCCCGGCGACCGCTACACCACACCCGACGGTGTCGATGTCACCGACGAGTTGCAGACCGGCCGGCGAACGGCATCGGCGACACCGGACGCGGATGCGACGATCGTCGTCTACGGCACCTACCAGGTCGCACGGGACGTCGACGACAGGTTGCTCGCGGCTCTCCCGGACGTGCTGGTGGTGCCCACCGCCGAGGTCCCGGATTGGGTGGTGAGTCGACTCTCGGACGAGGTCGTTCGGGATGTGGCGGGCCAGCAACTGGTGCTCGACCGGCTGCTCGATCTGACGCTCACTGTCGTATTGCGAACCTGGTGTGCCCGGGCGGGCGGACCGGTGCCAGGGTGGCGGCGGGCGCAGGCAGACCCGATCGTCGGACGGGCGTTGACGCTGATCCATGAGCATCTTGCCCACCCGTGGACGGTCGCGGATCTCGCTGCCGAAGCGGGTGTGTCCCGCGCGTGGTTCGCACGCCGCTTCACCGAACTGGTCGGCGAATCTCCGATCCGGTATCTCACACAGCGTCGCATTGCCCTCGCTGAAGATCGGTTGCGCTGCAGCGACTCCACGATCGCAGGAATCGCCCGTGAGGTCGGCTACGCCGACGCGTTCTCCTTCAGCGACGCGTTCACGCGAATTGCCGGTGTCCGGCCGTCGGACTACCGAAGGCGTGCCGTAGATGGGTGAGCAGGACACCCAGCGCCGGAGTCGGCGGAACCGACCAGATCAGCGACAACGTCGCTGGGATGTCGACGTCGTCGATCGCCGCGATCGAGAGTCCCGCGCGCGGCGACACCATCGATTCGCTCAGGATTGCCACGCCGAGCCCCCGGGCGGCGAGATCGACGACCGCATCGGGCGCACTCGCCTGTATCGCCATCGCCGGGTCGATGCCGCGAGCGCGGCATGAAATATCGAGGACCGATCGGATGCCGGTACCGATGGGCAGGCACACCAGCGGGTGGGACGTGGCCTCGGCGAGCCCGATGCCCGGCCGCCGCGCCAGCGGATGCTCGTCGGGTACTACCGCGACGAGCCGGTCTTGGACCAGGAGGATCGACTCGAGGTCGTCGGGAGGGCCGTACGCCGTGCCGACGAGCGCAACATCCATCTCGCGTGACCGCACTCGCTCGACGAGGCGATCGGACGAGTCCTCCAGCAGGGCGATCTCGACGCGGGGATGGGCGCGGTGGAACAGCGACAGTGCGTCGAACAGGGGCGTCACCGTGCACGCGGTGACCATTCCGACAGCCAGCTCGCCTCGGATCACCGTCGAGACCTCATCGACCGCAGTCCTTACCGACTTCGCGGAATTCAGTGCTGCCCTGGCATGTTCGAGCGCGGCCTTGCCTGCCGTAGTGAGGGTGGCGGTACGCGCGGAACGCTCGAACAGCGGGGCGCCCAGTTCGCCTTCGAGCTGCCGGATCTGCGCGCTCACGCCGGACTGGCTGATGTGCACCCGCTCGGCGGCGCGGGTGAAGTTGCGTTCCTCCGCGACCGCGACGAAGTACTCGAGCTGCCTCAGTTCCATAACCAGAGATTCTAGTTCTGATAAGAACAATCTGTTGGACTTCTCGATTGGTGTGCTCGACGCTGGAGGTATGACACACGAGATGCACTACGAGAAGGCTTACCGCCCGGAGGACCTCACCCGTTTCTTCGTCGAGCGGTCGAACGCGGGCGACGCGGACGGCGTGGCAGCGCTCTACGACGAGAACGCAGTGATGGCGTATCCGCCAGGACAGACGACCGTCGGGCGAGCTGCAATCCGGGACCTGTGGGCTGCGGTCCTCGCGAACCGGCCACGATTCGAACCTGAAGAGCCACTTCCGACACTGGTCAGCGACGATATTGCGCTCACGAGCACGCCTCCCGGCGACGGTGCAGGGGCGCGAGCCAGGTGGTGCGGCGACAACCGGACGGCAGCTGCTACGCCTGCTCGATCAACCGGAATTCCGGAACTGACCGCGCTCGTACAGACCGGAGACGACCGCGGCGTACCGTGCGAGCACCCGGTCGCGGATCGGCCTCCCGGCCTCGTCCCGGTCCTGCGCATCCAACGGTGTGCGGATCACCGCGAACCGACGGACCTTTTCCCAGTGGTTCAGGGTCGAATTCAGTCGGCCGAGGACGGCATCCACCGCGGGATCTGAGAGTGCGGTGAACACGAGTCCCACACAGTACGGGCGTAATTCGCCATCGACGACGAGTTCGATACCCGGCCGTAGTGCGCGAAATCGTTGGGAGATCGCACCCGGGCACACGTACTTTCCGGTGCTGGTCTTGAAGACTTCCTTTCTACGTCCGGTGACCGTGACGAACCCGTCCGCATCGACGCGCGCGAGATCGCCTGTGTGAAACCAGCCTTCGGTGTCGATCGCCGCGGCGGTCTCCGCCGGGTCGTGGTCGTATCCGATCATGACCCCCGGGCTTCGAATGAGCAGTTCTCCGGCTTCACTGATGCCGATCCGTGTTCCGGGCAAGGGAACACCGACGGTACCCACGCGCCGCATCCCAGGAAGGTTCGCGCATGCGGGTCCGGCGGTCTCGGTGATCCCGTAGCACTCGAGGACAGGCACCCCGCGGCGATCGAAGATCTCGATCACGTCGCTGCTCAACCGTGCAGAACCCGAGATCACGAAACGCAGTCGACCCAGATCCTTGTCGTCGAGGGCGCAGACCTTGGTGAGTACGTGCGGAACCGATCCGAGAAACGTCGGCCGGGTGGCCCGCAGATTGTCGGTCACGCGGTCTGCGCGGCCGTCCACTGCGGTGGGGAAGCCGACGTGGATCCCCAGTAGCAGCAATGCACGACCGAACACGTGCGCGAGGGGGAGCCACAGTAGCTGGCGATCGGCGGGGGAGACGATGCCGGTCTGTGCCACCGCGGCCGCGCCGTAGGTCGCGGCGCGGTGGGTCAGACACGCTCCCTTCGTCCGACCGTCGTCGCACGCCGTATAGATCAGCCACGCCGGATCGTCCGCGGTCTGGGCCTCGATCCGGCGTGACACCGCTTCGGGGTCCGACGCCAGCAGGGCTCGGCCTTCCGCGGCGAGATCGTCGAGCCGATCGAGTCGTTGAACGGGACTGCTGAGAACCGGCCGGTCGGCGATCGTGAGCACAACCCCGGCTCGGTGGATCTGTGTGCGGGCCTCGTCGTCCCGGGTGGCCGGATAGATCGGGACCGTGACAGCCCCGGCGCACGCGATAGCGAGATCGGCAAGGATCGCGCGGTAGCTCGTGGCGGCGCACATCGCGACCCGTGCTCCGGTGACGACACCGCGGGCGATCAACCCCGCTGCCAGCGGCATGACGGCGGCGTATACCTCCGACCATGTGACGGGGTGCCATCCGTCGTGATCCGGGTACGTGTAGGCCTCTGCGTCGGGAGTGCGACGCACTCGGTCGAGGAGCAGGTGCGGCACGGTGCCGGGCTCGCCGTCGGTGCTCGGAGCGATTCCGGCGCCCATACCCGAACACCTCCTACCGCGACAGGGGATGAATGGGATGATACCGGCCGATATCGTGGGTCCGTGAGTACTGCACCGCCTCGTCCCGACATCCTGATCACCGACACGAGGGACGTGCTGGTGGGTCCGTTGACCGAGATCGGTCAGCGCTTCTCGGTATTGATCGATGCCCTCGTTCCGCACAGCGCACTCGTCGTGTTCACACGGGAATGCACCGGGCGGCCGCGCAAGGTGGCGGGCGATCCCACAATCGTCGATCGGGTCACGATTGCGGAGCTCGACCGTATTCGCATCGAACTGACGGCAGGAGAGATCCGGCGCGGTCCCGCACGGGTTGCGGGGCGAGACCGGGACGTGTGCGTGATGCTGGATCGCACCGACACACTTCTCGTTCTGGTACCACGCGGGGCGCGAGCCTCCGCCGCGTCTCTCGAGCTCGTGCGGTCGCTGTTCACGATCGTCGCGACCGGCATCCAGCTTCAGGTGCACAGCGCGAGCCCCGCGTACCTTGCGGAATCGAGGGCAGCGTCCGCGGAGCGTGCACGTACCGTCGCCGAACTCACGGAAGCGCATGCGGTCACCTTGGAAACGATCCTGGCGACCTTGCGTTCGAACGATCTCGACGACGCCCGTGCCCGCACCACGGCACGCGAGACCGCGACAGGGGCGTTGATCGCACTGCGCTCGGCGGTCGACGCGCACCGGGAGCTGGCCGAAGAGGCGGTCACGACAGCGTTCGCCCGGATGCACGGCGAAGTGCGCTCTCTCGTCCGCCACCGCGACCTCGAATTGGAGATGGTGGCCCCACCTCTCCACGGACGAGCGCTGCCCGGCGAGGTCGCGCACGCCGCCCGCGCCGCTGGCCCGCGGAGCAGTCCTGGCGATGTCGGCGCAGAGCGAGGTCACGCGTATCCGGGTCGCGTGGAGCTGCGACGGTGCGCAACTCGGCGTCGATATACGTGACGACGGGAGAGGGGAGGTCGACGCGGCCGAACTCGAACGTCAGCTACGCGACCGGGTCGAAACCATGGGCGGCACCATCGAATCCGAATCGACGGACGGATGGGGGTGCCGCGTGAGCGCGACACTGCCACTGGACCTTCCGGTCCTCGCCACCGGCGGCGCTGCGGCCGATGCCCTGGCCGGTCTCGGCGCTCGCGAGATCGAGGTACTCGAACACCTCGTCGCGGGACGGCGTAATCGGGTGATTGCAGAACGCTTGGGGGTCAGCGAATCCACGATCAAGTTCCACGTCGCGAGCCTCATGAGAAAACTCGACGTCAGTACCCGCGGCGAGGCAGCGGCACTCGGTGCGGAGGCCGGTGTCAAAGCCGCGGGCTGACGTCGAGTTCGTCACTCGGCGCTTTCTTCGGATCGCAGCTCAGGCCGCTGCGGGTTGCTGCGGAGCGTGGTGG
>BBEG01000328.1 GCA_001312645.1 Rhodococcus sp. JCM 9791
GCGGCGACCGCGCCGGCGCATCCGCTGCGATCGCGTCGGCCGTCGAGCGCACACCCGACGATGTCCAGGGCGTCGTCCTCGGGTGCACGCACTATCCGCTGGTCGCGGACACGATTGCCGCGCAGTTTCCGGCGGGGGTGCGTCTGTTCGACAGCGCCGAAGCGGTCGCGCAGCAGACGCTCCGACGCATCGACGCACTCGGCCGTGAATCGACGGGATCGGGGCGGGTTGAGGTGTTCCTCAGCGGCGAGCGCGGGACCCTTCCGGCCGGCGCCCGCGCCTTCGCGGCCGGTCGTGAGTTGCTCGGGCCGGCGCCGAACCCGATCGGTTGACTCGTGTTCCGTGCCCGATGCTCGTCACGTCCACGCGGGGGCCAGCATCCTCGGCAACGGTGTCATCCCCGACATGCCTGCCGCGATCAGCCGTGCAATGTTCTGCAGTTCCTCGTGGGCCCGCGGTAGTCCGTCGCGTCCGAACAGGCGGTCGGTCGTGGCGGCGGAGAGCATCGCCGACACCCATGTCGTTGCCGCAGTGCGCACGGCGCTGACGGACACGGGCACCGGTGAACTCGCCTGGAGCACGCGCATCGTCGTGTCGTGGAGGTGCGCGCGGAGGTCCGCACGTGTGCGTACGTCGGTGTGTGTTTCTGCCTCCCGCCAGATGATCACACGCAGTACCGACGAATCGTGGTGTCCGAGGTTCAGCGCTGTGTCCAGGTTGATCAGGCTTGTTGCGGGGTCGCCCGGCGCGACGAGGGAGATGACGTCGGAGATCGGTTCGGTGGGGAGTCGTTCGGCGATCAACGCGTCGAGGATCGCCTCCTTGGTGGGGAAGTAGTAGAAGATCAGGCCCTTCGGCACGTGCGCTGCCGTCGCGATGGCAGTGGTGGCGGTCGAGTCGAATCCTTGCTCCGCGAACAGTGCCTCGGCTGCATCGAGGATGCGGGTGCGCGCAGCCTGCGCTGTGCTGCGAATTCCGTCACGGCGGTTGCCGCTCGAGGGACCGGGGTGTCTGCTCACTGATCACCTCCGAGTAGGAGAATGCCGGTGAAGTCGGCCGGGACGGCTCGGCCTCACCGGCGGGACGGTGATCGGATCAGTGATGTGTTGCCAGGCCGCCTCCGTGCATGCGGGTGTTCATGACGGGCAGTGCCGCGACGGCGACTACCACGCTCAGTACGCCGACGATCCACGCGGTCCACGATGCGCCGCTGAAGGCGGTGTAGCTCATGACCCACGGCGAGATGAACAGCAGTGCGCCGAAGAGGCCCATCGCGTAGTCGATCCCGGCCATCGTGGGGCGCGCGATCTGCGCGATGCCGCACAGGGCGACGAGCACGCCGAGGACGATGAGCGACCACATTGCGTTGGTGTTGGTGTCCAACCAGAGCGGAGACAGGGCGGCGAAGACGCCCAGGACGACGGCTACGTAATCCTGAAGCCGGCTGTCGGAGAACATGGTGAGCCTCCTTCGGTGATGGTTCGTGAGAATGTGTCCCCTCTACTCGGTATAGCCTGATCGACCGGTCGGTCAATGTCGAGGAGAGTTGCTAAGTGATAAATCTTTCTGCAGGTGGAGTGACCTTTTCGATGTTGATCGTGACGTAGGCGAAATATTTCCTCCGCGGAGGATGTTCCAGAAGCAGCAGCGCCGCGTGGCGGCGCTGCTGCTTGTGTTCGTAGCTTTGGTTCTTATTCGCTGTTTCCCTGTTGGAGGTTCGATGGTCTCGCCCGCCCCATCCGCTACCGGGTCCCGTGTGTTCGGATTCGCGGTCATGGGGGTGGGGGCGTTCACCCTCACCGGATCGTCGTCGGTGCCGTCGCCTCTGTATCCCGTCTACCAGGAGATGTGGGGATTCTCGGCGGCGGTGCTCACCGTGGTCTTCGCGATCTACGTCGTTTCTCTCCTCGCGACGCTGCTCACCGTCGGTGCGTTGTCCGACCGCATCGGTCGTCGTCCGATCATCGGGGCAGCGATGGTGATTCTCGCGATCTCGATGGTCGTGTTCATCTTCGCCGACAATGTCGGGTGGTTGATCGCGGCGCGCATCATCCAAGGGTTGGCGGTGGGCACTGCCACGGGAGCAGTCGCCGCGGGGATGATCGATCTGCAACCCAACCCTCGGGTCGGTCCGCTGATCAACAGCATCGCGCCGTCGTTGGGGCTCGGGCTGGGCGCGGCGGGTGCCGGTCTGCTGGTTCAGTTCGCGCCGTTCCCGACGGTGTTGAGCTATGCGCTCATCGCGGTCCTCGCGATCGGAATCGTCATCGCTCTCCTGTTCGTGCCGGAGAATTCGCAGCCCACAGGGTTCTCCTCTCGGGGAGACGCACTGCGTGCACTGAAACCGAGCGTGGCGTTGCCCCCGGACGTGCGTGCGCAGTTCTTCTTGGTATTGCCGTGCTTGATGTCGGCATGGGCGCTCGGCGGCCTGTACATGTCGTTGGGGACGTCGATCGTCGATGTGGTGTTCGGCATCGACGATCGGCTTGTTGCCGGGCTCGCCGTCGCGACCATGTTCACGTCGGGTTCGGTCGCGGCAGTGGTCATGCGTCGCTTCGCCGAACTTCGCGTCGTGGTGACGGGCGTGGTCCTGCTCGCGACCGGTGTGGTCGTGGTGGCGGGTGCGCTGCTGTCCGGCGTGGTGGTGCTGTATTTCGTGGGCACGGCAATCGCCGGGTTCGGCTGGGGATCGACGTTCTTGGGTGCCATGGGCATCGTCGCCGGGCTGGGCCGCCCCAACCAACGCGCACAGGTCTTCGCGACCACATTTGTTGTCTGCTACATCGCGTTCTCGGTTCCAGCGATCGGAGCAGGCGTGGCCACAGGACGGTTCGGCCTCACTGCCACAGCGGTCGGTTACAGCGCGATCGTCGCGACGCTCGCGCTCGCGTCCGGGGTCGCGCTGGTGCTACGTCGCCCGAAGCCGGCGCCGGTGCGTCTCGAGGAGGTCACGCCGGTGCCGGAGCGGCAGGCAGACTGACGGCCGTCAGAACTCGATCTTGAGTGTGTCCGTGACCGGACGTGCCTGACAACCCAGGATGTAGCCTGCTCGATGTCCTCGGGATCGAGGACATCGCAGTGTTCCATCTCGACCTTGCCTTCGAGGACAGTGCACGCGCACGAGCCGCACTCACCCTCCTGGCACGAGTACGGCACGTCGATGCCCTTGGCCAGCATGATGTCGACGAGCGTCTGCTTGCGCGGCCACGACAGGGTGTGGACCTCGCCGTCGAGTTCGACCTCGACGGTTGCGGCGTCGGCCGCCTCGTCGTCGCTGATTTCGACCGGTTCGTGGTCGGCGAACGGATCGCCGGCGAGCGAATTGAACACCTCGGCATGCACGCTGGTGCGCGGCATTCCGGCATCGTGTAGTGCCTGGTGCACCGCGTCCATGAACGGGCCGGGGCCGCACATGAAGGCTTCACGGTCGGCGAACGGGGCTGCGACGGTGGCGAGTTGCGTGGCTGTGGGCAGGCCCTGCACCGACTCGAGCCAATGGACGATCGTGAGCCGGTCGGCGTGCTTCTCGCCGAGCGCACGGAGTTCCTCGGCGAAGATGACCGACTTCTCGTCGCGGTTGGCGTAGACGAGCGTGACCTTGCCGGACCCCTGCGTGAGCGCGGACTTGAGGATCGACATGACCGGGGTGATGCCACTGCCGGCTGCGAAGAGCAGGAAGTCGTGGTCGAAGGACTTCGGCGTGAAGACCCCGGACGGGGGGAGGACCTCGAGGCTGTCGCCGGCGGAGATCCGGTCGCACAACCAGTTGGAGCCGTACCCGTCGGCGGTGCGCTTGATCGTCACCTTCGGGGCGTCATCGCTGAACGGTGAGCTCGCCAGCGAGTAGCAGCGCGCGACCGAGCCGGTGCGGTCGCTCGGGATGCGCAGTGTCAGGAACTGGCCGGGCCTGTACTCGAACTTGTCGCGCAGATCCTCGGGCACGGCGAAGACGATCGAGCGGCTGTCGGACGTCTCCTCGATAACGGCAGACACGGTGAGAATCACCGAGCGCGATCCGTGCGGCACCTCGACAGTCGTCATCGGCATGTCACCTCTCGTGCAAGCGTGGGGCCGCGGTGTGCTGCTCACCACAATTTCTAGAACGTGTTCTAGTATTGAGAATACCAGCCGGAAGGCGGCACCGACACGCTACCGGGAGTGGGGCCGGGATGCGTTGCCCACCCGTTCGGTCCTGGCCTGCCTGTCCGATCGGACGGTCCTGTCGCCGCGACCGGACGGTTTCCGTGCGCAGCTCTTCTCTCGGTGAGCTCCCTGGCCGATCGTTGGTCGGGCATGAGGCGTACATCACACCCGCCGATCATCCCCGCCGATAATCGAGGAGAATCACGATGGCAATCGAGCTCAACCAGATCTGGGACTTTCCCATCAAGGAGTTCCACCCCTTCCCGCGCGCTCTCATGGGAGTCGGTGCCCACGACATCATCGGTGTCGAGGCCAAGAATCTCGGTTCAAGCGCACCCTTCTCATGACCACCGGCCTGCGCGGTTCCGGATCATCGAAGAACTCATCGGCAAGATCGAGTACCAGGGTGTCGAGGTCGTCCTCTACGACAAGGTCGAGTCCAATCCCAAGGACTACAACGTCATGGAAGCGGCGGCGCTGTACCAGAAGGAGAAGTGCGACTCGATCATCTCCATCGGCGGCGGTTCGAGCCACGACGCTGCGAAGGGCGCGCGCGTCGTCATCGCGCACGACGGCCGCAACATCAATGAGTTCGAGGGCTTCGCGAAGTCCACCAACAAGGAGAACCCGCCCCACATCGCGGTGTCCACCACGGCAGGCACCGGCTCGGAAACCTCCTGGGCGTACGTCATCACCGACACCTCCGACATGGATCACCCCCACAAGTGGGTCGGCTTCGACGAGGCGACGATCGTCACCCTGGCCATCGACGATCCGCTGCTCTACTACACCTGCCCGCAACACTTCACGGCGTACTGCGGGTTCGACGTCCTTGCTCACGGTTCCGAGCCCTATGTCTCACGCCTGGACTTCGCACCGTCGCTCGGTAACGCCCTGTACTCGATTGAACTCGTCGCGAAGAACCTGCGGGAGGCGGTGTACGAGCCCCGCAATCTCAAGGCGCGTGAGGGCATGATGAATGCCCAGTACATCGCCGCACAGGCGTTCAACTCCGGTGGCCTCGGCATCGTGCACTCCATCTCGCACGCGACGTCGGCGTTCTTCGACAGCCACCACGGTCTCAACAACGCGATCGCGCTTCCCCGGGTGTGGGAGTACAACCTGCCGTCGCGGTACGAGAGCTACGCGCGCATTGCGACGGCGATGGGTGTCGATACCCGCAACATGACGACCGTGCAGGCTGCCGATGCTGCAGTCGAGGCCGCGATCCGGCTAGCGCAGGACTCGGGATTCCCGACAACTTCGGCCAGGTCCGCACCGACTCGTACGACAAGAACCGGATGAACACCGGCAAGTACGCCGGCCGTGGCGAGACGATCCCGGGCGACGAGAAGACCGTGCGGGCGATCTCGGAGCACATCCAAGGCGACTGGTGCACCCCGGGCAACCCCCGTGAGGTCACAGTCGAGTCGATGATCCCCGTCGTCGATCACTGCATCAATCGGTCGTACTGACCCGACCAGACCCCGCGCCGGGGGCGGTTCGCCCCCTGCCCG
>BBEG01000329.1 GCA_001312645.1 Rhodococcus sp. JCM 9791
CAGCGACGGCTGCGCTCCGGTCTCGTGGAACCGTGGAGCGACCTCGGCCGCCTCGGGCCGGCGTTTGTCCGCGTCGATCAGGGACATACGGTCTCCTCGTATGTCTCGATCTGCGGGGCGGGCTGTGGGCGCCACCGCAGGACCCTCCTGAGGTCCGGAAGCACCGTGAGCATCGCGACGAGTTGACCGAGCAGTACCGCCACTCCCACTGCGGTGAGTCTCGGATCGCCGAACTGCGCGAACACCTGGTGGTATTGCTGCAGTAGGACGACCAACCCCAGTACGGCTGTCGCCCGAAGTGATTGAACGACGATGATCCGTCTGCTTCGGGTCCGTGCCCGCAGCGTTCCGAGGTAGATGTCCACCACTGCGCTGGACAGGCTGGCGAGTGCCAGCAGTTGCAGCAATGGCACCGCGTCGAGGTATCCATCACCGAGCAGACCCATGGCGTACGGAGCCGCGAGGCCGACCACGACGAAGCCGACGACGAGCAGACCCAAGGTCCTGATGAGTGCGGCGCGGCAGTAGTCGGCCAATCGCGAAGGGGCGCACACTCCTTCCACTGCAAGAGACACCGCAGTGTTGACGGCCACGAGATTCATCATGTTGGCGATGGACCAGGCCAGGAAGAAGTACGCGTATGTATGCGGAGCCACCCGCAACGCCACCAGGACGGGAACGAGAAAAATCGTGCCGTACTGGAGGAGCGCACCGAAGTAGTCTGCGGCGAAGAACCGGCCGACCTGTGCGGCTCGCACCGCGACGTCGTGCGTCGACGTGCGTACATGTCGAGGTAGGAGCTTGCCGAAGATCAGCAGGTTCACCGGGAACACGACGATGAACATGGAGATGATCCAGGAGAAGAACACTCCCGTGCGGGGCATCGATTCGGCCAGCAGCACGAGCAGGCCGAGCTTGGCGACAGCGAAGGCCGCGTTCCACACGGGTACCCAGACGGCTACGCGCAGGCCGGTCAGGACGCTGTCCTGCACCGTGATCACACTCGCGACCACCGCTGCGGAGATGAACCACAGGCGCATGTTCGGCTCGCGCAGAATGTCGTATGCCGGACCGCCCAGGAGGTCGAGCGTGAAGAGAAGGGCTACCGCAAGAACGGCGACCACGCCGGAAGTCAGAAGGTAGACGAACGCGACGACGTGGACGGTGCGCTTTCCGGTCTTCGGTATGAAGCGGTTCAGCGTGCCCGCGAAGTTGGCCGACACCAGTCCGGTCAACAACATCAACGCCGAGATCGCGGCGGATCCGCGACCGACGTCCGAATCGTCGTAGTAGTGCGCGGCGAGGATCCAGTACCCCAGGCCGAGCGCGCCGGTGATTCCGGTGTTGAGGACGAGCGCATAGGTGTTCCGTAGAAAGAGCGAACCGTGAGCCCGACCGCTGACCGGCCGACCGGTCCCGCGACCATCGTCTGTGGGACCGTCGTCGGCGGTGTCGATCGCGAGCACGCTCTCAGCCATGTCGTGCGGCCCGTCTACCTGCACGCCGTGCGCCGCGCACGGTCGCGTATCCCGCAGTCAGTACGCGGTCCCGGAGGTAGAACTGCTTGTCGCCGCTCATGATCGATGCGAAGTCGTTGTCGTCGGTACTTCTGCGGATGGTCAGCCGCGGGATCATGAACGGGTCGCCGGATGCGGTCGCGCGAATGTTCCTCACGGATGCTGCGCACCGATAACCGGCTGCTCTGGCAGCGACCCGCACCCGCGGGGTCGAGTAGCCGAAAGGGTAGGCGAGGGAGCGGACCGGAGTACCGACGCAGTCCTCGAGGAGAATCCGACCGATGCGAAGTTCCTCGCACAGTGCGGCGTCCGCACACTGATCGAGTTGGGCGTGGCTGTGGCTGTGGGCCCCGATCTCGACTCCTGCGCCCGCGAGTTCTCTGACCTGCGCCCAGTTCAGCATCGGTCCCAGCGGATGTCCGGCGGCGTTGGAGCCGCGTCGTCGATCCAGCCGCTCGTGACGAACACTGTCGCCGGAAACCCGTGGCGCCGAAGGATCGGCCAGGCGACGTGCGCGAAGTCCGCGTATCCGTCGTCGAATGTGAGCACCACCGTTTTCTCCGGCAGGGGTAAGCCCTTCGCGAACGCATCGGCGAGGTGGGAGAAGGTCATCCCGGTGTAGCCGTTCTGCGTAAGGAAGGTGACCTGCCGATCGAGCGAGGCGGGGCCGACGGAGAGACGACGTGTCGCGGCGGTGGGGTGTTCCGACACCGAGTGGTACATGAGTATCGGAATCGACTCGTTCATGCTGCCCTCGTTCATGATGCCTCCGTCATTGCAGGTCTCCGACGGAGCGGTACACCGCCGCGCGCATAACCTGCTGCGGCGGCGAGCAGGCCTACCGAGATGGCGTACGAACGCTCGATCCCGGCTCGTTCTCCGCGGAGCGCTTCACCTATCCCCCGCGCCACGCCCCGGGTGAGGGTGCGGGTGGTGTAGCTACGCTCGGCCGAGAGCCCATCTGTGACACCCACGCTTCGCGTCACAGCCGCCTTGGACAGTCCTTCGGCGAAACAGCGGGAGCGGAAGTAGGAGAAGGTCTCCCGCGCAGCCGGTACGCGATGCCAGATCACCGACTGCGGTTCGAAGACGAAGGTCCAGTCGGGGCGATGCTGACGGACCCGGATGCAGAACTCCGTCTCTTCGCAGCCCAGCGGACGACTCTGCTCCGAGGTGCGGCCGATGTGACTCGGGAATCCCCCCGCCACCGAGAAGACCTCACGGCGGAAGGACGCATTGCCACCCAGTAGGTTCCGGACCGTCCCCGGCTCCCGTCCGGTGAACGTGCAACCCAGAACCCAGTCGAACTCTTCCGGGAACCATCGGGGCCGCTCGGATTCCCAGGCCGGCAGGGTGGTGCCTCCGACGCGACGATGTTCTCGTCGACGTAGGCATCACGGAAGTGCCTGAGCCACTCGATGAGCCACTGCGTCGTCGTCCAAGAAGGCCACCACATCACTGGTGGTGATGTCGACGCCGGTGTCCTTCCCGCCGGACAATCCGCGTTGCTTCCGGTTCTCCACGACGGTCACGTCGGGCAGGGCAGCGCGGAAGCGTTCGTACAGATCGGGATTGTGGTCGACGACGAGGACGATCTCGTGCGGCGGCGTCGTCTGATTCCGCACCGATTCGACGGCAGCGAGAGTGTCGCCCCAGCGCTCGAGTGTGTATGCGCAGATCACCACGTCCATGGTCATTGTGCGCGGGGGTATTGCGGCGGTCATGGAGCATCGTCCTTCGTATGTGGAAGCGAGTTGTGGTCGTTCGGCACCAGCCACAGCAGGGCCGCGGCAACGCCCACTGCGACCACGCCTGCGCGAGGCGACCATGCATCGGCCGTCAACATCGTCTGCGCGACCAGAACGTTGACGACGAGGGCGCCGGCGGCACTGACGATCAGAGCGAGTACGGCATTGACGCCAGGAAGCAGCCGGACGATCGCGATCAGCGGAGCCGCAACGACGAACGACACGACCCACAGTCGACCCGAAATTCCCCAAGGACCAGGAACATTCACGGCGATCGCCACTCCCCCGAGAGCGGTCACCGCTGCGGCGAGGAGGCGGTGTTCGAGTCGTGCACCTCCTCGCGGAGCCCTTGTTGCCGTCCGGAGGCGCGCGGCGGTGTCACGAAGCACGACGAACTCCCCCTCCCTCCGCGGACAGGTCGACCGCTGCGGTCCACCCGAGGTCCCGTCCCACATCCGCGGGAATCCCCCGGGTCCGACCGGTTCCGATGTAGTAGGTGCCTGTGATCGAGACGGGGCGCGGCCGGCGCGGACGAAGGCCTCGACGGCATCGTCGATGCAGATACGGTCCCGGGTGAAATCCACTTGCACACCGTCTTCCTCGCGGGGGTCGTAGACGTCGGCGAGCGCCAGGCAGATCGGTGCCAGACCGTACATCTCCGCGTATGCACCGAGATAGAGTTCACCGGCGAGTTTCGCCGCCTCGTAGGGCGATCGCGGAGTGGCCCATGAGTCCTCCACCTCGGATACGAGTCTCGTGGTGCTGCACCGAGGACTGCTCGATGTCGCGTAGACGATTCTGCGTATGCCGGCCCGCCGACTTGCTTCGCAGAGATTGATGGTGCCGAGCACGTTGATGCGGGCATCGAGTTGCGGATCGGACGACGACACGGCGGGGTCCGTCTGCGCGGCGAGATGGAAGATGACTTCAGGATTGGTTCCGGCCACGACGTCGACCAGTTCGGGGCTCTGAATACCACGCTGCACCAAGCTGAATCGGCCCGTGCTCGGATCTCTTCGGAGCATGGCACGTTCGAGATTTGCGGTGGTGCCCGAACTGAGATCGTCGACTCCGACCACGTGATGCCCCTCGTCGAGGAGTCTATCGACCAGAGCGGACCCGATGAACCCTGCAGCGCCGGTGACCAGTGTCCGCACGGCTCATTCTTTCGCGAGCTCGGGGGCGCCGCCGCGGGAAAGGGCCTGTGCGAGATAGCCGGACATCCCGGAATCGTGCCCGCGGAGGACGGTGCGCAGCACCCTGATACCGTCACGGATCGCGTGGAGATTCGATTTTCCGGACCGCCGAGGCATTTCCAGGCTCGGCACCTCCACGACCCGCAATCCACCTTGCATCGCGTGTACCACCATTTCCGCCTCGATCTCGAAACCCGGCGCAGAGAGAGACAACAGCTCCAGGTAGCGGCGATGGAATGCACAGAAGCCGTAACACAGGTCGGTGAGTTCGGCGTCGTAGAGAGTATTGAAGACGTTCAGCAGGAAGCGATTTCCGAGCCGGCGGAAGGGTGTGATGTCGAGCGAACCGCCACCGACGATGAACCGCGAGCCCTTGACGAAGTCGTATCCGTTGTTGAGGAAGTGCAGATAGTGCCGAATCTCTTGGGGCGCCATGCTTCCGTCTGCATCCATCATCACGATGATGTCGCCGGTGGCGGCCAGGAACCCGGTCCTGAGCGCGCTGCCCTTGCCGGTGCCTTCCTGGGGCACGACCTTGATGTCCGGCCGGCAACTGTTGGCGGTGATGAGCGTCGAGTCGGTCGAGTTCCCGTCGACCAGGATGATCTCGCTGATCTCGTCGGCAACCTGCTCGAGCACCCAGGCGATGTTCCGTCCTTCGTTCCTGACCGGGATGATCAGACTGACGGTGGGCTTCTGTGCGGGGACGGTGGTGTCGACCCGGTCGAGGCGTGCGCTGTCGGCAATATCGTCGGGGGCTCGCGTGGGTCTCCCCGGCCGGAAATGTTCGGTTGGGTCGACCATCCGCTCTGATGATGCTCCGGTCACGAGCCCATTGGGCGGGCGTACCTGGGTCATGCTGGACTCCGATCTGCTCTGGGCACGTCGCACGTCGCGCGTGTGGCAAATTCCGCTGGTCCGAACCCGACATTCGTTTACCGGAGTTTGCCTCTCCCGGTGATTAACCTGTCGTGAGTACGATGGTAAGCCATAAAACAGTATCTAGGTTTGTTTTATCCCGAGAAATAATCCTTGCGTTTCGCAAGTTGGACGACCAAGAGGTCTACAGTCCCGAACTCAGCGACGCCAGTGGCGACGCCACGCCTCCGCATCGAGGCCGGTACCGGGAGCGCCCCGATCGACACCGCCGGCCGCCGACTCCTCGGCCGCACGGATCGCCG
>BBEG01000330.1 GCA_001312645.1 Rhodococcus sp. JCM 9791
GTGACGGCGTCGGCGCCGCCCGTGGCGAGCAACTCGGTGGCGGCATCGAGCAGCCGTGCTCGCGACCGCGCTTTCCGGGGATCGGGTTCTCGGGATGTCTGGACATCTTCGCGTGCGCTCACATCCACAGTTTCTCTCGTCTCCGTCCGGGCCTGGTTGTAGAACTATCGTTTCCGTTACGATACCGACAGTCTCGTTTGTGGTTCCACGACTCCTGCGCAGTTCCACAAGCCCACCGTCACGCTCGGAAGGCAACCGTGTCCGAAGCATCAGCACCTCCGAAGTCCGAGATTCCCACTGCTCGCATGACGCGCGCACAGCTGTGGCTGCTCGTCGTGGCCTGTTCTTCGGTGTCCGCGGTGATTGCGGCGATGGCGGCACTCAACACCGCGTTGCCCGACATCGCCGTCGAGACCGGGGCAACGCAGAGTCAACTGACATGGGTGGTCGACGGTTACACACTCGCGCTCGCGGCACTACTGCTCCCGTGCGGCGCCCTGGGCGATCGGTTCGGTCGACGCGGAGTCCTCGTCATCGGTCTGGTGATCTTCGGGCTCGGGTCGGCGCTACCGCTGATCACCGACGGTCCGACATGGTTGATCGCGTCGCGAGGTATCGCCGGCGTCGGAGCGGCTCTGGTCATGCCGGCCACGCTGTCGCTGATCACGACGGGATTCTCGCCGGAGCACCGAGCACGAGCGATCGGGATCTGGGCCGGGGTGGCCGGATCCGGGGCAGTCGTCGGCATGATCGTCTCCGGAGTCATCCTCGAATACGCCTCGTGGAAGTTGATCTTCGGTGGATTCGCTGTCGCGTCCCTCGTCATGGTCGTGATGTCACTGACGATCCCGTCATCGCGGGCCGAGAATCCCGGGCGCTTCGACATCGGCGGTAGCATCCTTGCGATCGCGGCAATCGGCCTGTTCGTCCTGGGCGTGATGGAAGGGCCTCATCGAGGCTGGCTCGACCCGGTGACACTGGGTTGCATCGCTGTCGGCGTCGCGGCCGCCGTCGGGTTCGTGTTCGCCGAACTGCGGGCCGCCGAACCGTTGCTCGATATGCGACTGTTCGGCAACCGCGAATTCGGTGTGGGCGCCGCCGCTCTGAACCTGCAGTTCCTCGCAGGGTTCGGGCTGTTCTTCCTGATGGTGCAGTATCTCCAGCTCGTCCAAGGCTATTCACCGCTGATGTCGTCCGTCGCGATGACTCCCATCTTCGTCCTCGTGATGATCATGTCCGTCGCGGTACCGCTGATGCTCCGATGGATCGGACTGCGCATCCTCATGAGCGTCGGCCTTGCCTTGATCGGGGTGTCGCTGATCTTCCTCGGCATGCTCGACGCGGACTCGTCGTACCTCGATGTCGCGCTGGCGATGCTGGTAACGGGTGTCGGCGTCGGATTCTGTACCGCGCCCGGAACTCACGCGATCGTCTCGAACACCCCGGAGGACCAGCAGGGTGTCGCATCGGCCGTGAACGATGCGACCCGCGAGATCGGTGCGGCGATCGGTGTCGCCGCGGCGGGCAGCGTCCTCGCCGCCGCCTACGGAAACCGGATCGCACCGACCGCGGAGATGCTCCCGGAACCTGCGCGGGGAGCCGTGGAGGATTCGCTCGCCGCTGCCCTGCAGGTTGCAGAACAGGCCGGTCCGCAGGGCGAACAACTCGCCGCACTCGCCCAGGACGCATTCCTCGAAGGCATGCAGCAGGCATCATTTGCGCTCGCGGCGGTTCTGCTGGTCGGCGCTGTCGGTGCGGCTTTCTGGGCGCCGCCGCGCAGCTGAGGCCCCCTTCCAGAACCCACAATGCCCATCGCCGATTCGGCGGTGGGCATTGTGTCGTGGGTGCGATCACTGTAGCCTTCAGTTAACAGTTACTCATCGTCACACTTAAAGGTGGAGGCATGACCGCATCGTTCACCCGCGAGAACAGCAAGGGTTTCGTTCCAGGACTCCCGATCTCCGACCGCGAGGACACTGCGCGGCGCCTGCTCGCATCGTCCGCCCGCAAGTCGTACGACCCGGTGATCGAGGTCGACTGGGACGCACCGATCCCCGACGACAAGTTCGGCATGACACCGGAGTGGAGCACGCTCTACGGCACCGTCCTCTGGGACGAACTCACTGATGAACAGCGCATCGAACTGACCAAGCACGAAGCCGCCAGCGTCTCGAGCGTCGGCCTGTGGTTCGAGATCCTGCTCATGCAGATGTTGCTGCGCGACGTGTACGGCCGCAACAAGCACTCGAGCCATGTGCAGTTCGCGCTCACCGAGGTCGCCGACGAGTGCCGTCACTCCGTGATGTTCGCGCGGGCCGGCGAACGCCTCGGAATGCCCGGCTACGGTCCCCCGAAGTACATCCATCACCTGGGACGGCTGTGGGGTCACTACTTCCGCGGCGCCAACGCCTACGCCTCGGTGATGCCGCCGAGGAGATCCTCGACATGATGCAGCGCGATTTCATGCGCGACGAGCGCGTGCAACCGGTCACCCGCGCCGTGAGCAGGATCCACGTCCTCGAGGAAGCCCGGCACATCCGGTTCGCTCGCGAAGAGGTCACCCGGCGACTCACCGGCGCGAGCCGCGCGCGTCTCGCGATCGAGCGCGTCAACACCGCGGTGGTCGTGTACTTCGTCGTCAAGAGCATGATTCATCCCCGCGTGTACACCAATGCCGGCCTCGATCGTGATCGCGCACTCGCGGAAGCCAAGGGCAACAAGCACCACCACGACAAGGTGCGCAAGTCCGGCGCCAAGCTCATGACGTTCCTCGACAGCGTCGGATTGGTCGGCGGGCCGTCGAAGATCCTCTACAAGAAGGTTCATCTGCTCTGACCGAGACGGCCCACTGAGCGGAACTGCGCGGCCGAACGATCGGCCGCGCAGTTACTCTCCGATCCCATGAGCATCTCGAACCCGGCCGACTTCACCGGACACGCAGTCGTCGTCACCGGCGGCACGAAGGGCATCGGCTTCACCATCGCCGAGACCTTCCTCGCTGCAGGCGCCGATGTCCTGGTGTGCGGGCGGTCCGAGCCCGAGGCACTCCCGGAAGCGGACGGTCGTACCGCGTCGTTCTTCGCCGCCGACATCCGTGACGCCGATCAGGCCGCTGCCGTCGTCGATGCGGCGGCCTCCGAATTCGGCCGCCTCGACGTACTGGTCAACAACGCGGGCGGCTCCCCCGACGCGGACGCCGCGACGGTCTCGACGCGGTTCTTCGACCGGATCGTCTCCCTCAACCTTTCTGCGCCCTTCTATGCGGCGCAGGCCGCGAATCGCGTCATGAGCACCCAACCCACCGGCGGCTCGATCATCAACATCGGCAGTGTGTCGGCGCACGATCCCCAGCCCGGCACCGCCGCATACACCGCAGCCAAGGCCGGTCTGCTCGCACTCACCAAGGCGCTCGCGCTCGAGTGGGCACCGAAAGTGCGGGTCAATCACATCACCACGGGCCTGATCCGTACCGAAGCCGCGGCCCATGTCTACGGCGACGACGGCGGCGCGGCGGTGACGAAAACCTTGCCCATCCAGCGAATGGCAGTTCCCTCGGATATCGCGGGCGCGTGCCTGTATCTGGCCGGGCCGCTTGCGTCCTATGTCAACGGCGCCGATCTCGCCGTCCACGGCGGGGGCGAGGTACCCGCGCGCTACATGGCGCTCAATCCTCGGTAACAAGTCCCGATAGCCCACACTCCCCGCCCCCGGCGCCACCGCAGCCCGGGGGCGGTTTCCGCTGCGCACGCCACCATCGAGCACTGTGACCCTTGACACTCAATTTTAATGAATGTACCTTCAGCCTCAATGAATGAGTATTCATTCCCTCACTTCGACAAGGGAGTCACCATGGCCGACTTCGACGACATCACCTACGAAATCGACGGCGCCGCCGCGATCATCACCATCAATCGCCCCGAGCGTTACAACGCCTTCCGCGGCAAGACCGTCGAGGAACTGATCAAGCGTTCCGCGCCGCGTGGGCCGACACCCGCGTCTCGGCGATCATCCTCACCGGCGCCGGAGAGAAGGCATTCTGCACCGGCGGTGACGTCAAGCAACGCGCCGAGACCGGCGACTACGGCCCCACCGAGAGCGGCATGTTCGAGATCGGCAACCTGCACAAGCTCATCCGCGACGTCCCCAAACCCGTCATCGCTGCCGTGAACGGAATCGCCGTGGGCGGTGGGCATGTCCTGCACGTCCTGTGCGACCTCACCATCGCCTCCGAGAACGCGAAGTTCGGCCAGGCCGGGCCCCGTGTCGGATCGTTCGACGCCGGCTTCGGCTCCGCCTTCCTCGCCCGCATCGTCGGCGAGAAGCGCGCACGCGAGATCTGGTACCTGTGCCGCCAGTACGACGCACCCACCGCCGAGCGCTGGGGTCTCGTGAACTGGGTGGTCCCCCAGGACAAGTTGCTCGACGAGGCCAAGGCCGTCGTCGCGGAGATCGCGGAGAAGAGCCCCACCGCGATCCGGTTCCTCAAGCAGTCGTTCAACGCCGACACCGATCACCAGGCCGGTCTGAGCAACCTCGCGATGTCTGCACTCGACCTGTTCGGCAAGTCCGACGAAGGTCTCGAAGGCGCGAAGCATTCGCCGAGAAGCGGCCCGCCGAGTTCGCAAAGTACGTCAAGGCCTGACCGTCTCCTTCACCCCGAGAGGACCATTCACATGAGCAACATCGCCCTCGTCACGGGAGCCGGTTCCGGCATCGGCAAATCCATTGCGCTGGCCTTCGCCGCGCAGGGCGACAAGGTGATCGCCGCCGACCTCGATCTCGCGGCCGCCGAGGCCACCGCGAAGGAGAACCCGGACCTGATCACCGCGCTGCCGTCGACATCTCCGACCGCACCCAGGTGGACGCCCTCCGCGAACACACCCACGCGCAGGTCGGCGTCCCCAACGTCCTCGTCAACGCTGCAGGATGGGACCGGACCGACCAGTTCCTCAATGCCACCCCCGAATTCGCGCAGAAGGTCGTGGCGATCAACTACCTCGGTCCGGTGAACATCTGCAGCGCCTTCCTGCCCGGCATCATCGAGGCCGGCAACGGCGGGCGGGTCATCAATCTGGCCAGCGACGCCGGTCGCGTCGCAGCTCGGGTGAATCCATCTACGCCGGCGCCAAGGGCGGTGTCATCGCACTCACCAAATCGCTTGCACGAGAGATGGCACGGCACGGCATCAACGTCAACTGTGTATGCCCCGGCCCCACCGACACACCGCTGTTCCAGTCACAGGACGAGAAGCTCAAAGCGGCACTGATCAAGGCGATTCCATTCCGCCGGCTTGCCCGCCCCGACGAGGTTGCCGCCCCGGTCCTGTTCTTCGCTTCCGACTCCGCATCGTTCATCACCGGACAGGTGATCAGCGTCAGCGGCGGCCTCACCATGGCCGGCTGAGCGGCCTCTCACCAGGACAGGACGAGACACCTTAACGTCTCCCCTGCCGTGTTGACAGGAGATTCCCAGCTCAGACCGCACCCGAACCACCACCCGAAGGAGGCGGACCCCAGTGACCTACGTCGTCGACACCGGTGTGGCCACGCTCCGCCACAGCCAGAATCACTCTGGCAGCGTTCCGGTCCCGACACCCCGAAAACCCACAGGTATCGCACCGGAAAACTCGTTCCCC
>BBEG01000331.1 GCA_001312645.1 Rhodococcus sp. JCM 9791
ACCCGCGGACTCCGCAACCGACACCGCGGTGCCGCTGTCGGCTGCCGATGCACGCGCGAAACCCTCACCGGTGGTCGTCGCACCACAGCTTGCTGTATCCGACACCAGGATCTGATTCTCGGACGGCGGCGACACACACGTCACCGGCGCGGCCGACGCCGTACCTGTTCCCACCAAGGCAAACGATGCTGCGCCGACGGCAACCGCCGCGAAGGCCTGCGCAACACGACGGCCGGAGAGGACGGACCGGAGAGAACGAATGGACAAGAAGTGCTCCTCTGCGCTGGAAGAAGGAGGGAAAGAGCCCTCGGGCGCAGGGTACTCGTCACATGTGCGGCGCGCGAGACCCGAGATCACACATCGTCGAGCAACTGCGGAAGATCGGCAACCGAATCGATCACGTGGTCGGGCCGGTCGACGGCGAGCTCGAGCACAGACCGACGAAACTTTCCGGTACGCACCAGGACTCCGGTCATTCCGAGCCGCTGTCCGGGCAGCACCTCGCCGTACAGATCATCACCGACCACGACCATGCGGGACGGGTCGACGTCCATGATGTCCGCGGCCGCAAGGAAACCCTGCATCGACGGCTTCCCCACCGCCACCACCGACTGACCGCTGAGCTCCTCGAGTCCGGCAAGATAGGCGCCTGTATCGAGGCGCAGCCCGTCGGGCCCCTGCCAGCTGGCCGCGCGGTGCATCGCGACGACGGGGACACCGTCGAGCATCAATTCGGCAACGCGACTCAACGTCCGGTGAGTGAATTTCTCCCCCGCACCGCCGAGTACCACCACATCGGGATCGTCGTCGTCACGCTCGATCCCGTCGAGATCGGCCTCGACATCGCCCTCGTTGAGCACCCAGCACCGGCGCCCCGGATAGGTCTGCTTCAAATACTCGGCCGTCAGCGACGCGGCCGTGACGATCTCACTCGGATCGACGGGCATGCCGAGATCACTGAGCGTTGCAGCGATCTCGGCACACGTCCGTGACGTCGTGTTGGTCAGGAACGCCCGCGGCACTCCGCTCTCGCGGAGCTGCGCGAGGACGTCGGCGGCGCCGGGCACCGGCTCCCACGACGTCACGATCACGCCCTCGATGTCGAACAGGACTCCGTCCACGTCAGCCATGCCCACGAGCTATCCGTGAAGAGAGATCAGACGGTGCGGGCGAGCCGATCCGCGAGCAGGTGTGTGAAGCGTGCGGGATCGTCGACCTCGCCGCCCTCGGCGATCAAGGCCATCCCGTACAGCAACTCTGCCGTCTCGGCGAGCGCCGGGTCGTCCGTGCGGCCACCGTGCGCCGCACGCAGCCCCGACACGAGCGGATGCCCGGGGTTCAGTTCGAGGATCCGCTTGGTGTGCGGCACCGGCTGGCCGGACGCCTTGTACATGCGTTCGAGCGCCGGCGACATGCTGAAGGTGTCGCCCACGATGCATGCCGCGACGTCGTCAGGCGCGACGACAGGCGGACCTCCTTGACGTGCTCGTCGAGGGTGTCCTTCATCCACGTCAGAAGATCACCGAAGTCCTTCTCCTGCTCCTCACGTTCGGCTTCGGCCGCTTTCTTCTCGTCCTCGGTGTCGAGGTCGACCTCGCCCTTCGCAACCGATCGGAAGGCCTTGCCCTCGAACTCGGGAACCGACGTCACCCACATCTCGTCGACGGGGTCGGTCAGCAGCAGCACCTCGATGCCCTTCGCTGTGAACGCCTCCATGTGCGGGGAGCTCTCGAGCAGCTGACGTGACTCGCCGGTGATGTAGTAGATCTCGTCCTGGCCGTCCTTCATACGCTCGACGTACCCGGCGAGCGTGGTCTGCTCCTCGGTGCTCGCCGTGGAATCGAACGACGAGATCGCGAGCAGCGTGTCGCGGTTGTCGGTGTCGGAGATCAGACCTTCTTTGAGGACGCGGCCGAACTCGTTCCAGAAGGTCCGGTACTTGTCGGCGTCGTGGGTCGCCATGTCCTTGACCGTGGACAGGACCTTCTTCGTGAGACGACGCCGGATGGCCCGGATCTGGCGGTCCTGCTGCAGGATCTCACGGGAGACGTTGAGCGACAGGTCCTGCGCATCGACGACACCCTTGACGAAGCGAAGATATTCGGGGATGAGGTCTTCGCAGTCGTCCATGATGAACACGCGCTTGACATAGAGCTGAATGCCCGTCTTGCGTTCACGGGAGAACAGGTCGAACGGGGCATGCGTCGGAATGAACAGCAGCGCTTGGTATTCGAAGGTTCCCTCGGCGCGCATCGGGATGATCTCGAGCGGTTCGTCCCACGCGTGGGCGACGTGCTTGTAGAACTCGTTGTACTCGTCGTCCGATACCTCGTCGCGCGAGCGCGCCCAGAGCGCCTTCTGCGAGTTGAGGGTCTTGGTCTCGAAGGTGACCTCGTCGGTGCCGTCCTCACCCTTGGTGGTCCGGGAGACCTCCATGCGGATGGGCCACGCGATGAAGTCGGAGTACTTCTTGACGATCTCCTCGAGCTTCCACTGCGACGTGTAGTCGAAGAGATGGTCGTCGGCGTCCTCGGGCTTGAGATGCAGGGTGACCGAGGTTCCCTGCGGCGCGTCCTCGACGTCTTCGATCGTGTAGGTGGATTCGCCGCTGGACTCCCACCTGGTTCCGGCATCCTGCCCCGGCTTGTGGGTGACGAGCGTGACCTTGTCGGCCACCATGAACGCAGAGTAGAAGCCGATGCCGAACTGACCGATCAGTTCCTCGGACGCCGCGGCGTCCTTGGCCTCGCGCAGCTTCTTGCGCAACTCGCCGGTGCCGGACCTGGCGAGAGTACCGATCAGGTCGACGACTTCGTCGCGCGACATACCGATGCCGTTGTCCCGGATCGTGAGGGTACGGGCATCCTTGTCGACCTCGAGGTCGATGTGCAGGTCGGACGTGTCGACCACCAGGTCCTTGTTCTGGAACGACTCCAAGCGGAGTTTGTCCAACGCGTCGGACGCGTTGGAGATCAACTCGCGCAGGAAGGTGTCCTTGTTCGAGTAGATCGAGTGGATCATCAGATCCAGCAACTGGCGCGCCTCGGCCTGGAACTCGCGCTGTTCGACGTGTGTGCTCAACTCACTGTCCCCTTCGACAAGCAGATTTCCTCCTCGAATATTAGGACGGCCGAGCCGGCGTGCCGAACCCCCCGCGAGGGCATCATGGAGAGGAGCGGTATCTCTGTGTCGACGGGAGTGGATCATGACGATTCGTCGAGTTGCCGTGGCCGGTGCCGGCATCGTGGGGCTGTCCACCGCGTGGTTTCTGCAGGAACGAGGCCTGGCCGTCACCGTCGTCGACCGCACCGGCCCCGGAGCCGATAGGCAGGACGCACGCGCGTCATGGGGCAACGCAGGCTGGCTGGCGCCTGCCCTGACGTTGCCGCTACCGGAGCCGTCGGTGCTGAGGTACGGGCTGCGGTCGATGTTCACGCCCTCGTCCCCGGTGTACGTGCCACCCACTCTCGACCCGAAACTGATGCGATTTCTCGTGGACTTCGCGCGGCACTGCAGCACTCGGCATTGGATGGCATCATTGGAAGTGTTCGCCCAGGTCAACAAGGTTGCGCTGCGGGCGTACGACGACCTGTCGGTCGGCGGCGTCACCGAACAGACCCGCGATGCCGACCCGTTCCTCGCGGCATTCACAGCGGAGACCGAGCGCGACCACCTGCTCGGCGAGTTCGACCACGTACGGGCGACGGGCGGCGAGGTGGATTACGACATCCTCGACGCAGACGCGGTGCACTCGCTCGAACCCCTGCTCGGCGACAAGGTGCGCGCGGGATTGAGGGTCCGCGGCCAACGGTTCATCGATCCACCACGGTTCGTCGCGTCACTCGCGGATGCGGTGCGAGCACGCGGCGGTGAGGTAATCACCGGGTTCGACGTCACCGAGGTGCGCGACCCCGGCAACGGCGTGGTCGACGTGATCTCCGCGAAGGGACTCGACGTGTCCGTCGATGCGGTGGTCCTCGCGACGGGAGCGCGGCTGAACGCACTTGCCCACGGGTTCGGTGTGCGCACTCCGGTTCAGGCCGGTCGCGGGTACAGCTTCAGCGTGGTGCCCGACGAACTTCCCAAGAACCCCGTGTACTTCCCGGTGCAGCGGGTGGCGTGCACGCCTCTGCACGACCGGTTCCGCATCGCCGGAATGATGGAATTCCGCAAACCCGACGCACCCCTCGATCCGCGACGCATCCAGCGATCGTCGACGCGACCCGCACGCTCATGCCCGAAGTCGACTGGGCTGCGAGGAGTGAGGAGTGGGTCGGCTCGAGGCCGTGCACGGCCGACGGACTGCCGCTGATCGGTGGCACCCGGTCGCCGCGCGTGTTCGTCGCGGGCGGTCACGGTATGTGGGGTGTCGCGCTCGGGCCACTGACCGGCCGACTCCTCGCAGGTGCAATGACAAACGACGCCGATCCGCTGCTGCGGCATTTCGATCCCCTGCGGTGATCGACCCTGCGGTGATCGGTCATCCCTCGTTCGCGAGCCGCTTGTCCATGCCTTCGAGCCACGTGAGCACAGCGCGTTCGTAAGCAATGCCGAACTCGACCGTGGCGGCAGAGTAGTCCGGCAGGTCGTGGTTCGTCATGAGGTCTTCGTACCCGGCGAGTTGGCTCTCATGCGCGGCGCGGTAGTGCGCGAGCATCTCGGCGAGCCGTTCCGGACGTAGATGGTCGGCGAATGCAACGGTGAGAAGCAGCGGGTGCCGGATGTTCTCGGGTCCGGGGTCGCGGTCGATCCATGCTGCGAACGCCTCGCGGCCGGCGTCGGTGAGGGTGTAGGGCTTGCGGTCGCGCGGACCCTTCTCACCGGGCATGATCATGCCGTCTCGTTCCATCGCGGCAAGTTCCCGATACACCTGGCTGGTAGTGAGCGACCAGAACTTGCCGATCCGCTCCTGCGCCGTGGTCACCAGATCCCAACCCGTCTTCGGACCCTCGTGCAGAAAACCCAGCAGCGACGCAGCTGTCGCGTTGAGCGGACGTCCGGCCATCACGCGCTCCCCTCATCCCGTCATCGGGAAAACCGTTGACATTCCACTGTGTCATATCCATCATGGAAACAACGACTTTCCACAATGGAAGCTCATCAGGGCAGGAAATCTCCGCTGGAGGACCCCATGGCCACCGAGAACCCCCACATTCCCGACTCCGACAGGATCTCCGATTCCGAACGCGAGCGGTTCGTCGACGAACTTGCCCAGCACGTCGGCAGCGGGCACCTCACCATCGACGAGTTCGACACCCGCGCCTCCGCCGTCTACGCATCGACGACCGTCGCCGAGGCGCGCGCGCAGTTCACCGACCTTCCCCGGCCCGTTCCTCCAGCACCGACCACAGCACGTGCTCGTCGGCGGCTTCCCGTCCATCAGAGGATCGAGTGGACCGCGTGGCTCGGCGTGAGTGCGATCAACGTGCTGGTCTGGGCCTTGGTGTCACTCGGGACGCATCGCTGGTCTACCCATGGCCGCTGTGGTCATCGGACCATGGGGCCTGGTCCTCCTCGCCCGGACCGTGCTCGGAATCGAAGGAGGCGGATGCTCCTCGCGCGCACACGACGCACGACGAGAGGCCGCCCGCGCCGCAATGCTCGCCCGCCGGGAGGCGATGCGTGCCCACTCGATCG
>BBEG01000332.1 GCA_001312645.1 Rhodococcus sp. JCM 9791
CGGCCGGGGTCCGCGTCGTCGAACAGCTCGGTGGAGTGCGCTCGGAAGCGAAGTCCCTGCGCTCGTGGGTGCGCCCGACCGAGTAGAGCTCGGGCACGCCGGTTGCCCTGTCGGAAGACACTCCGCAGGTCGGCACCGACAGGTGTCGGCCGTGTGGCAGTCTGAGAGCCGTAAACCGGGGTGCCGGACGCGGGTGGAGGGGGCGGTAGGTGGAACTCAGTGGTGAGGCGGTGATCGGGTCCCTGCGGCGGATCATTGCGACGGCGCAGAACGGTCTCGAGGTAGTGCGATTCGGCGGCCTGGAATCAGGGGCGGCACCATCCCCGTTCCAGGTCGTCGTGCGCACACCGATGTACCGGCTCCGTCGGTACTTCCCCGAATCCGACACCGCCACCTCGGGAATTCCGATCGTGCTGGTACCGCCGATGATGATGTCTGCCGACGTGTACGACGTCACGCCGGGCACGGGTGCTGTCGGGTTGCTGCATTCGCTGGGGCTCGACCCGTGGGTTGTCGATTTCGGCTCTCCCGACCAGGAAGAGGGCGGGTGGGGCCGCACGCTCACCGACCACATCGTGGCCCTCGACGAGATCATCGATCGGGTCCACGAGTACACGGGGCGCGACATCCACCTGTCGGGGTACTCACAGGGCGGAATGTTCTGTTATCAGGCCGCGGCATATCGGCGGAGCCGGAACATCGCGAGTCTCGTAACGTACGGCAGCCCCGTCGACACGCTCGCAGCGCTTCCATTCGGTATCCCTGATGCGGTTGCGGTCAGGTCCGCGGATTTCTTGGCCGACCACGTGTTCAACCGGCTCGCGATCTCGGGCTGGATGGCGCGCACGGCTTCCAGTTCCTCGATCCCGTCAAGACCGTACGCTCCCGCATCGATTTCCTCCTGCAGTTGCACGACCGTGAGGCACTGTTGCCGCGTGAGCCACAGCGCAGGTTCCTCGATACGGAAGGCTGGGTTGCCTGGTCGGGGCCGGCCGTCGCCGAGTTGCTGCGCCAGTTCATCGCCCACAATCGGATGATGAGCGGCGGGTTCGTGATCAACGACCGAGCCGTCAGCCTCGCGGAGATCACCTGTCCGATCCTCGCCTTCGTCGGAGAGGTCGACGACATCGGCCAGCCGCTCGCGGTCCGAGGTATCCGCAAGGCCGCACCCCGCGCCGAGGTATACGAGTATTCCCTGCGCGCGGGGCATTTCGGACTTGTCGTGGGATCGGTTGCTGCACAACAGACTTGGCCTGCTGTGAGTGAATGGGTGCAGTGGCGTGACGGCCACGGTGACCGTCCCGTCGGTGTGGTCCCGATGGAGACGCCGGATCCGCACGGTGAGGACGAGACCGGCGTGACGTTCGGTAACCGCATCACCCACACCGCCACGACGATCGTCGAGGTGGGTACCGAACTCGTCGAAGGGGTCGCCGACCTCGCTGCCGGCGCTGTGCGGGGCGCCGCGAACTGTCGAGCGAGGCGGTGCGCGCCTGCCGCGGCTTGCTCGGTTGGGTCAACTCCAATCCCACACTCGCATCTCCGTGGGAGGCCTGCTCGCGGAGCAGGGCAGCAAGGCGGCGCAGCGAGAGTGTTTCATCTACGACGACCGGGTGTACACGTACGAGGTCGTCAACGCTCGAATCGATTCCATCGTCCTCGGCCTCGTGAGTTGTGGGATTCGTCCGGCCATGCACGTCGGCGTCCTGATGGGAACTCGTCCCAGCGCGATGGCTGCTGTTGCGGCGGTGTCGCGACTCGGTGGCGTGTCGGTGATGTTGGCCCCGGGTCCCGACCTTGCCGAGGCCATCAGGCTCGGTGTCGTCGAGAAGATCATCACCGATCCGGAGAACCTCGACCGTGCCGCTGACACCGGTCTTCCCGCGCTGGTCCTCGGCGGCGGCAATGTGCGCGACCTGGACGTTCCGTCGGACGCCGACGTGGTCGACCTCGAACGTCTCGACGTGTCGACCGTCGAGTTGCCGGGGTGGTACGTCCCCAATCCCGGACTCGCCCGTGAACTGGCGTTCGTGCTGTTCACCGGTAGCGGCGACGCGCTCGAGATGAAACGGATCACGAACCATCGGTGGGCGCTGTCGGCGTTCGGAACCGCGACCGCGGCGTCACTCGACCGCGGGGATACCATGTATTGCCTTGCACCGCTGCATCATTCGTCGGGTCTTCTGGTGGGGCTCGGGGGAGCGCTTGCGGGTGGAGCACGTATCGCATTGTCGCGGGAATTGGACCCGGCGCGGTTCCGCGAGGAGATCCACCGCTACGGGGTGACGGTGGTGACCTACACCTGGTCGATGCTCCACACCGTCCTCGACAGCTCATCCTGGCACTCCGACGACATCCATCCCATCCGGCTGTTCCTCGGGTCCGGCATGACACCGGGACTGTGGCGCCGCACTCTGGAGAGGTTTGCGCCGGCCCGTGTCCTCGAGTTCTACGCCTCGACCGAGGGCGACATAGTGCTCGCGAACGTGTCCGGAGCGAAGATCGGCGCGAAGGGGCGACCGTTGCCGGGCAGCGCCGAGGTCCGGTTGGCTGCCTACGACGCGGTGGCCGGGCGACTCGTCGAAGACGAGCGCGGATTCGTGCGTGAGTGCGATCCCGACGAAGTCGGGCTGTTGCTCGGCCGACGAGGACATTCTGCGGAAAGCCTCACCGGAGTGATGCGCGGTGTCTTCGAACCCGGCGACAGCTGGATCCTCACAGAGAACCTGTTCAGGTGCGACGCGGACGGCGACTTCTGGCTCCTCGACAACAAGCGATCGGTCATCGTGACACCGCACGGCCCCGTCTATGCACAACCGGTCGTCGACGTCCTCGGCAGCCTCCCGCGCGTCGACCTCGTGGTGTCGTACGGAGTGACCGTCGGTCACCGCGATATCGCGGTGGCGGCAATCACTCTCCGTGAGAATCGGGCGCCGACGGCTGCGAGATCACCGTCGCACTCGACGCTCTACCGGTCGGGGAGCGTCCGGATCTGGTTCACGTGGTCGGCGAGATACCTCTCGGACCGTCGTACCGGCCGATCGCCGAGGTCCTGCGCGCGCGAGGATTACCTGCCCCCAGCGTCAGGTCCTGGTGTGCAGATCCGGCGACGGGGACCTACCGGCGGTTCACCAAGGCGGTATCGACGAAGTGGACGTCGGGCACGCATCGGACCGGTCCGGTCGCGCGGTAACCTGAGCGCGTTGACCATCAGCTCGTCGAGAGGATATCCGTGGCCGTCGATCCCACACTGTTGAGCATCCTGGCCTGCCCGCAGGACAAGGGGCCGCTTCTGCTCGTCGACGACACGGTGTTGTACAACCCCAGGCTGCGACGCGCGTACCCCATCGAGAACGGAATACCGGTTCTGCTCGTCGACGACGCGCGTGACGTCTCCGACGCCGAGCACGAAGATTTCGTCGCGCGCGGTGTTGCCGGATGGGTCGCAAGCTGACCTCGGATCGTCTTTCGGAGCTCGATCCGGTTTCTGCAGCGCGCGCCCTGCTGGCTGCCCACATCAGTCGGTGAGGTGACGCTCCGAATCACCGAGGTCGAGGCCTACGGTGGACCCGAAAGCGGCCCGTGGCCGGATCCGGCCGCGCACTCGTACCGAGGGCCGACCGGCCGCAATCGGGTCATGTTCGGACCGGCCGGCCACCTGTACGTCTATCGCAGCTACGGCATCCACCACTGCGCGAACATCTCGGTCGGTCCCCACGGTGTGGCCGCCGCAGTGCTGTTGCGCGGTGCCGAAGTGATTGCCGGTGAAGCGGACGTCCGGACGCGGCGGACACCCGGCACCTCGGCGGAGAATCTCGCGCGCGGCCCCGGGAATCTCGCGGAAGCGTTGGGGTTGACCCTCGACGACAACGGTCTCGACGTCTTCGCGTCGAACGCACGGGTGTCGGTCACCTTCCCCGATGGGAAGACGCCGGTGGAGGCCGGTCCGCGAGTGGGGATCAGTGTCGCTGCCGACCGAACGTGGCGGTTGTGGATCCCCGGCGGAATCGGTGTCTCTGCATACCGAAGAAGCCCACGCGCTCCGATGCCCTGAACAGGAATGGGATGATCGACGGGTGACTGAGCAAATTCTGGACGAACTGACCTGGCGCGCTCATTGCCCAATCGACTGATCTCGACGCACTCCGACGGGACCTCGATGCAGGTCCGATCACGCTCTATGCCGGATTCGATCCCACCGGGCCGAGCCTGCACGCAGGTCACCTCGTGCCGCTGCTCGCGCTCAAGAGATTCCAGCGCGCCGGTCATCGGCCGATAGTGCTCGCCGGCGGCGCAACCGGACTGATCGGCGATCCGCGTGATGTGGGGGAGCGCACCATGCAGTCCGCCGACACCGTCGCCGACTGGTCTGATCGCATCCGCGGTCAACTCGAACGGTTCGTCGACTTCGGCGACCCCGACACCGGCGCGGTGGTGGTGAACAATCTCGACTGGACGGGTCAGCTCAGTGTCGTCGACTTCCTACGCGACATCGGTAAGCACTTCTCCGTCAACGTCATGCTCGCGCGCGACACCGTCAAGCGCCGCCTGGAGGGCGACGGTATCTCGTACACCGAGTTCAGCTACATGCTGCTCCAGGCCAACGACTACGTGGAACTTCGTCGCAAGTACGGGTGCGCGCTCCAGGTCGGTGGGTCCGATCAGTGGGGCAACATCATCGCAGGCGTGGAACTGAATCGACGCACCGACGGAGCCTCGGTGCATGCCCTGACCGTTCCGCTCGTGACCTCGTCGGACGGCAAGAAGTTCGGGAAATCGACCGGTGGTGGAAGCCTGTGGCTCGATCCGGAGATGACGAGCCTTATGCCTGGTACCAATACTTCGTCAACGCGGCAGACGCCGACGTCATGAAGTACCTGCGGTGGTTCACGTTCCTGTCGCGTGAGGAACTGGCGGAACTCGAGACCGCGACCGCCGAGCGTCCGCACGCACGCGAGGCGCAGAAGCGTCTTGCAGCGGAGATGACGAATCTTGTCCACGGTGAAGCGAATACCCGTGCGGTCGAGCACGCCAGCCTTGCGTTGTTCGGACGTGGCGACCTCGCGGAGCTCGACGAGGGAACGCTCGCCGCCGCGCTGACCGAGGCCTCGGTCTCGGAGGTGCGGGCCGGCGAGCCGAGCACCATCGTCGATCTCCTCGTCACGACGGGACTGTGTG
Source organism: Rhodococcus sp. JCM 9791 (assembly GCA_001312645.1). Lineage (GTDB taxonomy): Bacteria > Actinomycetota > Actinomycetes > Mycobacteriales > Mycobacteriaceae > Rhodococcus. The sequence goes on from BBEG01000332.1 coordinate 5,179, forward strand.
AGAGCAAGGGGGCGGCACGGCGGACGGTGAAGGAAGGCGGCGCGTCGGTCAACAACGTCAGAGTCTCGAGCGACGATTGGACACCGTCGGAGAACGATCTGCTCCACGGCCAATGGATGGTCGTGCGTCGCGGAAAGCGGAACTTCGCCGGAGTGCGCGTCGTCCGGGACTGACGCGAAGCTACGCCACCGCTATCAGGACGCTGACCAGGCGATTTGACGCCCTGTTAGCGGTGGCGTAACTTTATCGTCGTTCGAGCGACAGGGACACCAACCGAACCGAGAGGGTCGGGGTTATGGTAGTGTTCACGTTCGCAAGGGCAATTGCAGGAAAAGTTCGAAGAGGGTTTGGGCCTTCAAGAACTTCTGTGATAGGTTGGAACGGTTGCCCCGGAGCTGGTCGGAAGTGATTTCGAGCGGCGATGGTGAGC
>BBEG01000333.1 GCA_001312645.1 Rhodococcus sp. JCM 9791
GGTCTCACCGAGTTCGGTGCCGAGCCGCTCGCGTTCACCAGCCGCAGTGTCGAGGTGTTCGCGCTGTGTGGCGATCGTCGCGTGCAGGTCGTTCACGGTCTGTTCGTACTCGGCGACTGCGGCTGCGTGTTCGTCGCGATGTCGGCGTAGGGCGTCGGCATGTTCTTCGTTGACGCGGGCCAACTCGTCGTGGTGCTCGGATTCGAGAATTCGGAACTTCTCGCTGTGCGCGGCGCGGGCGTCGGACAGTTCGCGGTCGACGGCCTCGACGGCGGCGTCGGCGTTGTCGCGGTCGTCGGTGGCCTGCGTGAGCCTCTCTTTGAGGCCGGCGATCACGGCGTCGGCATCGGCCTTGACCTTCGCGAGTTCGGTGGCGGTCCGGTGCAGTTGCGCGTCGAGCGCTCCGGGGTCGGTGAGTTTGTCGAGGGCTGCGCTGATCTGCGTGGCGACGGCGGTGTGCTGTTCGATGCTCGCGGCGGTGAGAGCGCGCAGTGCGGTGACCGCGGCGGTGAGGTTCGCGGCCGCGTCGATCGGTGTGGCGGGTCGGTGAGTTCGGCGAGTTGTTCGGCTTCTTTGCGGCGCCGCGCGCGTTCACGGTGGGCGCGGACCCGGTCTGCGGGGGAGTCGTATTTACGGGGTCGGCCGACGCGTGGCTTTTCGGCTTCTGCGCCTGCTGTGGGGTCCGCATTCGTCGTATTGCTCATTCGAGTCCCTTTCGACCGTCTCCAACCATGCCATAAGCGTACAGTATATGTTACGTAACATGAAATGAAACGTAATGAAATCAGGAAATCGCAGTTGGATAGCCTACCGAATTCGATCGGAAGGAATTGTTTAGTAGTTCCGTTACAAGTTGAGCATTCATATGCACAATCACGCATGAAATTGGTTTGATCGTCATAATTCCCTATTATGACGATCAGGTCCTCGAGGCCGATCCGAAAACTGTGCACCCCTCGGGGAGGGCCTCCGACGGAGTCACGACCGATGTCGAGTTGCACCAAACGCGGGCCGAAGCGGCCCCGCGCGAGCGGCAACGACTCGGGGCGGAGCGGGGCGCGAGCTGGGACTGCAGCGCATTCGCCGGAGGTGACCCGTTGGGTGGTTCTTGTCCAGCCGGGGAGCGATTCACCGAAGGCATCCCTCATCCCGCGTTGGATCGGGTCGCTTGCTTCGAGCGTTGTAACGGTGCTCGGCGCGATGGAGGGAGAAACTGCACGGCGCCGTAACCCTTGCCGGCGGGGAGACAGCCCCATCCAACCGGGCGGCCGAGCTGACCCGCCCTGCAGGGCGAGGCCTCATCGGGTAGGGCGTCGGGCAAAACGGTGGGCCATTGATCGCCCCCTTGCAGAGCGGTACCGAACCGGTGTCGCGACGACCGCTGGAATCCGGCCGAGCATGACATACGAGAGGCACCGGAACGAATGTCCCTCGCTCCGGTGCCTCTCGTATGTCAGACCGCGGCGCCCTCAGGCAATAGGGCCAACAGCTGCCGGGTGTGGTTGGGGATTTCGATGTCCGCCAGACCCTCGAACAGTCCGCGCAGCGGCACGACCGCGTCGGTGAGCAGCGCCCGCGGAGAGCCCGAGGAACAGGACGGGGCTATCGAGTTCGGAATCGGACAGGGCGGGTCCGCCGAAGCCGCAGAGGATCTCGGCCTGACGGCGCAGGCGCTCACGCAGTCCGGAGAACCCGCCAGCACGTTCGGCCGCACGGTCGATGGTCCAGGTGTCGAGGGCGTGGCGATTGTCGTAGGTGGTGTGTTCGCCCGCTGCGACTGCCGCGGCCGCGGCGATGGTGCCCGCGGTGACGAGACAGACGTGGGCCAGGATCCGATCGGCATTCCATTCACCCGGCGGGGCGTCCGGAGGTGGGCTGTACCGGCTACGGTGACAGAGGCTTCCAGGATCGCATCGTAGGCCTCGCGCATTGCGGTGGTGTCCAACATCAGGAGTGCACCTCCGAGTCCATTTCCCACGGGGCCTGTGGGAGGACCTTGCCCGTTTCCAACAGAGACTTGAGGTTGGCGATCACCGAGGGCCACCCGCTCGAAATGCCGTGCAGCATTTGCTCGTTCGGCAGATTCTCGTGGGTGACGGTGAGCCGGACAATGTCGCGATAGGGTTCGACCAGGAAGGTGACCACGGACGGCGGGCGGTCCTCCTCGGGGGAATCCTCGAAGGTGAGAACCAGCTTCGTCGGCGGTTCGGACTCGAGCACCTTGCCGACGACGTCGATCGTGCCGGAGCCGTCGGCGCGGCGGTGCTCCCAGGGCGAACCGGGCTGCCAGTCGGACACGTTCTCGTGGAACCAGTACTGGGCGGTCAGGTCGGCGTCGGTCAGTGCCTGCCACACCTGCTCGGCGCTGGCGTGGATGTAGGTGACGTAGACATAGTTCGGCACGGCGGCGGTCATAGCGTACTCCTCTGCCTGGTTCTTGATGGCGCGCAGAACATCCAACCGGGGGCGGTCGAAAGCGGAGATCCAGCGCTGTTCGATGTCGTAAATCGGTGTCGGATCGATGTAGTGCACCCGCTCGCGCCCGCGCCGCAGAATGGTCACCAGCCCGGCCCGCTCGAGAATGTCGAGATGCTGGGTCAACGACTGCCGGGCCATATCTACCCGCTCGCAGAGCTCCCGCAGCGTCTGACCGTTGTGCTCCCGCAGCCGGTCCAGCAGCAGTCGGCGGGTGCCGTCTGCCAGCGCCTTGAAAACCGCGTCCATCTCGGGTTCGGATTGCACGCCGAAAGTATGCAGGCATATACCTGCATATGTCAACGCACAGCGCCACCGACCTGGCGTATCAGCCCATGACACCCTCCGCCCGCACCGGATGACCGACAAGGGGGGTGCGCGTGTCGAGATAACCGGCCCGTTCGAAGTCGGTGTCCGCGCCGTGCGTGTGCCGGAAGAGTGTGATCGCCTTGTCCACGTCCGACGCGGTGGACGAAACGAGGTGGGCCGAGGTTCCCCGTCCTACAGCTCCGCAATCCCATTGCCGATCAGGGCTACACCCAGCACCAACAGGACCGCCGCCATGATCGTGGTGTTGTGCCGCATCATCCATCGATCGATCGTGGTGAGAGTATGTTCGGCGCGGGTCGCCAGTACGCCTCGGATCACCGCCGGAGCTGCCACACCCAGACTCGCTACGATCGCGAAGATCACCAGGGCCACCAGCTGCTCGAGCACCTGCGCAGTCGCGTACGCGATGACCGCTGCACCGGCCGCGACCAGCGCGATGTTCTTCGGATTCGCTGCCGCAAGTAGAAGACCCAGACCTACCGCCCGTCGAGCGGTCATGGATTCCGCGGTTGCCATCCACCCGGGCACGGTGGATCCCTCGCCGGACCGCGGCCGAGTCAACCACTTACGGACGGCAATCAGGACCAGCACGATCCCGAGTACGAGCTTCACGCCGCCGGCCCACCAGGTGGGTTCGTCGGACACAGCGACGACATCCGCCAGCGCGATCACCACTGCGCCCACGACGAAGAGCCCCGCAGCCCAGCCACCGATGAAGGCGTACGACACAGGTGCCGGCCGCTTGGTGATCAGCACCAGCGACAGCATCAACGTCGGCAACGTTGCCAGCAGCAGGCCGGCCGCGATGGGCAGTGACTGGCCGATCGCGCTTGTCACGAGTTGTTTCTCGGAGAACTGAGCATCGACGAATGCTATCCGGGTGCTGCGCCGCGGGCCGGCGGGCGGACATGGCACCGCGCTCTCCGTTGTGGTCAAGATCGACGTAAACCGGGCAGAACGCAGTGGGTTAGGTATCGTTCACAATAACCTTCAGGTCGGTCGGTTTATTTCAGAGGAGATCATGACCACCCCAGCATCTGCTCGACCCGATGCGCCCGTCGAAGCCTCGATACGGCCGGGGTCATATGTGGCAGAAGGACGTTACCGGTTGCTCGAGCGTCATCTCGCCTCCGGTGGCCTGCAATTCTGGCGGGGACGCGACACGGTGATCAACCGCGATGTGGCGTTGATCGTCGTTCCCGTTCCGGCCGGGTGGCAGGCCGGGCGCGATCGGTTCTTCGAGTTGCTGTGTATGCGGACCGCGTCGGCAGGATTCGGGCACGCCGGGGTCGTGGCCAGGGTCTTCGATATCGTCGATGCACGGCGGTTTCACCTGGTGGTGGCCGAGTGGACGCCGGGGTCGAGTCTCGTCGATGTCGCCGTACGCCGCCCAGCGCCGGCTGTGATCGTAGCGATGATGACCGACTTCGTCGAGATGGTCCGCACGACACATCATCTTTCGGCAATTCCGTGTCTGGACAACCCAGGTCGCATCCGAGTGAACGTTGACGGCAAGGCCGTACTGGCATTCCCCGCAACGCTTCCCGAGTGGGACAAAGCGGACGATGTTGCGGGATTGGGCGCGCTTCTCCAGGACCTGCTCGGCGACGACGAAGGGCGACTCGGCGAGTATGCCTCCGGAACGTGGCCGACGACGCACTGTCCGGACGCATAACCACGGCAGCGGCCTTCGCGGACCGCTTCACGGCCTCGTTGCCGCAGCCCCGTTCCGGCTCCCACGGAACTGTTTCGGGCACTGGGCAGGCGAGGACCCCTTCACCAGTAGGAGCCGATGAGGCCACCTGGCTCGCGGCCGGTGACCTCCCCGGCTCGGCCCCGTCGCCGCATCGCACCGACGTCAGACCGCGCGCAGTCCTGGCCGGAGCTGCAGTATTTCTGCTGTTCCTCGGCTCCTTCGTGGGGTTGGGATGGACCGCCGGAAACGCACTCTGGGGCGTGAACTCCGGATTGATGCCCACGAAGTCGATTCCATTGCTCCCGTCGAGCGACGACCGGGCAGACGCTGCCGCACCGCAGAGCGCGCCGATCTTTCGTTCCTCGGACCTACTGGCGGTTGGCGCGGGTGTCGATGTACGGCAGTGGGTCCTCGACGATATGCAGCTCGTCGCCGTCGACGATCTACTGGATCGATCGCGGCAACTGACCGGACGTCTCGTGCGGCTGCAGTCGGCTATCCCCATGATCGCGGCCTCACCATCTCTCGCTCACGATGTCCACGACGAAACGCACGCCATGGACCCGCGCACGGAGTCGGATCTCGATGTGCTGAGTCCTCGGGTGCAGCAATGGAACTCGCCTTCCGAAAGGTGATGCTCCCGGGCCGCCGAGGTCACCGCCTACGAGCGCTCGACACCTCCGATGTCACACCGCTCACGTCAGGTGCCGGGCAAAGAACCGGTTCGCCTCGTCACCTGCGTGCTGTGGGACGCCGGCGTGCCCGCCCATGTTGGCGTGCAACGCCTTCTCCGTGGAGCCGAAGGCGTCGAACAGGTTCAACGCCGATTGCCGGTCGTTTCCTTCGTCGTCCCATTGCAGTAGGACATGCAGCGGAATGGTGACGTGCCGGGCCTCCTCGGCGATGGTGCGGGGCACGAAACTTCCCGCGAACAGGACTGCCGCCGAGATGCGCGGCTCGACCACCGCCAGCCGGACGCCGATGGCGATCACCCCTCCCGAATACCCCACCGGGCCGCCGATCTCGGGCAGTGAAAGCAGGGCATCCAGGGTCGTCCGCCATTCCGGGACCGCCTCGTCGACCAGCGGGAGGATGAGCCGGTCGACGATCTCG
>BBEG01000334.1 GCA_001312645.1 Rhodococcus sp. JCM 9791
CAGCGAACGGGCCACGTCGCCAGCTCGGTGGTGCTCCCCGTCTCGGTCTCGAGCCAGTCGGCGAGATCCGCCGCGGCACGACGACGACGCGACGGCATGGATGCGGACACCGCGAGCACGACGGGCAACTCTCGCGCGGGCCCGGAGATCAGAGAAGAGTCCGACGGAACAGCATGCTCCGCGGCCTCTGCGCTGTCGGGCAGGACCTCGACCTCGGCCTCGGAGTCGCTCTGACCCTCCGGCCGGTGTACTCGTGGACCACAACATGCGCATTGGTGCCACCGAAACCGAACCCGGAGACGCCCGCGACAGCGCGACCCGAGTAGCGCGGCCACTCGGCACCCTCCGGAATCACCCGGAGATTGGCCTTGTCGAATGCGATGTACGGGTTGGGTGCGGTGTAGTTGAGCGTGGCCGGGAGCGCGTTCTCCTGCATCGCGAGAACGACCTTGATCAGGCCCGCGGCACCCGCGGCGGCCTCGAGGTGCCCGAAGTTCGTCTTCGCCGATCCGAGCAACGCAGGCTTGTCGGAGTCGCGACCGCGGCCCACGACACGTCCCAGCGCGTCGGCTTCGATCGGGTCGCCGAGCACCGTGCCGGTGCCGTGCGCCTCGATGTAGTCGACGCCCGACGGCAGGATCTGCGCGTCGCGGTAGGCGCGACGCAGCACGTCCGCCTGCGCGTCCGGGTTGGGCGCCACCAGGCCGTTGGAACGTCCGTCCTGGTTGACGGCCGATCCGGCGATCACGGCGAGGATATTGTCGCCGTCACGTTCGGCGTCCTCGAGTCGCTTGAGGACGACGAGACCGCCGCCCTCCGCGCGGACGATGCCGTTGGCGTCCGCCGAGAACGCCTTGATCTTTCCGTCGGCGGTGAGCATGCCGGTTTCGTCGAAGCCGAGCGTCCCGGCGGGGGCGAGCAGCATGTTGATGCCACCGGCGATCGCGACGTTCGCTTCACCACCGCGTAGTGCACGCACGGCCTGGTGGACCGCGACGAGCGACGACGAGCACGCCGTGTCGATGCTGATCGACGGACCGTGGAAGTCGAAGAAGTACGAGACGCGATTGGAGACGATCGACGTGGATGTGCCGGTGATCGCGTACGGGTCTGCGGCCGTCGGGTCGGACGCCGCGATGAGCATGTAGTCGTTCGCGGACGAGCCGATGAACACACCCACCGAGCCGCCCTTGAGGTCGCTGGCGGGGATGTGGGCGTGCTCGAGCGCCTCCCACGTCAGCTCCAGCGCGAGCCGCTGCTGCGGGTCGACCATCTTGACCTCGCGTGGCGACATCGCGAAGAACTCGGCGTCGAAGCCCTTGACGTCGTCGAGGTAGCCGCCCCGCGTGTTCGCGTTGGCGATCGCCTCGGCGACGAGTGGATCGCCGTCGAACTCGGACCAGCGGCCCTCAGGCAGTTCGGTGATGCCGTCGCGCCCGGAAGCGAGCAGATCCCACATCTGGCCGGGGTGTCGACGTGCCCGGGAAGGCGCGTCGACATACCGACGATCGCGACGTCCTTCGAGCCGAGAGCGCCACCGGTGACGTAGAACGTGTCATCGGCGCCCTCCGGCGCCTCCGGCTCACCCTCGATGATGCGAGTCGCCAGCGAAGCGATCGTCGGGTGCTGGTACGCGACCGTCGCGGTCAGCGTGACACCGAGGAGATCCTCGATGTCGCCGCTGAGTGCGACAGCATCTCGCGACGCCAGCCCGAACTCCTCCATCGGACGGTCGTCCGAGATCTGGGAGACCGGCTGGCCGGTTGCGTCGGCAATCCAGTTCCGCAGCCATTCGCGCAGCTGCGCAACGGTCATTTCAATGTCAGCCATCAACCACCACGCTACCCGGACAGAGGACAATTTCTTACATGCTGTCGGGGAACGCCTGCTGCTGGTACCCACCACGCAGCGTTCCCTCGATGTAGGCGGCCTTGCATGCCCGCCGCGCAATCTTCCCACTCGATGTGCGGGGTATGGATCCGGCCGGTACGAGAAGCACATCGCGCGCGGTCAGACCGTGTCGCGCGGAGATCGCGGCGCGCACGGCGTCGGCGATCGGCTGCGGGTCGGCCTTACCTGCTCCCGGAGCGCGCTCGGCGACGACCACGAGCTGTTCGGACGAATCGTCGACGTCGAACTGCAGACCGGACGCCGAGTTGTCGAACACGACCTTCGGCAGCTGGTTCGCAGGTACCGCGAACGCGGCGACGAAACCCGGACGCAACGCGGAGCTCGCTTCCTGGGCAGAGAACTCGAGGTCCTGCGGGTAGTGATTGCGGCCGTCGACGATCACGAGGTCCTTGACGCGTCCCGTGATGTACAGCTCGCCGTCGACGTAGACGCCGTAGTCACCCGTGCGCAGCCAGTTGGCGTCCTCGGGTGTGCCCTCGGCCTGGCTTCCCTCCTCGACGCGCTTCGTGATCCGGTTGTGGAAGGTCTCGGCCGTCTCGTCCTTGCGACCCCAGTAACCGATTCCGATGTTGTCGCCGTGCAGCCAGATCTCACCGACGCGGCCTTCCGGGGCCTCCACACCGGTCTCCGCGTCGACGATCGCAGCCCACTGGCTGCGTGCGACATGGCCGCACGACACCTGCGGGATGCGCCCGGCGCATCGCGGTCGACCAGCACGATCCGACCGGCGTTGAGCTCGTTCCGGTCCACGTAGAGGACTTTGGCTTCTTCGGAGTTCCTGGTCGACGACACGAACAGCGTGGCCTCGGCCATGCCGTAGGACGGCTTGATCGCGGTCTTCGGCAGCCCGTAGGCGCGAACGCCTCGTTGAACTTGCGCATGGACGACGTAGTCACCGGCTCGCTGCCGTTGATAAGACCGATCACGTTGCTCAGGTCGAGCGTCTCGTCGCTCTTGGGCACGCCGCGCGCGGCGGCATGCTCGAACGCGAAGTTCGGCGCTGCCGCGAAGGTCCTGCTCCGTCGGAGACGGCGGCGAGTTCACGGATCCACCGGCCCGGTCGCTGCACGAAGGCGCGGGCTCATGATCGTGATGTATTTGCCGCCGATCGCCGGGAGGATGACGGTGAGCAGGCCCATGTCGTGGAACAGCGGCAGCCAGGTGACGCCCCGCGAGTTCTCGTTGAGCTCCATCGAGTCGGCCATCTGGACCACGTTGGTGAGCACCGACCGGTGGGTGATCTCCACACCGGCGGGCACACGCGTCGAACCGGACGTGTACTGGAGGTACGCAATGTCGTCGCTGGTGGCGACGGGACGCTTCCAGGAGTCGGCGACGGTGTCGGGGATCGCGTCGACGGCAATCACCCTGGGCCTCTGTGCAGCCGGGAGCGGCCTGAAGAACTGACGCACGCCTGCGGCGGACGAAGTGGCCGTGAGGATCGCAGTGGGCGTGCAGTCGCCGAGGACGGCGTGCAGGCGATCGGTGTGACCCGGCTCGTCCGGGTCGAAGAGCGGCACCGCGATGACACCCGCGTAGATCGCCGCGAAGAACGACACCACGTAGTCGAGGCCCTGGGGCGCAAGGATCGCAACACGGTCACCGGGATTGGTGACCTGCTGCAGCCGAGCAGCGATCGCGCGGAGTCGCACGCCGAACTGCGCCCAGGTGAGCTCGTCCACATCGCCGTCACGGTTACGTGAGTAATCGATGTACCGGTAGGCCAGCTCGTCACCGTTGGAAGCAGTGTGCTGCTCGAGGTGATCGAGCAACGTACTGCCCTCCGGCAGTGCGATCTGCCCGTTCTCATCGATGAACTCTTCGAACCCGACGCTCAATTCCTTCTCCCTGTCGAAGCGATCCCACAACCACTCGACATGGTTGCGCTCCATTTTCGTTGTTCGCGCTACCGGATCGAGGTGCCTGTACAGCACTGACAGCCTCCGGCAATCAACCCGCCAGTACTGTCCATCGATCCGAGATCACGAATATGTTACAGATCGGCTCAGCTCGCTCCCCCGCGAGCAGCGGATCCTGTGGCGCGAACCTTTCCGTCCGAGATGGGAAGCACCAAAGATACGACACCCGGTCTGTCATCCGCGAAATACCGTCTCGTTCGGCGATCTGTTCGGACATGACAATTGCGGGACAGGACGAGTCGCCACTGGCGACACCGACGCGTCGGCAGTGCACACGGCCCGAACTTCCCGTTCCGAAGTGTCGGTCGGTTGCCGGCCGACCGCCTCCTCGGCACGACACTTCGTGACGAGGATCATTCCGATCGGCCCACCGTTCACCCATGCCTCACCCCGGTGACGGCACACATCCATCCCCTCCGGTCACTACGGTGGAACTGCCCGCTCTCCCCCGGCCCCACGAGCATCGGTCGCAGGCGGGCCCGTACGCAACAATCGGTAGAGTGTACCGGGTACGTGACCCCGAACACTACCCGCCGGTAACCGTGATCCGTCACTCTTCCGGAGGATGCGGTGCGGACTCGATCTTCTCCGACGCCCATCCCGCGACCCACTGCGTTGCGGTGGTGCCCGATTCGTCCACTACGAACGTGTTGTACATCGCGTGGATCGGATTGTTGACGTATTCGAGAACTCGCGGCGCCGCAGTCATCCAGTTCGTCGGGTTGAGCGCATCGAGCGGTGCATCGCAGATGCTGTCGGACGGCGCACAGATCTGGAACGTGCGATCGTCGAGCACACCGAATCCACCGGGACGCTCGCCGGTCATCGTGATCCCGGGAAGCCTCAGACCACCGAGCGAGAGTTCGGCACCGACGCCCATGACCGGAGGGCCGATGTCGATACCGGATACCCCGTCACGACGGCCGTCGGCGATCAGCGCGACACCGAGGACCCGATCCGCAGAGACCGGCCCGTTGCCCGCACCGATCTGGGCCGCGACGTCACCGGTGACGACAGCGCCCTGCGAGAACCCGGTGAGGACATAGGTGGTCAGCGGGCACTCCGCTGACGTCCCGCGAGAAAATCGTTCATCGCGGCGGTACCGGCGCTACGGCTGTTGTTGTACGACTGCTGGCCGTCCGGCGGCAGCGCGACCGGATTCGAGAACTGAGCGACGTACGGGACCGTGTAGACGTCGGCGCGCTGCGCGTCGAACTGTTCCTGCAGCGGTCGCGTCACGTTCAGCATCAACGACGCCGGGTTGGCCGTCGGGTTGTACGGATCGTCACCGACCGCGGACTCCCACGTACCGGGCACCGCAACCACCTGGACGTCAGGGCACGACGCAGGCTGCGACTGCGGTTCCTCCGGCCCGGGGGGTGTGATGGGCCCGGGAACATCCAGGCGCCCCGCCAGCATGTACCAGAGAGCCAGCACCAGGACCAGAAGCAGAAGCGCCCCGAGTACGACGACCTTGCGCCCGCGACGCCGCTTCGTTCTGGCCATCAAGCGTTTCTCCCTCTACCCGAAATACCTGTCGGCTGCAGTACGTGTCAGCTGCAGTACGTGTCGTGGGCGACCGAGATGTAGGTGTCGGCGGTTGCGGACGCCTCCTCTTCGGTGATCTCCTCACCGGCAGCGACGGATCCGCTGCCCACGAGAGCAGTCACCATGGTCTTGATCTCGTCGGGATTTCCGCCCTGGGCCTCGGCGCCGCAGACGTAATCCGCGATCGCGATCGCGCTCGCCTCGTCG
>BBEG01000335.1 GCA_001312645.1 Rhodococcus sp. JCM 9791
CGGACGGCGCGGCGACGTCCGGCGCATCGCTCACCGCAGACTCAAGAACGCCGCGGGTGACTCCGCCGGCACCGCCACCTTCGCCGAGCACGACGGCAACGTAGAGGTGACTCTCGAGGTCGAGGGCCTCGAGCCCGGATATCACGGCGTCCACGTCCACGAGTTCGGCGTGTGCGAGCCCGAGTCCGCGCCTCCGGCCGGTGGCGCACCCGGTGCATTCCTGTCGGCCGGTGGCCACCTGCAGGCTCCCGGCCACACCGCTGTACCGGAGAGCGGCGACCTGATCTCCGTCGTCGTCCACGAGGACGGCTCCGCAACCGCGACGGTCACCACCACCGAGTTCACCCTCGAGGATCTCCAGGGCGACCGGGGCACCTCGGTGGTCGTGCATCAGGACAACGCCGGCGAGCGTCTCGCCTGCGGCGTCGTGGGCTGAGTGCACCACCAGTAATTCCGCTCACAGGGCCCGCCCGACCGGCACTCGGTCGGGCGGGCCCTATGGTTGGATCGAGTGGTGGTTGTCGAATTTCCGGGTTCTCCGCGCCCGACACTCGGTGTGGAATGGGAGATCGCGCTGGTCGACAAGACCACCCGCGAATTGTCCAACACCGCAGCGGTCGTCTTCGATGCGGTCGGGGAGCTCCCGGGCGAGACACCGCGTCTGACCAAGGAATTTCTGCGCAACACCGTCGAACTGGTCACCGATGTGCACGACACCGTCGGTGAGGCCGTCGACGACCTGAAGGAATCGTTGGGTCTGCTGCGTCGCGCAGCCGATCCGCTCGGCGTCGATCTGATGTGCGCAGGAACGCACCCGTTCGCCCAGTGGACCGACCAGGTGGTCACCCAATCACCCGAATACGACGAGATGATCGAACGCACCCGATGGTGGGGTCGACAGATGCTCATCTGGGGAGTGCACGTGCACGTCGGGGTGTCGTCCTCGCGCAAGGTGATTCCGATCCTCAACGCGCTGCTCGTCAAATATCCCCACATGCTGGCGTTGTCGGCATCGTCGCCGATCTGGGCGGGGCTCGATACCGGGTATGCGAGCAACCGGGCGCTCATGTTCCAGCAGTTGCCCACCGCGGGCCTTCCGTACCACTTCGCAGACTGGGAGCAGTACACCCGGTTCATCGAAGATCAGCTCAGATCCGGTGTCATCAGCAAACCCGGTGGGATGCACTGGGATATCCGGCCCGCACCCAAGTGGGGCACATTGGAAGTCCGGGTCTTCGACGGCATCACCAACGTGACCGAACTCGCAGCGCTCGTCGCGCTCGTCCACTGCCTCGTCGTCTACTACGACGAATGCCTCGACCGCGGGGAAGAACTGCCGACGCTCCAGCCGTGGCACGTCAAGGAGAACAAGTGGCGGGCGGCCCGCTACGGGCTCGATGCCGAAGTGATTCTCGACCCCGCATGTCACGAACGTTTGGTGACCGACGATCTCCACGACCTGCTCGAACAACTCACCCCGACCGCGGTGCGGCTCGGGTGCGCCGACGAACTTGCTGCCGTGGCAGACATCCCGGTTCGGGGAGCGTCGTACCAGCGGCAGCGACGAGCCGCGGAGCAGTCCGGTGGAAACCTGATTGCAGTCGTCGATTCGCTGGTCGAGGAACTACGCGGCTGAGACCGGCGGTTCAGGCCCGGTACGGAGGAAAGTCGTCCTCGTCGAGAAGTCCGTCGCGGCCGAGTTGTTCTCGGTAGGCGATTCGGCCCACACGGTGTGCGATCACGGGTGCGGTGAGCACCATGAACATCCCGGCCAGCGCGAGCATCCACACATCGAACGATCCCCACAGGTTGAGCATTGCGCCGCCGAGAACGAATAGGAGCCCGATGACCTGGGGTTTCGTCGCAGGGTGCATGCGGGAGAGTGTGTCGCGGAAGCGGACGACGCCGATCGCCGCGGTCAGCGAAATGACGGCGCCGATGAGGATGAGGATGTGTCCGACTATATCGAGGAAGTAGCTCATTCTTCGTCACGCACCCGGAACCGTGCCACCGAGACCGACCCGATGAAGCCGACGAGCGCCAGCGCCACCACGGCCGGCGCGATGGTGGTGTCGCGTGTGTACACCATCCACGTCGCCAGGCCGCAGATAGCAATGGCCAGTAGGGCATCGACCCCGACGAGGCGGTCGAGCGAGTTGGGTCCGGCCAACACTCGATAGCCGATCAACAGGGCCGACACGAACAGCAGAACGCCCGACACCACGAGCATCACGGTCATATCGCTTCCTCCGTCCCGCTTCTCCACGGGCTGGGCTTCCACTCCGCGTCCCGTTCGAATGTGTCGATGAGAAGTCGTTCGATCAAACGAGCCGAACGGTAGAAGTCGGCGACGGCCTTGTCGGTGCTGACGTCGAGAACGTGCACGTACATGATCCGTCGAACCTGGTCGATCTCGAGAACCATGGTGCCCGGGATGTTGTTCATGATGTCCGTCCACAGCGTGAGCACCAGGTCGGACTTGATCGTCAGCCGGCACCGCAGTACCCCGGTGACCGGGGGTGCCGCGGGGCGGATGGCGAGCCATGCCACCGAGATCGTCGACCGGATCGACTCGACGAAGATGTAGACACCGAGCCTCAGCGCCGACAGCAGGTGGGCGCGTCCTTCCACCGGAACCTTCGGCAGTGGCAGCAGTACCGCGATGATCGCCGCGACGATCAGACCGCCCAGAACGTTGGCGATGCTGAAGGTGCCCCACAACAGCACCCACACGAACGCCATCCAGACGACCACCGACAGGCGCAGCAGGTTGCCGCGATTGATCATGGCGTTTCTCCCAACACGGCCTCGATGTACACCGAGCGGTCACGCAGACTCTCGGCGGCGCGGTCGCTGATGTCGAGCAACGGCCCCGCGAACACGGTCAGGCCCAGACCGATCACCACCAGCGCGATCGTGGGGACGAGCATGCCTGCCGGCATCTTCCCCACGTCCGCACGCTCTTCGAACGCGATGTCGGCTTCGGACTCGTCGATCAATGCGGACGGCCCGATGTCGGCGAGGTCGCCTTCGGGTGCGTCCGCGCGGGCACGCCAGAACGCCTTGGACCACACCCGGGCCACTGCGTACAACGTCAACAGGCTGGTGAGTGTGCCGCCGCCGACGAGGACCCATGCGAGAACCGACGCGTCCTCGACACCGGCCTGTAGCAGCGCGACCTTGCCGATGAATCCGGAGAACGGTGGGATACCTCCGAGATTGAGAGCGGGGATGAGGAACAGCACGGCCAAGAGCGGGCTCGTCACAGCCAGGCTGCCGAGACGGCGGAGTGACGCGGACCCGGCCTGGCGTTCGATCAGCCCCACCACCAGGAACAGTGTGGTCTGCACCAGAATGTGGTGGGCCACATAGAACACCGCACCCCCGAGCCCCGCCTCGTTCGACAGCGCGATACCGAACACCATGTAGCCGATGTGGCTGACGAGGGTGAACGACAGCAGACGTTTGATGTCGTTCTGTGCGATCGCACCGAGGATGCCCACGACCATCGTGAGCAGACCGGCGATGAGCAGGACATCGTCGAGCTCACCCTGCGGGAAGATCAGGGTGTGTGCGCGGATGATCGCGTACACACCGACCTTGGTGAGCAGGCCCGCGAAGACCGCGGTGACGGGCGCCGGGGCGGTGGGGTAGGAGTCGGGCAGCCAGGACGACAGCGGGAAGATCGCGGCCTTGATTCCGAACGCCACCAGCATCACACCGAAGATCGCGGTCCGGGTGCCTGCCGGCACGTCGTCCATCCGCACCGCCATCTGCGCCAGGTTCAACGTGCCGGTCGCCGCGTAGGCGAACGCCATACCTGCCAGGAAGATCATGGACGAGACCATCGACACCATGACGTACGACACCCCGGCGCGTACGCGATCGGCGCTTGCTCCCAACGTCAACAACACGAACGATGCGGCGAGGAGCACCTCGAATCCGACGAACATGTTGAACAGGTCGCCCGCGAGGAACGCGATGTTCAGGCCCGCGGTGAGTGCGAGATAGGTGGGCAGGAAGATCGACACCGGCTGTTGTTCGTTGCCGTCGTGGATACCCTGACCGACGGCGAACATCATGACGGAGAGCAGCACGATCGCCGCGATCACAAGCATCAATGCGGCGAGTCGATCGGCGACCAGTGAGATCCCGAACGGAGCTTCCCACCCGCCGACCTGCACGACCGAGATGCCGTTCTGGTCGGCGAAGTACAGCAATGCGACCGAGACCACCAGCGACGCGACCAGCGCGACGAGGGTGACGAACCGCTGTGCCCGCGGGCGTCGACCCAGGATCAGGGTGACGGCTGCGGCGAGCAGCGGTATGAGGATGGGCAGGGGGATGAGGACAGCCGTATCCAGTGTCATCGGTTGCCCTCCTCACCGTTGTCGTCGGTTTTCCCGTGGTCGTCGGGGTGTTCGGTGGCCCCGGTGGTTCCGTCGCCCGTTCCGCCTTCGTCCCGGGTGGCGATCGGGGCGCGGGTGGGGTGGGGGTTTCCGCTTCCGGGGTTGCGCGGATCGTCGTAGGCGGAGTCGGTCGGATCGTCGAAGTCGCCGTCGTGCAAATCCTCGTAGACCTCGAGATCTTCGATGTTCGTGAGCGCCTCGAGCGGGATCGGATTGCCTTCGGCGTCGAATGCGTCGCCGCTCTTGCTCGGTTCGCCGGTGACCGGGTCGTCGGAGCGGTCGCGACCGGGCGCGTCGGCGAGGGTTCGCCGCTGCGACACCATGGTGTCTTCGGGGTCGTTCTCGACTTCGTCGCGTGCACGGATCGAGTACGAGCGGTACGTCAGTGCCAGCACGAATGCAGCGATACCCATGGTGATCACGATGGATGTGAGCACCATGGCCTGCGCGAGCGGATCCGCCATGTCCTCCTGCACCACGTTGTCGGACCCGACGACGGGGGCGTCCCCGGCCGGTCCGCTGAGAGCGATGATCAGCAGGTTGATGCCGTTGCCGATGAGCAGCAGGCCGAGCAGCATCTTGATGATGCTGCGTTCGAGCAGCAGGTATACACCGCAGGCGACGAGTACGCCGACGATGACGACCAGGGTGAGGTTCGTGGTCATCGGCGCTCACCCACGACTTCGGCGTCGAGCCGGGCTCCGAGGCTTCGGAGCACATCGAGGATCAATCCGACGACGATCAGGTACACGCCGAGGTCGAAGAACAGGGCGGTGACGAGTTTGATGTCGCCGATCAACGGCAGGGTCACCTCGAGTACCGCCGACGAGAGCACCGGCGCGCCGAGGAACAGCGAGAACAGTGCGGTGCCGGCGGCGAAGGTCAGGCCGAGTCCGAGGATCTTGCCGGCGTCGATGGGAACCGCCTCTCCGAGTTCGTAGCGTCCACCTGCCAGATAGCGCAGGACCAGGGCCAGCCCTGCGACGAGGCCACCGGAGAAGCCGCCGCCCGGGGCGTTGTGCCCGGCGAAGAAGAAGTACACCGACAGCACCATCATCGTGGGGAACACCAATCGGGTGGTGACCTCGAGGATGAGCGACCGGTAGCGCGGATCGATGAGATCGCCGCCGCGCAACCACGTGATCTCGGAGTCGCGCCGGCCGC
>BBEG01000336.1 GCA_001312645.1 Rhodococcus sp. JCM 9791
GAGCACGGTGAGTGCAGGCCGGGCCCAGACGCGTCGGCGACCGTACCGGAGGTCGGCAGCGAGACCCCGTCGAGGACACCGGCGTCGGCACGGAATCTGCCTTCGGGATACGGCACGCCGTCCCACGTCGCGGTGGTGTCGAGACCGTCGACGACCGTGTTTCCGTCGGCATCGCGCAGGGTGCCGAGCAGGTGCACCAATGCGGCGAGAGCGTCGGGCGCTCCCCCGCCGTACATGCCCGAATGAACTTCGCCCTTCAGAGTTTCGAGGTGTATGTCGACGTTCGCGATACCGCGCAGTGTGGTGGTGAGCGTGGGTTCTCCCACCTCGGTGTTGCCGCTGTCGCCGATGATGATGAGGTCTGCCTGGAACAGCTCGCGCCGCTCGGCTACGAGATGGTCGAGGCCTTCGCCGCCCACCTCCTCCGATCCTTCGATGACTATCCGACGCCCACGGGCAGCGCTCCGTCTTCGAGGACAGCCCGCAACGCGAGCAGGTGCATCATGATGTTGCCCTTGCAGTCGGCGGCGCCACGCCCGTACCAGCGGCCATCGCGTTCCGTGAGCGTGAACGGCGGGCTGTCCCAGAGGTCTTCGTTGCCCGGGGGCTGTACGTCGTAGTGGCTGTAGAGCAGGATGGTGGGGGCTCCGGGCGGGGCGGGGGTGTGCCCGACAACCGCGAGCGACCCGTCGGAGGTCTCGATGAGTTCGACGTGGTCGATTCCGGCTGCGGCGAATGCGTCGCGCACCCAGGTTGCGGCCCCGACACACTCTCCGACCGGAAACTGTCGCGGGTCGGCGACCGAGCGGAAGGCGACCATGGTCGCGAGCTCGTCCCGGGCCGACGGCATCGCTGCGCTGACGCGCTCGCGCATGCGTTGGGTCAGATCTGTCATCGCTTCTCCTCCGATCGTCCGATGAATACGTCGATTCCATCGAGCAGCCGCTCGAGTCCGAACCGGAAATCCTGTTCGTGCCATGCCGCAGGATCGTCGTCCGCGTCGGCATCGAATGCTCCCGCAGCAACCGCAGCGAGCACCCACGGGTACTTCTCCGGGTCGAGGATGCGAGGCATCACCGTGGGGTAGTCCAGCCGGTCGTCCATGACGGTGGATTCGAGTTCCCACGAGAAGCGCGCACGGCTGATGACATACAGCGAGACCGTCAGGGTGATCTGCACTTTCGCTTCCTCATCGAGGGGGGTCTCGGACAGGGCACCGAGACCGGCATCGAGCCAGCGCATGTTGTTGGGCCAGTACGGGGCCGTTCGGATCGGATGCTCGGTCAACCATCTGTAGGCGCGCAGCCCCCGGTATTCGGCTGTTGCCCAGGCGTCGAATCGCTCCCGCCAGGAGCCCGCGGATGGCAACTCGGGAGGCGGCCCGATCGCGCGGTCCCACGCGAGTTCGACGAGTTGATCCTTGCTGTCGACGTAACGGTAGAGCGACATCGTGGTGAAACCGAGCTCCTTCGCGACGCGGCTCATCGAGAGCGCCTCGAGTCCTTCGGTGTTCGCGACGGCGATCGCAGCATCGAGCACTTGATCGAGCGTCAGGCCCCGACGTGGCCCCCGGGTGCCGGGGTCGCTCAGACCCCATGCCAGCCGCACGTTGCGCGGTAGCTCGTCTTCTGGTCCGGGACTACTCATACTTCTCCGTCTGTCGGGGTCTTGCCGCAATCCTAAAACTGTATACGCTATAAACGTCCGTATATGTCATACACAGTTAAGGACCGGGACATGTCCGATCTTCCAGCCGCTCTCCACGTGCAGTCACTGCACAAGACATTCGGTTCCACCGCGGTGCTCGACGGCATCGACCTCCGCGTCGAGCAGGGGTCCGTCTTCGCTCTGCTCGGCGCGAACGGCGCCGGAAAATCCACGACCGTGCGGATCCTCACGACACTCCTGCCCTTCGACTCCGGCACCGTCGAAGTCACCGGGCTCGCCCTACCCGCACACGCGCGCGGTGTGCGAGAACGAATTGCTCTCACCGGCCAGTACGCGGCAATCGACGACGTGCTCACCTGCACCGAGAACCTTCGCCTTGCGGCGCGGCTGGCCCATCTGCCCTCGGCGACGATCGAGGACCGCGTCGGCGAACTGATCGAGCGGTTCGATCTCGGGCACGTCGTCGACCGGCGCGCCGGCTCCCTCTCCGGCGGCACCGCCCGTCGGCTCGATATCGCGATGAGCCTCATCGCGGCACCACAACTGCTGTTCCTCGACGAACCCACCACGGGCCTCGACCCCCGAAGCCGCCTCGTGATGTGGGAGGTCATCCGCGAACTCGCCGCCGACGGCGTCACCGTCTTCCTCACCACGCAGTACCTCGAGGAGGCCGACCGCCTCGCCGATCGAGTTGCAGTCCTCGACGCCGGGCGCATCGTCGCCGAAGGCACTCCGGACGAGCTCAAGGCCTTGGTGCCGGGCGGTCACCTGGAACTCCGCTTCGCTACCGAACCCGACCTCGATCGCAGCCGCGGTCCTCGGAGGCGACAGCGATCGGATCACTCTCACTCTCGAAGTCCCCACCGACGGCGATCTCCCCCACGTGGCCGCACTGCTCAACCGCCTCGCCGACGAAGCAGTTCCGGTCGAGAAGTTCGGTCTGCACTCCCCCACGCTCGACGACGTCTTCCTCACCCTGACCGGCAGGACCGACCGAGAGAAGGTCTCGCAGTGACACTCACCGACACGCTCACCCACCGAGCCGGCTACCTACCCCGCGACTACGCGGCGGTGACCGGCCGAAACCTCAGACGCATGCTCCGCAGCCCGGATGCCCTGCTCATGGGTCTCGCGCTGCCGGTCCTGCTGCTCGTGCTGTTCGTGTATGTGTTCGGCGGCGCGATCGACACGGGCACCGACTATCTCAACTACGTCGTGCCGGGCATCGTGCTGCTGTCGGCATCGTTCGGCGCCGCACAGACCGCTGTTGCCGTCGCGTCCGACATGCAGCGCGGCATCGTCGACCGCTTCCGGTCCATGCCCATCGCACGTTCGGCAGTCCTCACCGGCCACGTCGTCGCGAGCCTGGTCCGCAACCTCACCAGCACCGTCGTGGTGTTCGCCGTCGCCGCACTGATGGGATTCCGGCCCGATGCCACCCTCGTCGAATGGGTTGCGGCCGTCGGGATCATCGCACTGTTCGTCCTCGCGATCTCCGCGGTCTCGGCAGCGCTGGGCATGCTCGCCGGAAACGAGGAGGCTGCAAGCGGCTTCACGTTCTTCCTGCTCTTCCTCCGTATGTGAGCAGCGCATTCGTACCGCCGGACACGATGCCGAGCTGGTTACGCGGATTCGCCGAACACCAGCCGGTGACACCCGTCATCGAGACGGTGCGCGGTCTGCTCACCGGCACCCCGATCGGCAATTCGGCAATGGTCGCGATCGGGTGGTGTGTGGCGTTCACAGCCATCGGGCTGGTTGCGGCAACGACTCTCTTCCGGCGTCGAACCGCGCGGTGAGCCCACGTACCGATGGGGCCACTCCCCGTTTGATGACACCCCTTTTCACACTCATGTTCGGCTTTCGTACAGTGTGCCGCTAGCCTGGGCGCGTGGAGTCAGCAACGAACGGCCGCCGCGCCCCGCAACGGATCGACCCCGCACTCGAGGTCCAGGCGGAGCCGCAGGAACTCGTGCCCAGACGACGTCCGACGCAGGAACGCAGCCGGCGCAAGTTCGACGCGCTGCTGGCCGCGTCCCGCGACCTGCTCACCGAGGTCGGGTTCGAGTCGTTCACGTGTGAAGAGGTCGCATCCCGCGCCGACGTCCCCATCGGCACGCTCTACCAGTCTTCGCCAACAAGTACGTGATCGTCTGCGAACTGAATCGGCAGGATCTCGTCGGCGTCCAGAACGAACTCGCTACCTTCAACGGCCGTATCCCGTCGGTCGATTGGCTGCGGTTCCTCAACAATTTCGTCGATCACATGGCCGGCCTGTGGACCACCGACCCCTCCCGTCGCGAGGTGTGGCTCGCGATGCAGTCCACCCCGTCCACTCGTGCCACCGGCGCCATCCACGAGAAGGAATTCGCCGAGCAGGTTGCACGAATGCTCGCGCCGCTCACCCCGGACACGCCCCGGGCGCGCCGCAAGCTCATGGCCGAAGTCCTCGTCCACATCGTGTACTCGATGCTGAACTTCTCGGTGCAGGACGACCAGACCCACGCCGAGGCCGTCGCCGAACTCAAGCGGATCATGGTCGCGTATCTGCAGATCGCCGAACAGGATTCACGCGCACAGGCCAAACGTCGGAAGCGACGTGAGGACTCCGAACGCGCACGCGCAGCCACGCCGGACTCTGCGGGCACCGGAACGAACCAGGCCGAGGAAGCATCCGCTTCCTCGGCCTGATCTCGTGTAGCTCCCCGCTGCTACCTGTCGTCCTCCCCGGACGAAATTCTGTAGCGCATCAGGACTCGGTGTCCGCGCCTGCTGATTCCAGTACGACGAACGCACCGGCCATGTCGCCGTCATGCGTCAGCGACACATGGATCCGCCGGCCGCCGAGATGCTCCGCGACCTCACGATGCAGCCGGATACTGGGCCGACCCCACGCGTCGGACACCACCTCGATCTGCTGATGAATCGTCTCCGGCAGCACTGGAGGGCTACCGAACATCGACGCAGACCACGCCTTGATCACCGCTTCCTTCGCCGCCCATCGGGCAGCGAAGTGGCGGGCAGGATCGGAGCTGCGGGTATTCGCGTCGCGACGCTCACCCGGTGTGAAGTTCGCCAGCATCGTCGTGCCCGGTCGGCGCAACTGCTCTGCGAACTCCGGCACCGACACGAGGTCGAAACCGATACCCGCAACTCCCATCACTCTGCTGTGTTCCCTCGCCTACTCGGTACTCTGCTGCGTTCCCTCGCCCACTCGGATTCCGGCCTACTTGCAGCCGGGCAGACCCGAGCGGTACACGTCGCCGTCACCGAGACGCGCGTCGTCGGTGAGCAGCACATCCGCTTCGAGCTGACGTGCGGCCGCGGCCGGAACAGAGTCCCCGCCGAAGCGACGATCCGCGGGACGCTCGTACAGTGCGGCACCGCCGGTCATCGCCGACACCAGGCGCCGCTTACCCGCGACCGTGCGCTCCGCAGCCTGCTCGAGATACGCCTCACGACGATCGGCAGGCAACGACTCGACGAACGCCTGCGGGTGCACCACCGCGATCAGACCGGAGACGTGACCGAAGCCGAGGCTGGTCAGCAGGCCTGCCTTGAGCGCGTACTGCTCGCCGAAGCGGATCGGCGTGCGCGCCCACACGAGGTGCTCGTACTCGGCCATCTTCTCGTCGACGCAGTCCAGGCTGCGGTTCGGCGGGACGACACCCTGGCTGAGTACCTGGCACAGACCGACCAGCTGGAAGGCGGCTGCGCCACCCTTGGCGTGTCCGGTCAGCGACTTCTGCGAGACCACGAACAGCGGATTGCCCTCACTGCGGCCGAGCGACCCGGCCAGACGCTCGTGCAGTTCCGACTCGTTCGGATCGTTCGCCGCGGTCGACGTGTCGTGCTTGGAGACGACCGCGATGTCGTCGGCGGTGACGCCGAGCGTGCGCAGTC
>BBEG01000337.1 GCA_001312645.1 Rhodococcus sp. JCM 9791
CTCGCCGCGACCGCGGGCTGCAACCGCTTCGCCGGCGGGATCGACCTCGCAGACGGCACCCTGAGTGCCCCGAATCTCGCAAGCACGATGATGGCGTGTCCACCGCCTGCAGATGGAGCCGATGGATGGCTCAGCACCCTACTCGCGGGTTCACCGCAGTGGAGCCTCGAGGGCGACGTGCTCACCCTCACGGGCAGTGAGACCACCGTCTCCCTGACCGACAAGAAGGTCGCCGACCCCGACCGGCCGATCACCGGAACCGAATGGGTCGTCACAACCATGCGCACCGCCGACGCGGTCATGTCGTCGGTCGCGCTCGAGACCGCCGCTCCGACCCTGGTCGTCACCGACAACGGACAGGTCTCGGGCAGCACCGGATGCAACCGCTTCACCGGAACCGCCCAGGTCGGCGACGGCACCCTCGCGTTCGGCCCGCTGGCGACCACCCGCGTCGCGTGCACCGACCCCGAACTCACCGAGATCGAAAACCATGTCCTCGCGGTCCTCTCGGGTGAGACAGGCTATGTCCTCGACGGGACGGAGATGACACTCACGGCGTCGAACGGAGTCGACGGTCTGGGCTACCGGGCACGATAGCTACCGGGCACGTCAGGCCGTCGGCCCGGTCAGTACCGCTCCTCGAGCCACTGCGCGAGTGCCCGGGCCGCGGCGTCGATCTGCTTCGGCCAGTCCATCGCGGTGTCGTCGGCATGGTCGCTCACGTACTTGACCAGCCGGACCCCCGCTCCCATGTGGGCGGCGGCGTGGGCGATCGCGAAACCCTCCATGTCGACGAGATCGGCCCGCGCGGCCAACGCGTCTCGAACCTCGGCGTCGGAGACGAACGTGTCGCCGGTCGCGAGGACGCTGCCGTCGCCGCCAGCGACCGAGAGTTCGTCCTCGACCGGATGTCCCAGGCTGCGCAGCACCTTGCTGCTGATGTCGTGATTGATCACTGTCGACGGCACGTACAGGCCTCCGTGATGACCGTGCAGCGCACCCGCCGTGCCGATGTTGACGACGAGCGGCCGTGCGTCTTCGGGGAAGCGCGCGAGCGCCGCGGTGACTGTCACGGCGGCTGTGACCTTCCCGATGCCGGTGATGAGGACGTCGTACCGATCGGGCACATGCGCCGCTTCGGCCTTCGTTGCGGATACGACGAGAATCCCGTTCACGTGCTGCCCTTCCCGGTCCGATGGGTCGTCCTCGCACCACTCGGTGCAGCGACAACCAGTTCCCGCACCGTATCGCGGCGCGTCGCACGCGGGCGACGTGCCCGCTAGAGTTCCCGCTAGAGTTCCCGCATGGAGAATCTTCGCGATCGCATCATCGATGAACTCGGAGTCCGGCCCACCCTCGACGCGCGGGCCGAAATCGACGCGCGCGTGCGGTTTCTCACGGATTACCTGCGCAGCACCCCAGCAAAGGGCTTCGTGCTCGGAATCAGCGGAGGGCAGGACAGCACCCTGGCGGGTCGCCTCGTGCAGCTCGCGGCGGAGGCACTGCGCGCCGACGGGCACGAGGCCGAGTTCGTCGCCGTCCGTCTCCCCTACGGTGAACAGGCCGACGAACACGATGCGCGGATCGCGCTCGACTTCATCAGGCCCGACCGCGAGTTCCGCGTCAACGTCAAGCCCGGTGCCGACGCGACGGCCACCGAAGCTGCAGAGGGCATCCGAGAACTCCTCGGACCCGAGACGGGACTCCGTGATTTCGTCCGCGGCAACATCAAAGCCCGCGAGCGGATGATGCTGCAATACGCCATCGCGGGCCAGCTCGGCTACCTGGTGGTCGGCACAGATCACGCGGCAGAAGCCGTCACCGGCTTCTTCACCAAGTTCGGGGACGGCGGCGTCGACATCACCCCGCTCACCGGTCTGACAAAGCGACAGGGCGCGGCGCTCCTACGCGAACTGGGTGCGCCGGACACGACGTGGAAGAAGATTCCGACCGCAGACCTCGAGGACGATCGGCCGGCCCTGCCCGACGAGTCGCACTCGGCATGACCTACGCCGAGATCGACGACTACCTCGAGGGCAAGGACATCACCCCGGAGGTGGCAGAGAAGGTCGAGCGCGTATTCCTCGCGACGAGGCACAAGCGGACCGTGCCGGTCACTCCGTACGACACCTGGTGGCGCTGAGCGCTACCGCCGGCGAAGGGCGGCAAGACGTCCACCTTCGCCCCCGCCGGGTAGGTCAGATCGCGGGTGAGTTCGCCACCCCCCGCTCCCGGTTCGACGAGGTACGCGGCGACCGACAGGACCCGCTCCATGTCGGCGCCGTGCCGCTCGATCAGAGCCGCGCGCAGTGCTGCCAGGTCGGAGCCGACAGCGAGGTCGACCGTCTCCTTCTCACGTCCCGCGGCGTCGGCTGCTGCCGCGAAGTACCGCACCTCGATCCCGGTCACCTGATCAACCACCGATAGCTCCCATACTGCGTTCCGGCGGCACGAAATCCGCCGCATCGATGCCGTGTCCGGCCCACTTGTTCCACATCGCACCGCGCCACAACGCGGCAAGCTCCTCATCGGTCGCACCACCGCGCACCGCCGCCCGCAGATCGGTCTCCCGATCGCTGAACAGGCACGACCGGACGGTGCCCTCCGCGGTCAGGCGGGTGCGGTCGCAGTCCGAACAGAACGACCGGGTGACCGAGGCGATGATCCCCACGGTCGCGGGACCCCCGTCGACGGACCACCGCTCCGCCGGCGCCGACGGATCCTCCCGGGGCGCTTCGGTGAGCGTGAACCGGGCACCGAGCACCTCGAGCAGACGCTGGGCGGTGACCATGTTCGCGCGGGCCCACTCACCGTCGGCGTCGAGGGGCATCTCTTCGATGAACCGCAGTTCGACGCCTTCGTCGAGGCACCACTGCAGCAGGTCGGCGGCACCGTCGAGGGTTTCGGGCATGAGCACGGCGTTGACCTTGACCCGGGTGAATCCGACGGTCTTGGCGGCGCGGATGCCGGCGAGGACCGAGTCGAGGCGGTCGCGGCGGGTCAGCCGGGCGAAGTGGTCGCGGTCGACGGTGTCGAGGGAGATGTTGATTCGTGTCAGTCCGGCGTCGCGGAGGCCGTGGGCGCGGTGGGCGAGTCCGACGGCGTTGCTGGTCAGCGCCAAGGGTACGTCGGGTGCGATGCGGTGGCAGCCCGCGATGATGTCTTCGAGGTCGCGGCGCATCAGGGTTCGCCGCCGGTGAACCGCACTTCCTGTACGCCGAGCCTGCCGGTGGCGACTCCGACCAGCCGCACGATTTCTGCGGTGGTGAGCAGTTGCTCGCGGGGGATGGCGGGCAGGCCTTCTTCGGGCATGCAATAGGTGCAGCGCAGTGAGCATTTCTCGGTGATGGAGACGCGCAGGTCCCGGGCGACGCGCCCGAACCGGTCGAGCAGGTCGGGCACATCGGGACGATCCGACACGTCGTCCGTCTCCGCGCGCACGGACGGCATTCCCACATCCACTGCTGTCACAGAATCACCGCCCTCATGTCGCCAGTATGCCTATCGAACGCGCCCGGCGATACGAATGCCCCAGAAGGGCACCGGTACGGTAGTCGCCATGACAGGCGGCAGGCGGTCCGTGGAGGAACATGCACAGCACGTAGCGAAGCTTCTCGAGCCGCTACGGTCGATACCTTCTGTCCGGGTACCGCTCGCACGCGCGCTGGACCGAACACTTGCCGAGCCGGTCCACGCACCGATTTCACTCCCTCCGTTCCGTAACTCCCAGATGGACGGTTACGCCGTCGATGCCGCGTCGGTGGCCACGGTGCCTGCGACCCTGCCCGTGCATGCTGTGATCGCCGCCGGCGACGCCGTCTCCACCCTGACCGCGGGTGCCGCTCTCAAGATCATGACCGGCCCCGATCCCCCGACGGCGCGGATGCGGTCGTTCCGGTCGAGGACACAGAGACCGACGAGGCCGCGAGTACCGTCATCGTGCATCGCACGACCACATCCGGCACGTATGTGCGCGAAGCAGGCAGCGATGTGCACGCCGGCGAGCTTCTGCTCACCGCAGGCACCGTCCTGGCGGCCCGGCACATCTCGGTCCTCGCCGCGGTGGGCCTGACCGACGTTCTCGTTCGCGGCCGGCCCCGCGTCGCGGTGATCTCCACCGGAAGTGAGCTCGTCACCCCCGGCGAAGAACTCGGGCCCGGGAAGATCTACAACTCGAACGGTCCCGCTCTTGCGGCCAGCGCCGCTGCGAACGGCGCCGAGGTCGCCTCGATCGCGCACTGCGAGGACGATCCCGAGCAGTTCGCGGACATGATCGCCCACGCCGTGGCCGTCGCCGATGTCGTCTTCACATCCGGTGGTGTCTCGAAGGGCGACTTCGAGGTCGTCAAGGACAGCCTCGAACCCCGCGGCGGCACGTTCGTGTCGGTGGCGATGCAACCCGGCGGACCGCAGGGCACCGCCGTCGTCGACGGCGTGCCGATCCTGACCTTCCCGGGCAACCCTGTGAGCGCACTCGTCTCGTTCGAGGTGTTCGCCCGTCCGCTGCTTCGCGAGATCGCGGGCCTTCCGGTAATCGCCTCGGGCACACGACCGCTGACGACCGGGCTCGAGTCCATCCCGGGCCGTCGTCAGTTCCTGAGGGCCCGTCTCGACGGCGACGGTGTGCTACCGCTTCCCGGGCACGGATCCCATCTCGTCGCGGGCCTGGCCACCGCCGATGCGCTCCTCGACATCGACCCCGACATCACCACCCTCGAATCCGGAGATCTCGTGAAAGTACTTCCACTGTGAGCGAATTGAGCCACCTCGACGATCAGGGCCGCGCTCGCATGGTCGATGTCTCGGCGAAGAGCGACACCCATCGAGTCGCCGTCGCCGCAGGTGAACTGGCGACCACCGCCGAGGTGATCGCACTCGTCCGCGCCGACGACATGCCGAAGGCAGACGTGCTGGCCACCGCCCGCATCGCGGGAATCGGTGCCGCCAAGCGCACATGGGAACTCATCCCACTGTGCCACCAACTTGCCCTGTCGACGGTGAAGGTCACCTTCGGTTTCACCGACACCACGATCACGATCGAGGCCGTCGCGAAGACCACCGGCCCCACCGGGGTCGAGATGGAAGCACTCACCGCGGTGGCCGTCGCCGGACTCACCCTGCACGACATGGTCAAGGCCGTCGATCCCGCGGCGGTACTCAACGGTGTACGGCTGGTGTCGAAGGAAGGCGGCAAGCGGGGGCGGTGGTTCCGTGACGACGCACCCGAGCAATCCGATGCGTCTGTAGCCGAACCGGCGGCGGCACGATCCGCCGTCGTCGTGGTGTCCTCCACCGGCGTGGCCGCAGGTACCCGCGACGACAAGACCGGCCCGACGATCGAGAAGTGGCTCACTGAGCGGGAGTTCACCGTACGGGGACCGCTGATCTACGCCGATGCGCAGATCGCCTCGGGCCTGGCCGACGCCCTCACCGGCGGCCCCTCCCTGATCATCACCACCGGCGGCACCGGAGCGTCCCACCGACCTCCACGCCCGAAGCCACACTCGCGGTCCTCGACCGCGAGCTGCCCGGTGTCGCGACTCCATCCGACGGCGCGGCCTCGACG
>BBEG01000338.1 GCA_001312645.1 Rhodococcus sp. JCM 9791
CGCCGTCGCTTCCGGCCGCGGTGACGTACGGCTCGGCCAGGGAGACGATCGCGCACGGGGGAGGGGGCAGCGCGTTGTCTGCCCATCCCGCGACTGCGAGGCCGGCCTGCTCGAGTTCGTACTTGACCTCGCTGCGTAGCTGCGTGAGGTTCACCATGTCGGCACCCACAGACGCACCTCGCGCTCGATCACCTGCAGCGGGTTGCGGGTGGAGCGTTGCGGGCGTACCGCACCGTCGCCACCGAACCTGTCCGGGATACCCGGCGAGGGCGCCTGGTCCCGGTCGAACATCTCCGCACCGACCGCGACGTACCACGATCGGATGATCACGACGTCGATGCCGATGGTCGAGCCGATCCGCCGGTCGACGTCGAGCTTGCCCCGCTCGAGGTACTCGGCGAGCGCCTCGTCCGGGTACTTGGTCGCGTCACTCGCGCGCACCGTGGCGCGGAGCTGGGCGACCAGCTGCTCGTCGACGGCCAGCGGGTCGGGTTCGGGTGTCGTCATGATCAGGGAGCCGTCGGCCAGGTGACCTTGGTGATGCCCTTGCGCTCTTCGCTGTAGATCGACTGGTAGCCGTACAGCGAGAAGTCCTGGGTCAGGTTGATGATGTTCTCGTCCTGCAGCCGCACCGGGGCGCCGGCCGATTCCATCGTGGTGATCGCGTCACGCGAGCACACGGTGAACGTGGTACCGGTCAACCGCGGGATCATCACGACGGGCATCGTGGCGATCTGCCCGACGATGTCGGTACCGGAGATCCGAAGATCGCCCACGTGTTCTGTCCGTCGCCGTTGACACCGAACAGGGGCCGGCCGGCGGTGTCCGTGAGCGAGACGATCTCCTTGGCGGTGGCGCGGTCGACGACGATGAAGTCTGCGAGCAGCCCCTTGGAGTTGTCCTCGATCTCGGTAGCCGCGTCGAACGCAGCGCCGATCCACCCGGACGCGTCGCGGGTTTTCCCGTCAACTCGATCTCGTTGACGTTGAGCCGTGCGGTGGCGTTGTCGGTGGGCAGGCCCTCGAAGAACGTGCGCACGTACAGCTCGAACGCTTCGGCGTACTGGATGGTCAGCCAGCGCAGCGCCGTGTCGAGCCACGCCACCGAGGACCGCTCGATGGTCTGCCGGGACAGGCTGGTGTAGCCACCGACGGTGCGGACGGTCGCGGAGTCGGTATCGAGGGCGATCTTCAGGAACGCGAGATCGTCACCTTCCGCGGCCTGCACCTGCACGGTGCCCGTCTCGGTCTTGACGTACGGGTACTCGTAGCTGTTGCCGTCCGCCGGCAGCGGCTCGGAGCGAAACAGGTTGGACAGGGGCCGCTTGCGGTCAGTCAACCGCAGGGTCTTGTCGAGCCACGCCGGACGCTGTACCGAGTCCGCGGTCGTCGCGAAGTCCCGAGTCTCCAGGGTCTCGACCGCGCTGCGGTACTCCTCGAGGATGTCCTTGTCGCCGCGGGCCAGGCCCTTGAGGAACTCGCCGCCGGAGCGTGCCTTGAACTTGACGGGTCCGCCAGCGGGCTTGTCGACCATGGTGGCCATGCGGCGCTCGACGTCGTCGATCTTGCCTGGTATTCGGCGCGCATCTCGTCTCGCTGGGAGGCGAGAAGCGCGTCGAGCTCTTCCTTGTTCATATCCGAATCTCCTTCTTTCGCTGCGCTTCTCACGCTCTCGATGACTGCGCCCTCATATGCGGGACGCTCGACGATGGATGTCTCGCGGAGCAGGACTTTGGTGCGGGCGACGACCTCGCCGCGCATCTCGTGCTCGACCGGGACGAACCCGATCGAGAAGTGTTTGAGCACGCCCTCGCGAGCGAGCTGGAGCACCTCGTCTCCGCGGGGTGTTTGGGCGACGTGCGCGGTGATCCGGTATCCGGCCGGAGTCGAGCGGCCGACGAAACGGCCGATCGGCAGCTCGGCGCGCTGCCCGCCGTGGTTGACGTGCAGGGTGCCCTCGGCACCGTCGGGGATCGAGCCTCGTCGAACGACTCGGGGTAGCCGATCCGTGTGGTGACCTCGTTCCACGGCACGGCGATGCCGACGATCTGGCGCTTCTCCTCGTCGAGTCCCGCGATGGGGACCGACCGGATCTCGGTGGTCATAGTGGGCTCTCCTGTGCATGGGTGTCGTACCAGCGGTGAATCTCGGCGATCGTCCACTCGGGCCGGCCATCGGCGAGAGCGCGGCGTAGGCACTCGTTGCGGCCGGGGTCGCACACCTCGAACTGAGCGCCCGCTGCGGAGTACCGGCCCAGCGAGTAGTACGTCGCGCGGTGTCGACGATCCACACGTCGCCGAGGAAATCGGGGTGCAGCAGCACCTCGTCGATCGCAGCGCGACGTGCCAGCCGCGCGAGATCCACGTGCACCGCGGCATGGTCGTGCGAGACCGCAGACCCGAGCGCGACCGCGAGGACGTCGAAGTCGACGATGATGTCACCGAGGCGAGCAGTCTCGGCGACGTAGGTGGACTTGCCCGAGCACGGGGCGCCGGACACGACGGTGATCACTGGGCCTGCTCCTGGCCCTTGACGACCGAGAGCGCCGGCCGCGCCGGTGCGGGCTTGTACTGCGGTGCGGGCAGTGGAGGCAGGCCGTCACGGACACGGATCTCGTTCGCGGTGGTGGTGCCGGAGTTGAGCCGGAGCTGGTCGACCTCGGCCTGTGTCTTGGAGTCGAGCCGCAGAAGACCGCGCTCGTTGAATCGCGCAGTGTTCAGACCGGGTAGTACCTCGGTGAATGCGCGCTCGATCGCGTTCACGGGCTTCTGCAGCGTCTTGGTCAGAAAGTCGAGGTTGGCAACCTCGAGGTTCACGTACGTACGGGACTCACCTTGCAGGGGAATGAGCAGGTCGTGGCCGGACAGACCGAACACGCGGGCAAGCTTGCGGTCGATCGCGTCGGCGACCTCGATCATCTGCGCGTCGGCCGGCTTGAGCATCAGCGACTCGTAGTCGATGCCGTTCGACAGGATCGCGACGCGGTTCGTCGGGTCCGCAAGAAACGCCTTCCAATCGTCGCTCAGCTGCGACGTAGTTCCGCATTGAGGTTCTGGTCCGTCTTCAGCTTGCCCTCGGGGGGCATCCCGCCGTCGAACCATGCGAGCTGGAACTTCTGGACGACGAGCGCGAGACGCAGCTCGGTCTGAGCGAAGTCGACCGGGCCTAGCCCGCGGGGCTGGTCCGAGAGTGTGGTGTGCCGCTTGTGCACGATCCGTGAGCGGGGGACGGTGCCGTGCGACCAGCCGTACTCGCGGATGCCGGTCTGCGGGTCCATCGTCACTGTGACGGAGGACGGGGGCAGTACGCGGATGTTGGCGATCGCGCCGTTGTAGCCGTGGGTCAGGTACCAGAAGAACTCACCCTGGAGGATGAAGTCGTTCACGGACTGCTGCAGGAACTCCTCGTAGTCGGTCTCGGTGCTCGGCTTGGTGAGCAGCTGCGAGGCACCGGTGGTCTTGCGCACGCCCTTGTGGTCGTACTCGTCGAGCGAGAGACCGGAGATCAGCGTGTTGGTCATGTCGACCGCACGTGAGACCACCGATACGCGGAGGGCCTCACGTGCGGTGACCGAAGGGAGCAGCGCGCGCGGAGGAGGCAGAACGCCGGGGAGCGGGGAGTCCCCGCCCGCGCTCGAGTCGCGCATCTCGAATCCGAAGAACTTTCGTATTGCTCCCACAGCCCGGAACAGTGGCACACTCTTTTGCACATTTGGGAAGATGTGCGCTCTTTGCGCAGGTCAGAAGATGGAAATTGGGGAGAGCATTTCCTTCTGTTGCTCGGCCACGAACGCGCCCATGGTCATTGCGTACACCGCCTCGATGTCACCGAAGCTCTTGCGCGTGTCCATCACGACGCCACCGCCGGAGTTGACCGTGACGGCCTTGGGGAGCTGTGCCGAGAGTTCGGGGTCCTGGTCGTGAATTAGCCTGCCGGTCTTGACCATTGAGTGCACCGTGACGGTGGCGTTCGCGAGGTTCCCGCGGGTGAGGTACTCGCACGGGAGATTGTGCTGCTGACCGAGCGCGATGATGGTCGGCCGCATCGTGTCCGAGTCGCTGACGAACTTCTCGACGTTCGCCGTGGCTGCGAGCTGCAGGCAGACACGCTCGAGCCACTCGGTGTCCGCGAACTGCAGCGTGGCCACGCGCTCGGTATAGACGACGTCGTCGATGCGAGCCGATGCGAAGATCGCGACGCGGTCCCACGATCCGCGGGTGCGGGCGAACGAGACGATGATCGGCCGGCGCCCGAAGTGCTCGGGGATGCCGGATCCGCCGGCCATCGCCCACGCGGCCGGGGTCATCCATGTGTTCTCGACGGACACGAACTCGTTGCGCCGGTACCGGCGGTACTCGGATTCCTGCATCCCCTTGCCTGCGCGGAGCTCGTCGGCGAGCGACAGGCGCCCGGACGCGATGGCAGGGTTGGCCTGCCGGAGGGCCTCGGGGTCGTACAGATCGAGGACCGGGTCGGCTTCCCAGAGGAAGAATCCGAACCGAGGATCGTGGTCCGGTGCCTGCTGCGCCGACGCGCGTCCGGTCTCGTACAGCCGTTTGAGCAGCTCGGACCGGTCGTCACCGGCAGTGGTTAGGCCCATGACCAGGGACTTTGGTTGCGCCGAGGCGCGAGGACCAGCGCGAACCATGCCTCGGGTTTGAGGATGTGCAGCTCGTCGAGCAGCATGAGGCAGCCGGAGAAGCCCTGCAAGCCCTTGCCATCGCCTGCAGCCTTGACGACGTAGGTGGCCGGCTTCCGTGGATGCTTCGAGCGGACGCCGTTACGGTCGGTCGTCTTGAAACGAGCGGCGAGCAACGGCACGTTGTCGACGCAGTACCGGACCTTGCGGTAGAGGTTCTTCGCCTGCTCGACCGTCGACGCGAGCGAGATCACCTCGGCGCCCGCGGGATCATCAGGATGAGACCGTACAGCGCGAACACGGCACCGAGCACGGTCTTGCCGTTCTGCCTGCCCATCGACACGACGACCTGCTTGTAGACCAGCTCGCCGGCGAGTTCGTGACCGGCCGGGTACTTCTGCAACACCTCTCTGACCAGCCACTTTTGCCACTCGTCGAGGCGCATCTCGTCGGACTGCTCGAACCGGAACACGGCCTCGGCGAGCTTGATCAGCCGGTCGCCCTCGCTGTAGTCGGGGTTCTCGACCGGGCGCGTGTACGTCCCCGGCAGCCACACCGGCGGCGCGTCGACGTCGAGGGCCGGCGCACTCATGAGCCGAGGATCTCGGCGAGCTGCTCGTCGAACGGGTCGGCCTTGCCGTCGAGGTCCTCGGGGGCGCATCGCCGCAGGTCATTGACGTTCATGCGGAACTCCATCATGGTCGCCGCTGACAGCTTCTCGCCGTGGTCGAGGACACGAGCGAGCCTGAACAGCGCCGAGACGTACGGCGTGTGCTCGTCCGAGACCCACGGACAGGCGTCGAGCAGCAGGTCGACGGCCTGCTCGAACGACGCGTTGCGCACCACGGTCGAGGCCATGGCGTCCGGCAGGGGCCGCTCACCGGCCTCATGCAGGGCTGCGAGGTCCCGCTCGACCGTCTCCAGGCG
>BBEG01000339.1 GCA_001312645.1 Rhodococcus sp. JCM 9791
CGCGCGGGCGACCGCGCGGGTCGCGCTCAGGGAGTTGCCGCCGAGGTCGAAGAAGTGGTCGTCGCGACCCACCCGCTCGAGCCCGAGAACCTCGGCGAACACCTCCGCGACAGCGTGTTCGGCTCTCCCTTCCGGTGCGACGAACACTGCGTTCCCGGCGCGAACACGGGTTTCGGCAGAGCGTTGCGGTCGAGCTTCCCGACGGGCGTGACAGGCAGTTCGTCGAGAACGACGATCGCGGCAGGCACCAGGTGGGCGGGCACGCAGCCGCGCAGGTAGGTGGTGAGCTCACGTGCGGCGGCCTCGTCTGCAGTGACAATCGCGGGCTTGCCCGCGGTGAGAACGACGTACGAGACGGGAACGACGTCACCGGACGGGTCGGGGCGCCCGACCGTCACGGCCGCGGCGACGACGGGGTGCCGGACCAGGCTGCGTCGATCTCGCCGAGTTCGACCCGGATACCCCGGATCTTGATCTGGAAATCGGAGCGGCCCACATAGTCGAGGACGAGGGTGTGGTCGGGCAGTCGCCGCCAGCGCACCACGTCGCCGGTCCGGTACATGCGTGTGCCGCCGGGCGCTGCGACGAAACGTGTCGCGGTGAGGGCCCCGCGGTTGCGATAGCCCCGTGCCAGCGCCGGACCCGCCACGTACAGTTCTCCCGCCACACCGACGGGGACAGGGTTCAGGTGGTCGTCGAGGACGGTTTCGGTGAGCCCGCGGACCGGACCGCCGACTGTCACGGGCTCGCCGTCCGCGAGCGTCGCCGCGTTCGACATGACCGTCGATTCCGTCGGCCCGTAACCGTTGATCATCGTGCGACCGGGAGCACATCGCTCGACGAGTTCGGCCGGGCAGGCCTCCCCCGCGACCGCAAGCGTGTGCAGGGAGCTCGGGAGCCGTGGCACCGTGGACAACACCGTGGGAGTGAGGACAGCGTGGGTGACAGCGTCGCGGTGGAGAATCTCGGCGAGTTCGACACCGGCCATCACGGTGTGCGGAACCACGACCAGTCGTGCTGCGCTGCCCGCTGCCCACAGGATCTCGAACACGGAGGCATCGAAACTCGTTGAGGCGCAGTGCAACACACGTCCATCAGGTTCCCGCGGAAGCGATCGCGCTGCTCGGCAACGAGGTCGGCGATACCGCGGTGGGTGACGGTGACGCCCTTGGGACGACCAGTCGAACCGGACGTGTAGATCAAGTATGCGGGCGCGTCGGGGTGCACGACCGCGGGCTCGGGCGCAGTGGGCTCCGCGGTGGGTAGGCCATTCCTGAGCTCGAGCCAACGAACCTCGTCGGGCAGCGCTGTGCGGAACTCCGGTGTGGTGATCCCCACCGCCACAGCCGAATCTGTGAGCATGTGCTCGATCCGTTCTGCCGGGTACGAGGGGTCGACGGGGACGAACGCTGCGCCGCTCTTGACGACGGACCACAGCGCCACCACCGATTCGATCGACCGCGCGATCGCGACCGCCACAATCGTCTCCGGGCCGGCCCCTGAGCTGCGGAGGGCGTGCGCGATCCGGTCGGAGGCGACGTCGAGTTCGGCGTAGGTGACGGTGCGACCCTCGCATTGCACCGCGACACCCTGCGGATTCGCGGCGACGGCAGCCGCGAGGACATCGGGCATCGTCATACCGGTCTCGCCTGCCGCACCGCAGACAGTACCGGGCACATCGGTGCCCCGATGCCCGTCAACGACGTGTCCGACGAGGCAAGCGCGAACGCATCGACGAGTTCGACGAGCCTCGCATGGTGCCGGTGTACCTCGTCGTCGGTGTAGCGACCGGGATTGGCGCGAACCTCGACGATCGTCCGGGGCGGGTGGCCGGAACGATAGATGTTGATCATGATGTCCGGCACCGGGCCCGCGGTGAGGATGTGGAAGTCGGCCGTAGCGGAACCGAATCGCCATTCCCTGTCGAAGAGCATCACGTTGACGACGGGCGACGAGATCCGGCGGGCCGAGGCATTCACGCCCAGCTCACGCAGGATGTCCTCGACGTTCCCGCGCTGGTGCCGCAGTGCGCCGGTGAGTTCGAGCCGGACCCGTTCGACGAGCGTGCCCACGGTGTCGTCGGTGCGCACCGCCACGAGCAGTGGAACGACGTTGGCGAGCATACCCCCGGACCGTCGGAGCACAGCGGTGGTGCGCGCGGAGACGGGGATGTCGACGAGCACTTCCTGCCGCCCGGTAGCACCCGCGAGGTGGCACGCGAATGCCGCAACGATCCGTGCGGCCGTGTCGGCCCCCGATGCGTCCAGTCGCGCTGTCGTGTCCTCGGTGAGCGCGGCACGGGCGACCCGGCTGCGGACCGAGGGCGGAGCGATCGTGTCCGTGAGTGTGACTGCAGCCGAACGTGAGTGAAGGCGCGCCGCCCAGTGGGCACGGTCGTGCTGGTGCCGACCGGATGCGCGGTAGTCGTTGTCGATCTGTTGCAGGGTGCGCAGGTCTGCGGCGCGATTCGGCTGTGGTTCCCGATTCTCGAACGCCGCGGTGTACAACTCGGCGACCCGATCGACCATCGTTGCGGCACCGTGTCCGTCGAGCGCGATGTGGTGGATGCGTGTGTACCAGAAGTACCGGTCGTCGGCGATCCGAAGCAGAGCGGCCTCGGTGAGTGGATCGTCGGTGAGATCGATTCCGACGGTGTGGTTGTGGTCCATCCACTCGCGCGCTGCCGCTGCCGGGTCGGGCGCCACTCGGAAGTCGTGCACGTCCAGTTCGGCGTCGGGCGGCGGCGCGACGACCTGGTGGGGTTCGCCGTCGATGTCGACGAGCCGGAGGAACACCGATTGGAACTCGTGCGCGGCGACGAGCGAGACCCGGCGGAACAGGTCGACGTCGAGCGCGCCGCGGATGTCGACGTATTGCGCGATGCAGATCGGCACGTGCGGTGTGAGCTGTTGAGCGAACCACAACCCACGCTGGGCGGGAGACAGTGGAAATGGTTCGTGGACAACGGTCGTGGCGACAGCCATGTAATCACACCCGGGGTAGCGGCGGAGGTGGCGTCCATTCGTTCCGGACGACCGGAGAAACCGGCTCCACTACTGTCCCGCGGGCACGACCTCGCAGATACGCACCCTAGGTGTCGGCCCCCACCACCTAGTCCGGTTCGGGAGCCGGCTCCTCGGATTCGCCGTCGCTCTCGACTGCGCGATGCCGCGCGTCGGATACCTTCGCGAGGCCTCGGCCGAGGGCACCACCGACCGACTTGAGCGGACTGTCGATGGAATCGAGTGCGTCGGCGATCTCGGGATCCTCGTCGACGAGCCAGCCTGCCGCGTCGGCGCGGCACGCCGCACGGAAATCCTCGAGGTCCTCTCTCAATCGTGCGAGCGTGCGCGTGATGCGCGGTGAGGACAATCGTCTGACGACCTCGAGAGGGGTGCCCTCGGCGAGGCGGGCGAGCGCGCGACGTCCTCGGCGGAGCAGCTCGCCGTCCTGTTCGAAGTGCTCGGCCAGCAGGATGCGCGACGCGCTGAGAATCCGGCTCAGTTCATCCGGTCCAGCAGTGCGGGCGTGTTCGATGCACAGTCGCTGCCACATGGTCGCGGCGTCCTCGACGAGCACGAGCAGCTGCAACGTCTCACCGAATCGGCCTCATCGGCCATGGTGAGCAGCAATGCGACGTGTGCGGAGACGGTGATGCCGGGCTCGACCGGGTCGAGGAGCGCGACGGCGTAGGCGCGGAGTCGCTGGACCACCACGGAGAGCAGCGGTCCGAGTTCTGCGATCGTGCCCCACTCTTCCTCGGGGAGCGATCCGCGGTGATCGACGATCGCGATCGCGCGCGTCAGCGTGTTGTGGTGGGCGACGACGTCGCCGAGATCGGGAGCGCCGGCCGCCGCGAGGATCTTGTCGACGGTGTCGGGTTCGGCGTCGTCGCCTCCGAGCCGCACGATCGCGGCTTCGACCGATCCGACGACCCCCGCCAGCGCACGCACGATCGCATCCGCAGGGATCGCGCCGGAAACGTCGGGATTCGGCAGGTCGTTCATATGCACCATCGTGCTACGAGGTACCCCCGATGCACCACCCGGCAACTCCACTCACAGGTGAGGACGATCCTGACCGCTGGGTACGCGCACCCACGCACTCTCGAGCAACGAGACCACCTCGGCTTCGTGACGTGCACGGTAGGCGCTGAGGATGCGGCGCGGGCGGGTCTCGCCGGCGAGCCCGATCGCCGTCGCGAACGCGGCGGCGATCCTCTCCTCGGGCACGACCTCCGGCGTCGTGTAGCCGATGAGCGCGAGCGCTTTGCGGAGGGGATCGGCATTGGAAGCGAACGTGCGCAGCGGCAGCACGTCGAACCGGCCGTCCGACCGGACTTCGAAGAACAGCTCGCCGTACTCGTCGATACCGATCTCGTCCAGGAACCGACGCACCGACGCG
This sequence comes from Rhodococcus sp. JCM 9791, assembly GCA_001312645.1. Lineage (GTDB taxonomy): Bacteria > Actinomycetota > Actinomycetes > Mycobacteriales > Mycobacteriaceae > Rhodococcus. Next base: position 4,405 of record BBEG01000339.1, read on the forward strand.
AGTTGTGGAATCGGCCCGGTCCACCGCAACACCTGGGGTCCGAGCCTCGACTTCAGCACGGTCTCGCGCCGGGCTCGCACCCGACGATGCCCGCGACAGCGGACGGAATCGGAACCTCGGCGCCACGCATGTGGTCGCGCGTCACGGGAATCCGCAGCCGCCAGTGCTCGTCGAGCCGGTACAGGCGTCTGGTGCGTTCCGGGGGCAAGGCGGGCACATGGGTGCGTCGCCGACGGCGGACGCAGTCGGCAACGACTTCGAAATCCCCGCTCGCCGCGAATACCCGGGCGGATGCATCGGAGATCGAGAACCGCTGGACCAGTGCTTCGGCCACCTTGTCGAGCTCGATCGAGCCGCCGGCACCATCGACGAGCCGCGCGATGCGCGCACCGACGGCGGTGACGAGGTCGGTCTCCCATTCGAGTAGGCCCCACAGGCCGTCGTCCTCGGTGACGGTGAACCGGTCGTCGTCACCAAGTTCTTCGACGACGCTGTGGATGTCGATGTTCGCGTCCATGCGCGCGACGAGTGTTTCGACGGAGAGCGGGTCGCTACCACCTCGAGGATCTGCGCAGCGTGACCGGCGACGGTCTCCTGGGGCATGAGTATCCGGCCGTCGAACATGGTGGTGCCGCAGTGGTTCATCCACGATTCGAATTCGTCCGCGGGCAGGTCCCATATCGCCGCGACCCCTGCGGGTGGTACCACTCCGTTGGCGGATTCGAACTCACCGAGCAGCGCGCGAGTCTGCTTCTCCGCCTCGGCGAGGTCGGGCACGGCGATCCATCCACCCGCGACAGTGCAGCGATCGTCGAGGCGGTCGAGGACCTTCCACAACGGCGCGTCGAGTCCCGGCACCATCTGCGCGAGCACGGGGCGGTCGCGCAGGATTCGGCCGAACGAGGCCACCGGGCGCACGTCGGTACGCAGCGCCGCCAGGAAGTCCCCCACCGCGGTGCCGAACGGGAATGTCGAAGGTTGGGACGAATCGGCGTCGACATCGTCATGGATGCGGCGTCGCAGGGTTTCGCGCTCGGTGTCGGGTAACGACGCAACATAGTCGGCGAGTTCGCTCACCGGATCGGCCGGGCCCCCACCGGAAGATCCCGGGCGGCGATCGCCCCGAGCCGTGCGACGGCCTCCTGGATCTCCTCGGGC
>BBEG01000340.1 GCA_001312645.1 Rhodococcus sp. JCM 9791
GCTCCAGCGGCGAGGCCGCAGCACCCCCACCCGCCACCGCCACGACCCAGGCCTCCAGCCACGCGCTGACCAGCGAGTCCGTTTCGAAGTACCCCCGCCTCCCCGATGTGCCTCCGTTGGATAGTGCCACCGTCTCCTGTTCGTACACACCTACGGAATCGGCGTCACGGACCGCGACCGCCCCGTCGACGTCCGCATCCACGACCGGCACCGTGGAAGTAACGCTCGACACATCGATCGGCCGCATCGGTCTCGTCCTCGACAGAGGCCATGCCCCGTGCACGGTCAACAGTTTCGTCGGCCTCGCACAGCAGGCTTCTACAGCGGCACCTCGTGTCATCGACTCTCCGACGAAATCGGTGAGCAGTACTACCAGTGCGGCGATCCGACAGGGACAGGCACCGGCGGCCCCGGCTACACCTATCCCGACGAATACCCCGTGCCGCAGTTGACCGAACAGACCGCGACGGGAAGACCCGCAGACATCGTCGTGTACCCGCGCGGAACCGTAGCCGTAGCGGACAGCGGCAGAGCCGACACGAACGGGAGTCAGTTCTTCCTCATCACCGGCGACACCCTGCTGCGCCCCGACTACACCGCATTCGGTCGCATCACCGACGAGTCATTGGCACTTCTCGATGCCGCGGCCGCAGCAGGCCACGACGACAGCTCGGTGCTGGGCGGGGGTGTGCCGAACACTCCTGTGACGATCACCTCGACGAGGTGACGCTCGCCGGCCGACGCTAGGACGCCGAGGTCACGCGGTAGACGTCGTACACACCCTCCACGTTGCGGACCACGTTCAGAACGTGCCCGAGATGCTTCGGATCGCCCATCTCGAAGGTGAAGCGGCTCACCGCGACACGGTCGCCGGTCGTGGTGACGGATGCGGACAGGATGTTGACCTTCTCGTCGGCCAACGCCTTCGTCACGTCCGAGAGCAACCGATGCCGATCGAGCGCCTCGATCTGGATCGCGACGAGGAACACCGATGACGGCGACGGTGCCCACTCGACCTCGATGATCCGTTCCGACTGCTCGCGCAGAGAATTCGCATTCGTGCAGTCGGTGCGGTGCACACTCACCGATCCGGTTCGCGTCACGAATCCCATGATCTCGTCACCCGGCACCGGGGTGCAGCACTTCGCCAGCTTCGACACGGTGCCCGGCGCACCCGGAACGAGGATGCCCGAGTCGCCGCTCTGCCGCGACCGGGTGGGAATCGTCGACGGTGTGGACCGCTCGGCAAGTTCTTCCTCGACCCCGCCGACACCACCGAGCAACGCGACGAGCCGCTGCACGGCGTGATGCGCCGACACATGGTGCTCACCGACTGCGGTGTAGAGCGCCGACACATCGGCGTAGTGCAGCTCCTTGGCCACGGCAACCATGAGGTCGGCGTTCATCAACCGCTGCAACGGCAGCCCGACGCGGCGGACTTCCTTCGCGATCGCATCCTTGCCCGCCTCGAGCGCCTCCTCACGGCGTTCCTTGGCGAACCACTGCCGGATCTTCGCCTTCGCGCGGGGCGAAACGACGAAGGCCTGCCAGTCACGGGTCGGTCCGGCATTCGGGTCCTTCGAGGTGAACACCTCGACGACCTCGCCGTTCTCCAGTTTGCGTTCGAGAGCGACGAGCCGACCGTTGACCCGGGCACCGATACATCGATGCCCGACCTCGGTGTGCACCGCGTAGGCGAAGTCCACGGGCGTCGAACCGGACGGCAGCGTGATCACCTCCCCCTTGGGGGTGAACACGAAGATCTCCTTGACCGCGAGGTCGTAACGCAGTGATTCGAGGAATTCGCCCGGGTCGGCGGCTTCACGCTGCCAGTCGAGGAGTTGACGCATCCACGCCATGTCGTCGACCTCGGCGACATCGCCCGAGTTCCGGCCCTTCGTCTCCTTGTACCGCCAGTGCGCGGCGATGCCGAACTCGGCGGTCCGGTGCATATCGCGGGTCCGGATCTGTACCTCGAGCGGCTTGCCTTCGGGACCGATCACCGTGGTGTGCAGCGACTGGTACACCCCGTACCGCGGCTGCGCGATGTAGTCCTTGAACCGTCCCGCCATCGGTTGCCACAGCGAATGCACGACACCGACAGCGGCGTAACAATCGCGCACCTCGTTGCACAGGATCCGCATGCCCACCAGGTCGTGGATGTCGTCGAAGTCGCGGCCCTTGACGATCATCTTCTGGTAGATCGACCAGTAGTGCTTGGGTCGCCCCTCCACGGTCGCGTCGATCCGGGACCCGGCAAGCGAGACCCGATCTCGTCGCGGACCTTGGCCAGGTAGGTGTCGCGGGACGGAGCGCGGTTCGCGACCAGTCGCACGATCTCCTCGTACTTCTTCGGATGAAGAATGGCGAACGAGAGGTCCTCGAGTTCCCACTTGACGGTCGCCATCCCGAGCCGGTGCGCGAGCGGCGCGATGACCTCGAGGGTTTCGCGAGCCTTCCGCGCCTGCTTCTCGGGCGGTAGGAACCGCATCGTGCGCATGTTGTGCAGCCGGTCCGCAACCTTGATCACCAGCACCCGCGGGTCGCGGGCCATCGCAATGATCATCTTGCGGATGGTCTCGGCCTCCGCGGCGTTGCCGAGCACGACCTTGTCGAGCTTGGTGACACCGTCGACGAGGTGCGCAACCTCCTCACCGAACTCCGAGGTGAGCTGCTCGAGGGTGTATCCGGTGTCTTCGACCGTGTCGTGCAGCAGTGCGGCGATCAACGTCGTCGTGTCCATACCGAGCTCTGCGAGGATCGTCGCGACCGCCAGCGGATGGGTGATGTACGGATCGCCGGACTTGCGCCTCTGACTCGCGTGCCGTTCCTCCGCGACATCGTAGGCGCGCTGCAACTGCGACAGGTCGGCCTTCGGATACAGCTCCCGGTGAATCGTCACCAGCGGTTCGAGCACCGGCTTGACGGAGGCGCCGCGCTGACCGGTGATCCTGCGCGCGAGCCGGGCCCGCACACGCCGCGACGCCGAACTCGACGCAGCTGTCGGGGCCGGTGCCGCACCAGCGCTCTGGGACTTGTCAAGATTCTGGGTCATCCCCGCTCCTCCCATCGCTCGCTCCGGCACACCGGCTTTCCGCCAACTGTAATCCTCAGAGACGCACGAGCGACGTCAGTGGGTAGCTTTCCAGGCGTGCGCGCCCGCCGAACGCTTCGAGCTCTGTCACCACCGTGACCCCGACGATCTCCGCCCCGACCCGCTCGAGTAGTTCGAGGGTGGCGCCGAGTGTCCCGCCGGTGGCGAGCACATCGTCGACCACGAGCACCCTGCGCCCACGCAGCGTGGGCGACGCGTCGGGTATCTCGATGGCGGCCGTGCCGTATTCGAGCGTGTACTCGCATTTCTGCACCGGCGGCGGAAGCTTGCCCGCTTTGCGCACCGCAAGCACCCCCACACCGAGCTCGCGCGCCATTCCTCCGCCGAGCAGGAATCCGCGGGCGTCGATCCCGGCGACAAGCTCTGCATCCGGAGCAGCCGAGGCCAGCGCCGCGACGATTGCCGAGTACGCCGGGCCATGGGCGAACACCGGCGTGAGATCGGCGAAGCGAACACCTGCTCGGGAAATCGTCGACCCAGCGGGTGTGGGCAGTCACCGCGGCAGCGGCCTCTCGAAGCAGATCAGGATCGGCAGTGCGTAGAACGTTCACCCGGTAAGTATCCACCGATCCATGTTCCAACCCGCACCTGCGGTCGTCGGATTGCTGACAGCTGCGTTCATGTCCGGGGCAAACCCGATGGTGCGCGGCTGCAGGAACAGCGGCAATGTGGGCATCTCGTCCCACAGAATCCGCTCGCCCTCCTCCACCAGACCCAGTACCGAAGCGTTGTCGCCGGCCACGAGGAGACCGTCGAGGATCTCGTCGATACGCCCGTTCGCGTAAGCGCCGATATTGCTTCCCGCACGGGAATTCAGTGCGCCGCGAGCATCTTCCATATCAGCGCGGCCGCCGGCTCCCGCCGCTCCGGCCGTCCCGCTGAGGACGGCGTCGATTTCGCCTGCACCCAGCTGTGACGGGACGAACGTCTCGGATCCCGCGTCGACGACGTCGATGCCCGCGTCACGGCACGACTCGGCGATCAGCTCGACGGTGCGCCCGCGGCGGATGTCCGGTGTCGTATACCCGATCCGCACCTGGATCCGCTCCTGCCCCGACGTTTCACGTTCGCGCGCGCGGCATCGAGATCCACCGCGCCGAACCGCTCGGACGGGCCGATCACGAGCGGATAGAGCGGCGAATCCACCGGAAGCAACCGCGACCCCACCTGACCCGATTGCGCGCCGTCGGTCGCCGCGCCGAGCTCGTCGAACAATTGCTGCCGCGGAACGCACGACGCCAATGCGCGACGAGCCGCCGGGTTCTCGAAGACGCCGTTCGTCGCCAGGACCAGTTGTTCGAGGTTACGCGAGACCACGGTGGTCGTCTCGACCGTCTCCCCCAGCGCCGAGGTGTGTCCGAGCGCCCCGTCGGCAGTGTCGACGACCTGGACCTGTCCCTCTTCGGCCGCAGTCTGCGCTGCGGTTCCTCGCGGCCACACGACGATCCGGTCGGTGCCCGGCGGGTTGCCCCACCACCTCTCGTTCGCGACGAGGACGAGACCCTCCTCGACCGTGTAGGACTCGATCCGGTACGGCCCCGACGACGGCAGCAGACTCGGGTCCAGAGCACCCGGCGTCAATGTCCATCCGGTATTCCAGAACTGGGCGATCGGCCGGACCGATTCGACGTCACCTCCGCTCAGGACACCGACGAGGTCGGAGACCCCTGACGCCCGCGCTGCGACGTGCGAAGGCATCAGCTCGGTTGCACCGAACAGAGCCCTCCAGTCGGTGTCGCCACGACCGGAACGGAACACCACGGTGGCGTCCTTGGAACCCGGGGCGCAGTCGATGCGCTCGATGTCGGAGTATCCACCGTGCAACGCCGCATCGAAGAGGTCGGTCTCGGCACCCGACTCGTCGGGCGCGGTGAAGCGGCCGCTCGCGGCGGCCCACGTGAGCACGAGATCGTCGCACGACATCGGTACACCGTCGGAGTAGACGCTGCCCGGAGACAGCCGGTACTGGACGGTGAGTTGCTCGCCGGGCACTTCCGTGGCGATACCGATATCGGTATCGGCGACGACACGGCCGGCGGGGCCCACGTACCCGAATCCCGGCAGCACTCTGGCCAGCGACTGCCGGGCTCCGGAGGCCGCGCCGTCCACAGTATTCGCGTTGTACGAGGTCACCGTGTTGTCGATCATGTATCCGATCGACGGCAGCGGCTCATCTTCCGTGCCGCACGCCACGGTGGTCACAGCAGCCGCGGCAAGTGCCGCGCCGACCGCGACCACCCTCCGGGAGAGTCGGCTGCGTCGGGTGTGGGGTCGCTCGTTGCGTTCACTCGCAGCCATATCAGGACCTTCTCTTGGCACGCTTTCCGGTCGGGCGGGCACCTGGTTGCGGAGTCCGCTGTGGTGCGACCGCGGGCCGCTGTGCGGCGAAGCTCACGGTCGACGCTGCCGAAGCGTCGGCACCCGCCGGTGC
>BBEG01000341.1 GCA_001312645.1 Rhodococcus sp. JCM 9791
AGGAGGGGCCTTGTTGCGCTTCGGGGCAGTGCCGGTCGGGCCGAGCGCTACGCGGTTCCGGGTGCGTCCGGAACAGTGCAGGGCACTTCGTGGGTGCCGGCATAGGCGGGATCGAGGGCCGACTTCAGCAGATACAGCGACTCGGGCAGCATCAGCATCGTCGAATGATCTGCGGGCGAGGTCGGGCACAGGTCCTGGACCCACTGGTTGTAGACCTCGGCCCCGGGGTCCGGCTCGAGGAACGAGCTCTCCGGAGGCGTCACGATCTCGTCGTGTCGGGTCGCAATCGACGTGTAGGTGATGCCCGGCAGTGTTTCGGGTCCGTTGTTGAGCGCCGCGAGCACCCGAGAACCGATGAGCTGCTGCTGACCGGCAACACCGAGATTGGTACCGGCGAACAGTGCCTGGGCGACGATGTCCTTCCCGTTCGTCAGACCGAGGATTGCCAGCGCCCCATACAGCTGCTGGAGCCCGTTGAAGGACGTACCGTGGTTCGTTGCTCCGAGCATGACGAGGTTCTCGACCTTGTTGCGCGCGGGGTCGACAGGATCGGCTCCATCTTCGAATTTCAGGTACTGCCTCGAAAGCATTCCACCTTGTGAATGACCCACCAGATCGACCTTGTCGCTTCCGGTGTGCTCGAGAACAGCGTCGACGAAGTCCCGTACCTCCACTGCGGACTGCTCGATGTCGGTGACGCCCCAGATCGTCGTGTCGGGATCGAACATGGCCTTCGCGCCGCCGTAGTTCAGTGCGTACACGCAATAGCCGAGGTCGGCGAGCTGTGGCGCGACGATGGGCCACGTCTGCATCATTCCCGACCCGGTTCCGTGTACGAGTACCACCGGGCGTGGATGCTCCGGCGACGGGACACAGTCGAGATCGTTCGTGCCTTCGGGACTGGGCCCCATCGTGGAGAGCAGCTCGGAGATGCGGTTGTCGCTCGTGGTGGGGGAATCTTGGGCGACCTCGCCAGGAGCAGATCGGCGGTGGGCTGGGCGGACGCGATCGCCGGTGTGGTGGCCAGCGACGCCGAGACGGCAAGGGTAGCGGTGGCTGTGGCCACAGCGATCCGGCGCGCAAATTTCATCGGGGCTCCTCGGGCGGACAGCCGGGTCGTGGCGTATCCGTACCTGGTTGGACGCAAGTGAGGTTATCAGCGGCAGCTGTGTTCGTCCGTGAAGTTCAAGGTCATCCCTGTTGGGCCGCCCGTCGATAGCCGCGGATCGCCGGCACCAGGAACAGGAGGAACATCCCGAGCGACCACGCCAGAGTCTTGATCATCGGTTCGGCCAGTGGCCCACCCACTGCGAGTGCGCGCATGGTGTCGATCGCGCACGACATCGGCTGGTTGGCGACGATCGGCTGCAACCACGTCGGATAGGCCATGACCGGCACGAATCCCGAATTGAAGAACATCAGGAGGGTGCACACGATCGACACCATCTCGACGAGCGGGATCTTGGTCGACAGGGTGGCCAGAACGGTCACCATCATGGCGAATCCCATTCCGAACACGATGGGTACCACCAACATCAACAGCGTTGCCGGGATGCCCTGCGTGAACCGGAAGCCCATGACAACGCCTGCGGCGAAAATCACAATCGAGGTGACGAGCACGCGAACGGCCTCGGCCATCAGCGCCCCACCAGTCCCGCTGATCGGTGGATCGGCAGCGTGTAGAAGCGGCTCAGCAGGCCGGACTCGCGTTCGGCGCGCAACCCGACCGCGCTGACGACGGAACCGAACATCGCACCCACCAGCACGATCATCGGCACCGTCCCGAAGATCGACGGCTGCCCCGTCGCGGCCGTGATGCTGTCGCCGAGCACGATCCGGAACATCACCAGCGTCAACGCGGGATAGATCAGTGCCTGGATCATCGTCGCCGGATCGCGGGCCCAGCGAAGGAGAAGCCGGCCGCACTGAAGGCGGCTGTGCTCCCACAACGCGGCGAAGGACCCTTCGTCGACCACGGCATTCGGTGCCGGATATCCGAACGACCCGGTTCCCGTTCCCATCGCAGTGTCCTGACTCATCGAGTCACCTCCGCCTCGTATTCGCCCACACGGCAAGAGGTAGACACACCACGGTCAGCCCGACCAGCCACAGCAGACTCGAAGAACACCTCCCAGGTGACCCCACCATCTGCCATGTCGCGCATCGCGAACGAGAACTGCGAGATCGGCTGGTTGCGTACGAACGGACGGATCCATTCGGGAAAACCCTGCTCGGGAACGAAACCGCACGACAGCATCCCGAGAATCAGCTGTGGAAGTGTCAGGGCCTGAGATGTCGCTTCGGGGCTCTTGGAGAGGCTGCCGATCGCGTCCGCTCCCAGACACAGCACGAGGCTGATCGCGAGTGCCGTCACTCCGAAGAGGACCGCTTGTCCGAGTCCGGCAGTGAACCGGAAGCCGATCACATAGCCGAACCCGATCGCGGCGAACAGCGAAATCACCGATCTCGTCAGCCCCGCCGTCATGCGCGAGAGCAGCGGTACGGTCGCGCCCACCGGCATCGTCTTCAGCCGGGTGGTCAGCCCGGTCGTGGCTTCTTGCGCTGCCATCTGGGCCGCCGAGATGGCGGTGAACGCCATCGATTGAAGGACGATGATCGGCATCAGGAACTGCGCGTAGTCGATGCCCTGCATCTGCATCACGAATTTCAGCGGCAGATAGAACCCGAGACCGAAGACGAACGGTGCGATCACGGCGACGATCAGTTCGCCGTATCGAGCCATCGTGCGCAGGGTGCGTCCGGTCAGCGCCGACCACTGCGACACCGAGTTCGGGTGGACACGCCGGTGCGAGCCCGACCGGCGGTCGGGAATGCTCACACCCGCGCTGCCCGGCATCCGACCCGCCGTCAGGTGTTCGGTGCGGGCCGTCACGCGGCCCCACCCGTCGCGGCGGTATCGAGTTCGGGGGGCTCGGTCGACGCGCTGTGTCCCGTCAACTGGAGGAAGACGTCGTCCAACGACGGCCGACGCAATCCGATATCGGCGAGTTCGATGTCGAGGGGCGATATCAGACCGAGTGCCTCCGTGAGGGTCACCGCTCCGTCGGGAGCCGGGATGGACACCCGGTCGAAGTCGCCGGGGGCCGCGAGATCGGCACGTGTGGTCTCGGGGACCAGGGATCCGAGCGCGTGCACGATCCGTGGTAGGTCCGCCGGATCGACGGGGACGATCTCGCAGTAGCTGCCTCCGGTCGAGGCCTTCAGTTCGTTCGCCGTCCCCCGGGCGATGACCGTCCCCTTGTCGATCACGATGATGTTGTCGCTCAGCACGTCGGCTTCTTCGAGGTACTGGGTGGTCAACAGGGTCGTGATGCCCTGCTTCTTCAGGGACTCGACCAGCGACCACACACCTTGACGCGACCGTGGATCGAGCCCGGTGGTGGGCTCGTCCAGGAACACGACCTCGGGCCGGACCACGAGTCCACACGCGATGTCGACACGGCGGCGCATACCACCCGAATAGCCCTTGACCGGTCGGCGTCCGGCCTCGACGAGGTCGAACTCGCGGAGCAGTTCGTCCGCGCGCAGCTTGGCCGAAGCTTGTCGAGTCCCATCAATCGTCCGAACAGTACGAGGTTCTCCCGCCCGGTGAGGGTGTCGTCCAATGCTGCGAACTGCCCGGTCATCATGATCGAGCGCCTGACCGCCGCGGGATTGGTCTCGACATCGTGACCTGCAACGACGGCGCGCCCGCTCGAGGCTCGGATGAGTGTCGACAGGATCTTGACCATCGTGGTCTTGCCGGCACCGTTGGGGCCGAGCACTGCGAGGACCGAGCCTCCGGAGCTGAGAAGTCGACACCGGCGAGTGCGTGAACATCCCCGAACGACTTGTGGACGTCCTCCACGAGGACTGCATGGTCGTGGTTGCTTCGCATCCGCCCCACCGTCAACTCGGTCCCTGTCGGGACTCGGTCATGGCCCGTCCAGCGGGTGTCCCCGCCTCCTGCGTCGAGATGCTACCGCTCGGAGACGTTCCCGGTCGGGTGTCCGAGAACGCCGGTTCGAGATGAGATCAGGACCAGATGCCGATCTCGTCCAGATGCCGGACGAGGCGGCGTGCCCCGTCGGTGAAGTGTTCGCGGGTCTCGGTTCCGGCCGTGTCCGGGTCGTGCTCGCGAAGAGCGCCGAGAATTCTCTGGTGAGCGGCGACGGCCTCGACACCCCATTCCGGGTCGGACGAGTAGAAGTGCGCGGGCGTGTATCGCGTCGCGTTGTGGAGGAACCACGCGAGTTTTCGGGCGGCAGCGGCCCGATTGAGTGTCCGGTGGAAGGAGAACTCGAGGGCTTCGATGCGTGCACCGTCGCCGGTCTGCACCGCGTCGCTGAACCTGACGTTGATGTCGTCGAGTTCGGTGATCGTGTCGAGACCGATTGTTTCCGCGGCACGCGCGGCGAGCTTCTCGGCAATGCGTCCCTGCAGCCAGAACACGTCGTCGATGTCCGACCGGGTCAGCGGTGCGACGACGTAACCGCGGTGTGGAACCAGCTCGACCAGGCCCTCACCGCGAAGGGTGAGCAGGGCCTCACGAACCGGGGTGACACTGACCCCGAGTTCGGCCGCAGTCTCGTCGAGCCGCACGAAATCACCCGGGCGCACGCCGCCCGACATGATCCTGTTGCGGACGAACGACGCGACATCATCCGACAGTTGGGGTCGTCGCCCGAGGCTTCGGGACGAGCCGGACGGGTCGGGCGAGGGCATCGGCTTCTCCTGTGTTTCATCATCGGTGTCAGGCGGGTCGCCCGGCATGTCGATCGGGGCATTATCGCGTACGGCGCCGTCTCGTGCAGTGAAATCCCGGCAACGGCGAAGGCCCTTCGTGGCGTCTGTGCGTGCACCGGTATGCCGATTCGGCGCCGGCGGACCATTCGTGCTTCCCTGAACAGATGGGTAGTGCATTGTCTCGCCGCCGGATGTTGGGTTCTCTCGCGGGAGGCGCGCTGCTTCTGAGTACGGCCACCGCGCAGCGTAGCCACGCGACGCCGGGGCATCGTCGCCACGCGACACCGGGACACAGACTCCCGGATCCGGGCACCGTTGATGCGACGGACCCCGCTCTGTTGAGCGCAGTCGAGGCTGCGAGTCTCCTGCATGCCGGCCGGTTGCATCCGAAGGAACTGCTCGATGCGTGCCTGGCGCGGACGCGAGAATTCGATGGTGCGATCGGCGCGTGGGTCCGGCTGTATCCGGAGTTCGCGTACGCCGCCGCCGACGCTGCGGGGGAGAGGCTCACGCGGGCGCGGAGCGAGGGGACTCCGGCACCCGACGTCTGTGGTCTGCCGATCGCGCTCAAGGATCTGTTCGCGGTGTCGGGGCTGCCGCTCACCGCGTCGAGCAGAGTGCTCGAAGGGAACATCGCCGCCGGACACTCCGGTGTGTGGAGCAAGCTCGAGGGCGCCGGTGCACTCCTCATGGGGCATGCCCACACCGACGAGTTCGCGATCGGTGTCGCGACGCCACAAGTGGGTAACCCGTGGAACACCGAGATGTCACCGGGTGGGTCGTCGGGCGGCAGTGCTGCGG
>BBEG01000342.1 GCA_001312645.1 Rhodococcus sp. JCM 9791
CACCGGGACGCTGCGCACGCCACAGCAGGGCGTCGAGCGGGTTGCGCTTACCTGGGCGGTCGGGGTCGCCGCCACGCTCGCCGAAGAACTTCATCATCGTGGCGTGGTCGTACCCGGACTCGTATCCGAACTGTTCGGTCGCGTCGACGCGGAAGTACACATCGGGGTATTCGGCGTCGTCGACGACATAGGCGGCGCCCGACGCGACGAGCTTCTCGACGAGCTCGACGACCTCACCCACGGATTCGACGGCGCCGATGTAGTCGCGCGGCGGCAGGACCCGCAGTGCCTCCATGTCTTCGCGGAACAGCGCGGTCTCGCGCATACCGAGCACGACCCAGTCCTCACCATCTCGGTCGGCGCGTTCGAACAGCGGGTCGTCGACGTCGGTGACGTTCTGCACGTAGTGGACGTCGTGCCCGTTGTCGCGCCAGATGCGGTTGACGAGATCGAAGGCCAGGTAGGTCGCCGCGTGACCGAGGTGGGTGGCGTCGTAGGGGGTGATGCCGCAGACATACATCGTGGCGGTCTCGCCCGGGGTGACGGGTCGCACCGCTCGGTCGGCGGTGTCGAACAACCGCAGCGGGGGGCCTTCACCGGGCACGGACGGAATCGCGACATCGGACCAAGACAGCATGCACCCGAGCCTAATGGAATCGGCAAACGTGGCGCCCGGGCCCCTGCTGCAGTCGGATCCCACCGAGGGCACCGCCGTCGTGCGTCACCATGGATTCGGTACGGTTCGGTGTCGACCACGACCATGTGCGTTCGGCTCTGCACAAGAACAATTGTGGGAGGTTCCCGTGGCTGGTGGTCTCGTCGCCTGTTGGACGACGTTGCGGTGCTCGCGAAAGCTGCGGCGGCGTCGATCGACGACATCGGTGCTGCTGCCGGTAAGGCCAGCATCAAGGCGGCGGGGGTGGTCGTCGACGACACCGCCGTCACCCCGCGCTATGTGCACGGGTTCTCCCCCGACCGCGAACTGCCGATCATCCGCAAGATCGCGATCGGATCGATCCGCAACAAGCTGCTGATCATCTTGCCGGTGGCCATGCTGCTCAGTCAGTTCCTTCCGCAGGCGCTGCCGTATCTGCTGATCGCCGGTGGCCTGTTCCTGTGCTTCGAGGGTGCCGAGAAGGTTTACGAAGCTCTCTTCGGCGGTCATCATGCCGACGACGACGTGCCGGCCGCCGAGCGGGGACCCGAGTTCGAGAAAACCATGGTCAGCGGCGCGATCCGTACCGATCTGATCCTGTCGGCCGAGATCATGGTGATCTCACTGTCGTCGGTCGAGAGCGAACCGTTCGTGACCCGGCTGTTGGTGCTGATCGTCGTCGCGATCCTCATCACCGTCCTGGTGTACGGGGTGGTGGCGTTGATCGTGAAGATGGACGACCTGGGTCTGGCGATGGCGCGTCGACAGTCCTCCTTCGCTCAGCGGATCGGGCGGAGTCTGGTGTCGGCGATGCCGAAGGTGATGACAGTGCTCACCGTGGTCGGTATCGCGGCGATGTTGTGGGTCGGCGGACACATTCTGATCGTCAATGTCGGTGAAGCCGGGTTCCATTGGCCTGCCGATCGCCTCCACGATCTCGAGCACTGGTTCGGTGAGCTCGTGCACGGCGGGTTCGACGGGGTGCTGTCCTGGACTGCAGGGACCGTGACGTCTGCCGTCGTCGGGCTCATCCTCGGTGCGATCGTCGTCCTGGTCGTGCACATGATTCCGAAGCGGAAGAAGAGCGCCGCCGCGCACTGACCCGATCAGTTCGCGGGCAGGTTCAGAACGCCGGCCACGGGATGCGCGCTCCCCGATGGGTCGGGGCATCACGGGCTGCTCGAGCAGTGCCGTGATGCGGTGGTGCAGCGCGGCGACCTCCGCGCCGGTGATGTGTTCGCGCAGCACGTCGGCGAAGTCGCCGTCGAAGCGGCGGGCGAGTTTGTCGAGGTCGGTGAGCAGTGCCTGATCCACGGTGGAGTCGGCCCATCCCCACAGCACGGTGCGCAGCTTGTTCTGAGAGTGCAGGCAGATGCCGTGGTCGATGCCATAGACGTGACCGTCGAGATCTTCGAGGACGTGCCCGCCCTTCCGATCGGCGTTGTTGAGGACGATATCGAGGACGGCCATGCGCTGCAGTTGCGGGTCGTCGGCGTGGACGAGAGCGACATCGCTTCCGTCCATGTCGCGGGCGCGGAGCACGGGTAGCCATCCGTCGGGGACTTCGTCGACGGGACAGATGTCGACGAAGTCGAGACGGTCGGTGGAGTCCTCGCGGGTGTCGATCCAGCGTTGGACCATGCCGGGCCCGAACGGGCCGTCACGCAGGATGGTCAGGGGGATCACACCCCAGCCGAGCGCTTCGGAAACGAGGTAGGAGGCGACCTCACGACCGGCAAGCGTGCCGTCCGGGAAGTCCCACAGGGGTCGCTCGCCGCGGACGGGTTTGTACACGCAGCGCACGGTCTGCGAGTCGAGGCGCGCGTCGCAGACGAGCGTGGCGTTGCTGGCATGCACGACCTGTCCGACGACGGTCAGTTCCCCGTCGGACAGCACGTTGCGCACGTCGGGTACGGACACGACGTCAGTTCTCCTCGTCGAACCACGAGCTGGGATCGAACCCAGTGGTGCGCAGGTAACCGTTGGTGCGCACGCAGATGTGCCCCTCACCGTCGATAGTTCGCCGCACAGCGGGCACGGGGCACGACCGGCGGAGACGACCATCTCGGAGCGGGTCGCGAAGCCACGGGCCTGGATCGGGGTGAGGAACACTCGGACTGCGTCGGGGCCTTCCTCCGTGTCGTCCAGGACGACGGACTCGTCGAGTTCGGTCTCGGTGACCGCGAGCAGTTCGACGACGACGGCGCCGGAATCGGCGTCCCAGCCCAGCCCCATGGTGCCGACCCGGAATTCCGCGTCGATGGGGGTTTCGAGGGGGCTGGTGTCGACGTCGGCATCCTCCGGCAATGTGGTGCCGAAGCGTCGGTGCACCTCTTCGAGCAGCAGACCCATCCGGTCGGCGAGGATCTGTACTTGCTGCTTCTCCAGGATCACGCTCACCACCCGGGAGTCGTGTACAGCCTGCAGGTAGAACACCCGGTCGCCGGGTTCACCGACGGTGCCGGCAACGAACCGGTCCGGAGTCCGGAAGACGTGTATCGCGCGGGCCATTGCACCTCCTCGAGTCCGTTCACTGTGCCATGTCGGTCACTGTCATTATCCGCCCCGGGTGCCGAGTCCCTCTCCGGCCTCGTCGGTCGAGGATTCGTCGGACCCGCTGCCGGGTACTTCGCCCCCGGGAACGGATTTCGGAGCCTCGGCGACGGCGAGACCGGAGAGATCGCCGCCGGTGTCGTTGACGCGCAGCACGAAGGGCCGGGTGTCGGTGTAGCGCACGACGCTGATCGACGCGGGTTCCGCGACGATGCGCTGGAATCCGTCGAGGTGGGTCCCGAGCGCGTCGGCGAGGATCGATTTGATGACGTCGCCGTGGCTGCACGCGACCCACACGACGTCCTTGCCGTGGGCGGCGGCGAGGCGGCGGTCGTGCTCGCGGATCGCGGCGACGCGCGGGACTGTACTTGCGCGAGACCTTCCCCTCCGGGAAACACCGCGCCGGAGGCGTGCTGCTGCACGACCTTCCACAGCGGTTCGCTGACGAGTTCGCTGATCTTGCGGCCGGTCCACTGTCCGTAGTCGACCTCGGCGAGCCGTTCGTCGATGGTGGGTGTCAGACCTCGGTCGGTGGCCAGTGGATGCACTGTCTGTCGGCAACGCAGCAGGGGTGACCGGACGATCTCGGTGATCTCGAGACCTGTCAGTCGGGTGAGGAGGTTCTTCGCCTGGACGTGGCCGACCTCGTCGAGTTCCACTCCGGGGGCGCGACCGGCCAGCATGTGAGAGGTGTTGGCCGTCGACCGTCCGTGGCGCAGCAGGATGACCGTCATGTAATCCAGCCTAGAGGTCCGGCTGCGCCGCGGCGGAGACGCACGGACGACGCGATGCTACGTGGCCGAGATCACGCCGGTACCGAGGAGTCCGAACAAGAGCAGGCCGACGATGATGCGGTATCCGACGAACCAGTACATCGAGTGGCTCACCACGAACTTGAGCAGCCAGGCGATCGCCGCGTAGCCGACACCGAACGCGATGATCGTCGCAACGGCCAGCTGCGCACCCGAAGCCTCGAGTCCTTCACCGACGGGTTCGAATGCATCGGGGAGACTGAACAGGCCGGAGGCGAGAACTGCGGGGATGGCCAGCAGGAAGGAGTAACGGGCCGCGGCCTCACGGGTCAGGCCGAGGAACAGGCCTGCGGAGATGGTGCCGCCCGAGCGGGAGACACCGGGGATCAGCGCGAGTGCCTGCGCGGAGCCCATGACCAGACCGTCCTTGAGCGTGAGCTGGTCGACGGTGCGGCGCTGGCGTCCGTAGTACTCGGCGGCGGCGATGACGAACGAGAACACGATGAGCATGGTCGCGACGAGCCACAGGTTGCGCGCGCCGGTGCGGATCTCGTCCTTGAACACCAGCCCGAGGATGCCGATGGGGATGGTGCCGAGAATCACGTACCACCCCATCTTGTAGTCGTGATTCTCGCGATGCTCCTTGTGGAACACGCCACGGAACCACGCGCACAGGATCCGCCAGATGTCACCGGCGAAGAACAACAGAACGGCGGCTTCGGTACCGAGCTGTGTCACGGCGGTGAACGATGCACCGGCGTCTGCTCCGAAGAACAACTCGGACACGATCCGCATGTGACCGGACGAAGAAATCGGCAGAAATTCGGTCAGACCCTGCACGAGTCCGAGGATGATCGTCTGCAGCCAGGTCATCGATTCGGTCATCTCGCGACCTCGGCACGATCGCGAGATGAGGAAGGGCGGTGGGTCGATGTGCACGCAGCAGATGAGCGCAAATTCCGATTCACCCGCGAAACAGTACGCGCGCGGCGAACCATCACCTGTCGCGTCTCCGACATTAGGGTGCCACTAGCGGGAATGGTCGTGCATCGATCGACCGGTTCCCTTCGCTCGGGAGGATCACACGCGGTATGGAACACAGGACAGTCGGGTCGAGCGGGCTGCGCGTGTCGCGGCTCGGACTCGGAACGCTCACATGGGGACGCGGCACCGACGGCGACGAGGCGGCCGCTCAACTGTCGGCGTTCGTCGATGCGGGAGGCACCCTCGTGGACACCTCCCCTGCCTACGGTGACGGGGTAGCCCAGCGCATCCTCGCCGAACTTCTCGACGATGTGGTCCCCCGCGACGAACTGGTTCTCTCGGGCAGTTCGGGAATCGACACCACCAAGCTCGGTGCCGGACGGGTCGACTGCTCGCGCGGTGGTCTGCTCACTCAGCTCGATCACTCGCTGCGCGAACTGGGCACCGACCACCTGGATATCTGGCAGGTCGCGACGTGGGACCCGCACACCCCGATCGACGAAGTCGCCTCGGCGCTCGAGTTCGCGGTGTCCAGCGGTCGGGTCCGCTATGTGGGGGTGCGCGGTTACCTCGGGTGGCAGCTCGCGACCGCG
>BBEG01000343.1 GCA_001312645.1 Rhodococcus sp. JCM 9791
CACATGCGAGAATCAAGACCAATTAGTTCATGTGTTCGATTTATCGAGAGGTGTAGCTCATTGCGTCATCTGGTGTTCAGCGCGGACATTCGTTCACGAGGAGGGATGCGCCGTCCTCCTTCCAAGGGGTGGGGCTGCGTAGGGCAACCGAATCGGGCCGAGTGAACCTTGTGAGTGGGTCCGGTTACGGTGCCGGGCATGGGGACCGAGGTCGTGCGCTACCACTACCGGCTGAGGCCGGGCGCGCTCGCCGAACGCGCCCTGATCCAGGAATGGCATCGCTGCCGATTCCTGTGGAACGAAGCCGTCCACCAACCCAACACCGGCCGGAAACCGAACTTCAAGAGACTGGGCGCGCTGTCGAACGAGACCCGAGCCCGCTCGCCCTGGTTGCGGGAGGCCCTCAGGTCGCGCAGCAGCAGATGCTCCGCACCTACGCGCAGGCGTTGGAGGCCTCGTCACCGTCAAGGCCATGGTCGTCCCCGCTACAAATCCCGGAAAAAGACGTTGCCGTCGCTCGAATACACCCGACGCGGTTTCCGGATCCGCGACGGGCAGTTGGTGTTGCCCAAGGGGTGACTATTCCGGTGGTGTGGTCGCGGCGTCGTCGCGGGAAAGAGCAGGCACCGTTGAAGGGCACGTTAAGATGCAGGTCACTTGTGGAGGCGAGCATCCGCTCGCGGAGGCTGTCGTAGATCGGTGCGACCCCGACAAGGTGAGCGACGATCACTGCTCCTGCCGATGCGAGGAGCATGGGTACCGTGACGCTTGTCGTCCCCGTCATCTCCACGACCAGCGCGATTCCGGTGAGCGGAGCCCGCACGGATGCGCTGAAGAGGGCCGCCATGCCCACGATCGCCATCGGTACGGCCAGCGTGGAATCGATACCGGGGATCAGGATCTCAGCGAGCCGTGCGTACAGCACGCCCCAGAGGGCCCCGAGCGCGAGCAGCGGAGCGAACAAGCCGCCGGGAGTGCCCGCGGCGTAGGACAGCGGACCCGCGACGAATCGGACCACGACCAGCCAGGCCATCATGGGTAGTGCGATGGTCCCGCCACTGACCAGGTGCTGGGACACGGTGTCGCCGCCACCCGCGGCGAGTGGCGAGACCACAGACACGAGACCGATCGTTCCGCCGATCACGGCTGCCCTCACACTCGGCGACACCGAACGTAGGGTGTCGGAGGTAGCCAGCAACCGCATCACAAGCAGGTTGTACAGGGCGCCGGAAAGTCCTGTCAGCAGTCCGAACACCACGAACACCGGGAGGAGTGTGATCGACGGAGGATCGAGGGGGCCGACGTCGAAATCCGGTCGATCGCCCAAGATCAGTCGGGAGCAGGCGACGCCGACTGCCACGGACAGTAGGACCGGTACCACTATGCGGAACCGGAATCCGCGGGTTACCTCCTCGAAGGCGAACAGCGCGCCTCCGATCGGTGCATTGAACGCCACCGCCAGGCCGGCGCCGGCCACCGACGTTTGCAGTAGGCGCACATGCTCGTCGCTCATGTGGGCTCTGCGCGCCGATTCAGCGCCGACCACCGCCCCCATATGTACTATCGGGCCTTCCCTGCCGAGTACGAGGCCCGATCCTATTGCGAGAAGGCCACCGAAGAATTTGGCGGGCAGAACGAGAAGAGGCGGGGGCTCGGCCTGGCCTCGGGCGACGGCCTCCACATGTTGCACCCCGCTCCCGGCGGCGAGTGGGATGGGTCGCACGATCAGCGCAGCCAACGCGGCGCACAGCGCAGTGATCCCTACCGGAATCAGCCAACTCGGACCGGGTAGACCGTGTGCCCAGTGGAGCATGTGGACGCGCCACTCATCGGCGACTGTCAGACACCAGCGAAATGCGCCTCCGATGAATCCGATGACCGCGCCGGCGATGATCGCCAGCACACAGATCACGGTGAGCTCGCGGGCGGGAACAGGTGAGTCCGCCGGTACGGCTTGTGGTTCCGCCATCGACCTCTCCGGGAGAGATGGCGGCGACCGCTGCCGCGGAGGGGCAGAAGATCCCGATGCCGCCGAGATGTACAAACATGGGCCACGGGCCGTCGGCCGTAAGTCACAGTATGCCGATCCACGGCGAGTCCGGCGCTGAAATCGGCATTGTGGTGCCCCACTTTCGACGTGCCCGAGCGCCGGGCCGAACACATCAACGGTCGTGGGTCCGCCGGTTTCGCGAAGAGCCTGTCAGTGCCGATCCGCAGGATGTCGTCGCTGTCGCATCGCACACAGCGTGGAGTTCTCCGGATAGTCGAGGATGTTCATGGGCTGTCACGCCTGAATGTGACAGCATCGGGCGGAGGTTCGCGAGTTCGTCGGCCCCCGGACCGTATGCCGGGGGAGTCCTCGATGCAGATGCGCTCGTGCTCGCGTCGGCCACTCGTGCTGCCGCACTGATCACCACCGCCACGACTGCACCGACCGTGCCGATACTTCGGAGCATTGCGCGGGCGAATACGGACCCCAGGTCGGGCTTCATCACGAGGGCGACGGTCGGCGGGATCCAATAGCCCTGCGGAATCGGCCGGAGATAGAGCGCGGAATATGCCAGCGCAGTGCACAGGCTCAGTCTGCCCACCGAGCCGAGTAATGCGTTGCGGGGCAGCGAGATCGGTCGATCTAGTTGCCTGTGCGCGGGCGAGGCCCCCTAGCGCCCTCAACATGCCGACACCAGGGGCATCTGGGAGCAGATGCCGGATGAGTTCCTCGATCCACTTGCAGCCGAGTTCCGATTCGAACCGCCACGAGAGCATGGCCTCGACAGCGTCGACAGTATGATCGCGGTCGAACGGGGTGAAGTGAAGGTGGGCGACTGATCGTTCAGACCATGGGTGCGCACGACCAGCACAGCACCACCGTCTACAGCCTGAACGACCGGTATCGGGGTATCGAGCACGGTCGATTCGTCATCTTCGTGAGCCCGGACTACCTGACCGAATTGGATCTCTGCACGATGGCCAGATCGTGACATCTTCAGCGGGTGGCGAAGCCTGCCGGATCGGGTGCTCCGCGGTTACCGGGCCGTGTCGTATCCCACTGCGCGTGAGTGCGCAGAGCTGTACTTCCCGGAGGGTAACGAGCTGATACACCGGGATTTCGTTGCTGAGGTATGCAATACGCCTACATCCAAGAGGATCATCGTGCGTCTCGCATCCGGTGCCGAACCCGTCCGCACCGGACGCCCTGTCGCGACGTGACACATTGCGGTGTCGGTGATGCGGCGAATCAGAGAAGGGCAGGACCTGCATCTACATGAAATGAGAGTCACCCACGACGTTGCGTGGGTGACTCTCATTTCAGCGTGCAGATCTAGCCGGTCTGCGTTCGACTGTGAACAACTCAGCAGTCGAAGTACAGCTGGAATTCGTAGGGGTGCGGGCGCAGGTTGACCGGAGCGATCTCCTGCTCACGCTTGAGCGAGATCCAGGTCTCGATCAGGTCGGTGGTGAACACGCCACCCTCGGTGAGGTACTCGTGGTCGGCCTCGAGACGGTCGATGACCGCGGGGAGCGACGTGGGAGCCTGCGGGATGTTCTTGGCCTCCTCCGGCGGAAGCTCGTAGAGGTCCTTGTCGACCGGAGCGAGAGGCTCGATCTTGTTCTTGATTCCGTCGAGGCCGGCCATCATCTGAGCCGCGAAGTTCAGATAGGGGTTGCCCGAGGAGTCCGGTGCCCGGAACTCGAGGCGCTTGGCCTTCGGGTTGTTGCCCGTGATCGGGATACGGACCGCAGCCGAACGGTTGCGCTGGCTGTACACCAGGTTGATCGGAGCCTCGTAGCCTGGCACGAGGCGGTGGTACGAGTTGATCGTCGGGTTGGTGAACGCGAGCAGAGACGGCGCGTGATGCAGGATGCCGCCGATGTACCAGCGAGCGAGATCCGACAGCCCTGCATAGCCGGCCTCATCGTGGAACAGCGGCTTGCCGTCCTTCCACAGCGACTGGTGCACGTGCATACCCGAGCCGTTGTCGCCGAAGAGCGGCTTCGGCATGAAGGTGGCGGTCTTGCCGTGCTGCCAGGCGGTGTTCTTGACGATGTACTTGAAGAGCTGCAGATCGTCGGCTGCCGCGAGAAGCGTGTTGAACTTGTAGTTGATCTCGGCCTGGCCGCCGGTGCCGACCTCGTGATGGCCGCGCTCGAGTTCGAAGCCCGCGTTCGACAGGTTGGTGGAGATCGCGTCGCGGAGATCGACGTAGTGGTCGTACGGTGCGACGGGGAAGTAGCCGCCCTTCGCCCGGACCTTGTAGCCGAGGTTGGGGGAGCCGTCGGCGTTGTGCGAGGCGCCGGTGTTCCAGCTACCCGAGATGGAGTCGACTTCGTAGAACGCGCCGTTCATGGCGGAGTCGTAGCGAACCGAATCGAAGATGTAGAACTCGGCCTCGGCACCGAAGAACGCGGTGTCGGCGATACCGGTGCTGGCGAGGTACTCCTCGGCCTTGCGGGCGACGTTGCGGGGGTCGCGGCTGTAGGACTCACGGGTGAACGGGTCGTGGACGAAGAAGCTGACGTTCAGGGTCTTGGCTGCGCGGAAGGGGTCCAGGCGTGCTGTCGTCACGTCGGGCAGGAGCAGCATGTCGGACTCGTGGATCGACTGGAATCCGCGGACGGATGACCCGTCGAATGCCAGTCCGTCTTCGAAGACATCCTGGTTGAATGCCTTCGCGGGGATGGAGAAGTGCTGTTCGATGCCGGGCAGGTCCGTGAAACGGATGTCGACGTACTCGACATTCTCGTCCGCGATGAACTTGAAGACCTCTTCGGCCGTGGTGAACGCCACGCTTGTGCTCCTTCAGTCGGTGCGCGCCATTTGGTGCTGGGCGCCTGCGTCGGATCAGACCGTATTGACCCGGTGTTGCCCGGTCGTCAAACCTATGTTTCGCCGGTGTTACACATCAGGTTGTCCTGGTGTGAGGCCCGAAGAACGTGGTAGAGGTCACCGACGGGTGCACGGGTCTGCCCTGGTCCGCACGTACCAGACTATCCTGGACCCATGGCGCGGATGACGGGTAGTTGGCTATCGGGCCCCTCGGCGGCTCTTCCTCAGGGGCGGGACGGGGAACAGAAGTTTCCCGGGGAGTGGCTCGGACTTCCCGAACACGGACCGGGTGCCATCGTCTCCTCGGCGAAACGGGTCCTCGCGCTGGCCATCGACTGGTTCTCCTCGATGGCGATCGCGATGGTGTTGGTAGGTGACAATCCCCTCGAGAGCCCATCGCTGTCGGCGTACACGCTTCTCATCTGGTGTGGTGTAGGCATCGTCACAGTGACGTTGTTCTCGTTCACACCGGGGCAGTTCATCGCCGGGATTCAGGTGCTACGTGTGGACACACCCGCCCGCGTCGGACTGATCCGTGCCCTTTCACGTCAGCTCCTGCTCGTCTTCATCGCTCCGGCTCTGGTCACCGACATCGACGGCAGGGGGTTGCAAGATCGCGCGACCGGTACCGCACTCGTACGTTCGCGCTGACGTCTTCCTCCGACGGCTGATTCCTCCAACGGCTGAGGGCCGTCGTCCCGATCGG
>BBEG01000344.1 GCA_001312645.1 Rhodococcus sp. JCM 9791
CTCGAGGATCTTGCCGCCGACGTCCGAGATCATTCCGCGGCCGAACTGCGCCGGCTTGCCCGTGATCGTCATATCGGTGGTCACGGTGCCGTCGGTGTGGTCGCCCTCGCCGGTGAGCACGATGGTGATGGTCGCGCTGACGGTTCCGTTGCCCCGCGCGTCCTTCGCGTTCGCCTCGATGACTGCCCGCTTGGCCGACTCGTCCTTCTCGACGTAGACGCCGGTGCCCTTGTAGGTGAGCGCGACCGGGCCCAGCTTGACCTTCACCGTGCCGGTGAAGGTGTCGCCGTCCACACCGGTGAGCGTCGCCCCCGGCATGCAGGGGGCCACTTTCTCCGGATCGAGCAGCGCGGCCCACACTTCGTCGACGGGTGCCGGTACGGACAGCTGGTGTTCGAGTTGCATCGGTCTCTCCTGCGTCGTTTCTGCGGGGTTGTTCAGAGCCCCGCAGCGGTCGTCACGGCTCGCCGGGTGAGGACTTCCGCCAGGTGGCTTCGATACTCGGCGTCGGCGTTGCCGTCGGTCATCGGGTCGGTTCCGTCGGCCGCGTGTGCAGCTGCCGACGTGATCGTGTCGGCGGTGGCCGCTTGTCCGACGAGCGCTTCTTCGACTGCGCGGGCCCGTACGGGCACCGCCGCCATATTCGTCAGGGCGACCTTCGCTTGTCGGATAGTGCCACTGTCGACGTCGATTGTCGCTGCGACACCCACGATCGACCATTGTTGCGCTGCGCGATGGAACTTCTCGTAGCGTGCCGCCCATTCCGTGTGCTTGGGAATGCGGATCTCCGCGAGGATCTCTCCGGGCAGAACCGCAGTCGTGAAGTAGTCCTCGAAGAAGTCCGCAGCCGCTACGGTGCGTCGACCCGAGGGGCCGACGACGACGAATTCCGCGTCGAGCGCCAGGACAGGAGCGGACAGATCGCCCGCCGGGTCGGCGTGGACCAGAGCGCCGCCGAGTGTTCCGCGGTGGCGGATCTGCGGGTCGGCGACGGTGGCTGTGGCCTCGGCCAGCAACTTCGCGTGCAGCGCGACGAGCGGATCGTGCAGCACCTCGTAGTGCGTGGTGGTCGCCCCGATCACCAGTGTCTCGCCGTCTTCACGGATCCCACGCAGGTCAGGGACTCGACCGAGGTCGACGACGGTGGTCGGTGCTGCCATGCGGAGCCGGAGCACCGGCATCAGACTCTGACCCCCGGCCAGCACCTTGGCGTCCTCACCGGCCTCGTTCAGTGCAGCGACGGCCTCGTCGAGAGTGGTCGGGGCGGCGTACTCGAATTCGGCGGGGATCATCGGTTTCCCTCCTGAGCGGAACGGATCGCGTGCCAGACCCGCATGGGCGTGCACGGCATGTCGATGGAGTGAACTCCGAGCGGGCGGAGTGCATCGAGCACCGAGTTGACCACTGCCGGTGTCGACGCGATCGTGCCGGCCTCTCCGACGCCCTTGACCCCGAGGGGATTTCCGGGGGCGGGTGTGTCGGTGCGGTCGGTGGTGAAATGTGGGAGATCCACCGCCGTCGGCAGCAGGTATTCGGCGAACGAACCACTGATCAGCGTTCCGGTCTCGTCGTGGATTGCCTCCTCGTACAGGGCCTGGGAGATACCCTGCGCCAGACCGCCGTGCACCTGGCCCTCCACGATCAAGGGGTTCACCACGTGCCCGACATCGTCGACGCACACGTACTTCCGGATGCGCACATGGCCGGTCTCGGTGTCGATCTCGACGGCGCACAGGTGGGTGCCGTGCGGGAACGAGAAGTTGTCGGGGTCGTAGGCGGCCTCGGAATCGAGGTTCGGTTCGACTCCGTCGGGCAGGTCGTGCGCAGCGAACACCGCGAGTGCGACGTCGGTGAGCGCAACTGCCTTCTCGGTGCCCTTCACCTTGAATCGGCCCCCGGCGAATTCGAGGTCGTCCTCGGCACATTCCATCAGGTGCGCGGCGATCGGCCGGGCTTGGCCACCACCTTCTCGGCGGCCTTGACCACTGCGATACCGCCGACGGCAAGTGAGCGAGATCCGTACGTGTCGAGTCCGCGCGGTGACGACTGGGTGTCGCCGTGCAGGATCTCGATGTCGTCGAACGGAATTCCCAGCTGATCGGCAACGATCTGACTCCATGCGGTCTCGTGGCCCTGGCCGTGCGCCGACGACCCGGTGACTACTTCGACCTTGCCGGTCGGCAGCATGCGGACCGCCGCGTGCTCCCACCCGCCGGCCCCGTACGACAGCGATCCGAGCACTCGTGACGGTGCGAGACCGCACATCTCGGTGAACGTCGACACCCCGATGCCGAGCTGCACGGGGTCCTTCGATTCGCGTCGCTGAGCCTGCTCGCGTCGCAGTCCGTCGTAGTCGAACAACTCGCGGGCCTTCGCGGTGGCCGCTTCGTAGTTGCCCGAATCGTAGGTCAGCCCCGCCACCGAATCGAACGGGAACTCCTCGTGCTTGATCCAGTTCTTCTCACGGATCTCGAGCGGATCCATCGACAGTTCGACGGCGAGTTCGTCCATCATGCGTTCGATCGCGAACGTCGCCTCCGGGCGTCCGGCACCGCGATATGCGTCGGTGGGCACCTTGTTGGTGAACACGTTGGTGCAGGTGAAGTGGTAGGAGTCGAATTTGTAGATGCCGCTGAACATGAACGCCCCGAGGATCGGCACCCCTGGAGTGACGAGACGCAGATAAGCGCCCATGTCTGCGAGCAGTTCGACCTTGAAACCGGTGACGGTGCCGTCGCGTCGGGCAGCGAGCGTGAGCTTCTGGATCTGATCACGGCCGTGATGCGCGGCGACCATCGATTCGCTGCGGGACTCGGTGTACTTGACGGGTTTGTGGAGTCGGCGCGCGATGAGCAGCGTGAGGACTCTTCGGGGGTCACCTGAAGCTTGCCGCCGAATCCGCCGCCGACGTCGGGCGCGATCACCCGCAGCTTGTGTTCGGGGATGCCGAGGGACATCGCCAGCATCAGTCTCAGAATGTGCGGTACCTGGGTGGCCGACCACATCGTGATCTGCGTGGCGGTGGGGTCGACGACCACCGACCGGGGTTCCATGAATGCGGGAATCAGCCGTTGCTGCCGGAAGGTGCGTTCGACCAGCACCTCCGCGTCACGGATCGCGTCCTCGACGTTGCCTCCGGAACCCGCTTCGGCCGAGTCGAATGTCCATGTGGCGCTGCGGTTCGTTCCGAGATCGGGGTGGACCAGTTCCGTGTCGGCGGCTGCGTCGGCGAGGTCGAGTACCACCGGCAGGTCCTCGTAGTCGACGTCGATGACGTCGAGTGCGTCGTGCGCCTCGTAGGTGGTGCGGGCGACCACGACGGCAACCGCTTCACCGGCGAAGTTGACGGTATCGACGGCCAGCGACGGTGCGGGCGGAGCTTTCTGGTCTTCGGTGATCGGCCACGCGCACGGCAGGCTCCCCTGCTCCTCGGCGAGGTCGGCGCCCGTGTACACGGCGATGACGCCCGGCATCTTCTTCGCTTCCTCCACATCGATGCCGGTGATGCGGGCGTGTGAGAACGGGCTGCGCAGGATCGCGGCGTGCAGCATGCCGGGGAGGACGATGTTGTCGGTCCACCGGGTCCGGCCGGTGATGAGGTGCTCGTCCTCCTTGCGGCGGCGGGACTGCCCGATCTCGAGGCCGTCGGTGCTGGAGGTCCGAGATTCGGTGGTGGTCATCGCGCATCCTCCGCTTGGGTTCCCTGCATGCGCCGGGCCGCGTCCTGCGCGGCAGCGACGATGTTCTGATATCCCGTGCAGCGACAGAGATTTCCCTCGAGTCCGTGGCGAATCTGCTCTTCGTCGGGGTCTGGGTTCTCGTTCAGCAGATCGACGGTCGCCATCATCATGCCGGGCGTGCAATATCCGCACTGCAACGCGTGGGTCTCGCGAAATGCCTCCTGGACGGGGTGGAGTACGCCGTCCTTCGCGAGCCCCTCCACCGTCGTGACAGCCCTGTCGTCGGCCTGCACGGCGAGCACCGAGCAAGATTTGACGCTCTTGCCGTCCAGCATGACGGTGCAGGCACCGCAGTTGCTGGTGTCGCACCCGACCACCGTGCCCACCTTGCCGAGTCGTTCCCTCAGATAGTGGACGAGAAGAAGTCGGGGTTCGACGTCGTCGGTGTAGACCGCTCCGTCGACCGTGACAACGATGCGCATCGGACCTCCCAGTGCTTCGTACAGTCCCGTGTGTTCCCCAGTGATATGGGTCACTGTCAGCTTCCTGCATCTCACGCGTAGAAAGGAGGTGATTGACGGAAATCCTTCGGCCACATCCGCACCTTCTGCCGAAGCTCCGACGGCGAGAGGAACGCACATGGCCCGGCTCGACAACAAGATCGCATTCATCACCGGAGTTGCCCGTGGTCAGGGTCGTGCGCACGCCGTGCGGCTCGCGCGTGAAGGCGCACAGATCGTCGGCATCGATCTCGCCGGTCCCCTGCCCGGCGTCCCCTACGATTCGGCGACCCTCGAGGACCTCGAGGAAACGAAGCGGCTCGTCGAGGCGGAAGGCGCGAAAGCGCACCTGGCACAGTGCGATGTTCGCGACCTCGACGGCGTGAAAGCGGTGGTCGAGGAAGGGGTCGCGCGTTTCGGCGGCCTCGATGTGGTGGTCGCCAACGCCGGTATCTGCATCCCGCAGACCTGGGACGAGGTCACTCCCACGAGCTTCCGCGACACCCTCGACATCAATGTCACCGGCGTGTGGAACACGGTCACCGCGACCGCGCCGCACCTCATCACCCGCGGTGGCGGGTCGATCGTCATCACCAGCTCACTCGCCGGTGTGAAGCTCCAGCCGTTCATGGTGCACTACACGACCAGCAAGCACGCGCTGGTCGGCATGGCCCGCGCATTCGCGGCGGAACTCGGGCAGCACGACATTCGTGTCAACAGCATTCATCCCGCGCCGTGAACACCCCGATGGGTTCGGGAAGCATGCGCGAGCGCATTGCACAGACCGCGGAGTCCAATCCGCGCCTGGGCGGCATGACCATGCCGTTCCTGAACAAGTACATGGCGGAAGCCGACGAGATCGCGAACATGGTCGCGTTCCTGGCCTCCGACGAATCCGCGTTCGTCACCGCCCAGAGCCTCGCGATCGACGGCGGAGCCAATACTTCTGAGCAGGGCTTTCGGCCGAATGTCCCTTCGGTCATCAGCGGGGCGGGTGCGGCAAGAGTTCCTCGTGTGTGTGGATCGGTCCCTGCCGGTCCGCCAGGCGTTGCCCGCGTCCGCCCCACCGCAGCGCGATGATCTCGGCACCGATCGACACGGCGGTCTCCTCGGGGGTGCGAGCACCGAGATCGAGGCCGATCGGCGAACTCAGCTTGGCGATCTCGTCCTCGGTGATGCCGATCTCGCGCAGTCGGGCCAGCCGGTCGTCGTGCGTGCGGCGTGAGCCCATCGCTCCCACGTAGCGACGTCGATCCGCAAGGCCACCTCGAGGAGCGGCACGTCGAACTTGGGGTCGTGGGTGAGCACCGCGATCACCGTGCGCTGGTCGACCCGCCCGGCCTCGTGC
>BBEG01000345.1 GCA_001312645.1 Rhodococcus sp. JCM 9791
ATCCGCGACTCGTCGCGGCCGAGCAGGCCCTCGAACAGGGCGACTTCGAGGGCGCTGAAGCCGCCTACAACCTGATCCTCGCCTCCGAGCCGAACAATGCCGATGCCAAGCGCGCTGCGGCAGGTCAAGTTCCTGGCACGAGCCAGGCGTTCCCGCGGACGCGGTCGCGGTCGCGGACGCTGCTCCCACCGATCTCGACGCGCAACTCGCTGCGGCCGATGCCGAGCTGTTCGCGCAGAACCCCGAAGCCGCCTTCGAGCGGATCATCGCGTTCGTCAAGCGAAGCGCCGGCGACGACCGCACGGTGGCCCGCACCCGGCTGCTGGAACTGTTCGAGCTGTTCGACACGGCGGAGCCGTTCGTGATCGCCGCACGTCGCAAGCTTGCGGCCGCACTCTACTGACGCATCGCTCCCGAAGAAGGCCCACCGGCCGTTGCCTCAGCGGTAACGGCCGGTGCATGCATCTTCGCCGCCCAGCACCCCGGTCCGGAAGGCGTCCACGCGCGAGAATCCGCTCGGCACGGTGTTGCCGTTGACATCGCTCGCAGCGAGCCCGTCGCGGAGCAACCCGGAGACGGCCTCGTCGAGGTCGCCGGGGGAGAGCCACACCATTTCCGCGTCGGGGTCGAGCCCCGAAGCGACGGCGCTCGACGGACTCAGGCTGCGCTGATCACACCCGACAGGCAGGCAGCGCGTAAGGCCGTGCGGGCATCTGTGAGGCCCTGGCCGGCGTCCTGCTGCACCGCAAGTGCGTAGCGGGACGCGACGAGGACGTACGCGTTGTAGTCACCGCGCACATCGGCGCTGAAACCGTCGCGTCGCGAACGGTCTGGGGTGCCGACCGCGGCGAGTTCCTCGAGGTCGACGCCCACGGTGTTGGTCGACGGGCAATAGGACACCGGAGTCGTCGTCTTCGCGTCGGAGCAGCCGAGATCCGAGCCGGACAGATCCAAAGCCGGCGGCGACTCGAGGTCGAACACGTGGTTGAACGACTCGAAGATCGTCTCCACGGAATCCGCAGTGACAGGAAGCTCGCCGTCGTCGCTGCTGTCGAAATACTGTGGCAGATCCGCGCGCCGCGATTCGATCTCCGCGGCGTCGATCCGCGGGCAGGTCGCGGCGCCGTCCGTGAACCCGATCTGCACCGCCGTCACGCGTTCGAACGCGGAACCGTGGATGGAATCCGGATCGTTCGGGTCGCTGTCGCGGAACAGCACCATCGACGCCAGCACATTGTTGAGGCCGTCCGCAGTGTTGAGTTCGAAGTGTTCGGAGTTGCCCTCGGCGACGTGCCGCATGAAGGCACCGGCGAAGCAGTCGGCCTGCTGCTCGAACACGATACCGGGATCGTCGTCGGCGACGATCCCGGTCGAGTACTGGATGGCGTGCCCGTATTCGTGGGCGAGCACGGTGACCGCCGACATCGGCCCGAAGTCCTCGACGAGCTGTGGCAGCAGATAGGTACGGTCCCAGCCGATGACGTCCCCGCCACTGCAGTAGGCGGCGTTGATGAAGTCGTAGGTGGATTCGCCGCAGAAGCGCGGGCCGCGGCGCTCGGAGGATCCCACGAGATGATCGTGCCGACCGGTTCGAAGTCGCCGCGCGCGATCGAGCTGTACTCCTGCCTCCAGTACTCCTCGATGTCGGCGATCGCGTTACCCGCAAGGGCGTCGATATCGCCGCCGTCGGTGTTCTCGATCGTCACGTCGGCATCGGGGACACCGCTGCGCGGCCCCGTCGGACCCGACACCACAGGTAGACCTGCGACGGTGAACGGGTTGTCGTAGATCGACACCGCCGTCCCGGAGATCTCCTGCGCGCAACCGGCCACCAGCACAACCGCGAGAGCAGGGAGAAGCGGGGCGAACCATCGGTGTCGTCGTGTCACGTCGATCCACTCTCCACTCGTCGCTGTCGACGCTCACCGCCGCGGCGACAGCCAGATCGCGCCGTGCGCAGGGAGCGTCACCCGGGCCGAAGCCGGGCGACCGTGCCACGAATGAGCCGTGGCGATCACCGCGCCGAGATTACCGGTGCCGTTTCCCTGATACACGATCGCGTCCGTGTTGAGCACCTCCTCCCAGGTGCCCGGTTCGGGCAACCCGACACGATAGTCGGCGTGGACACTGCCCGAGAAGTTGTACAGGCACGCGATCACCGAACCGTCACTGCCGTAGCGGAGAAAACTGAGCACATTGTTGTGGGCGTCGTTGGCATCGATCCACGAATACCCGCCGGGCGTCGTGTCGAGCGTGTACAGCGCCGGGTGCTCGCGATACGTGCGGTTCAGATCGGCGACCAGTGCGCGGATACCCGTGTGCAGCGCGCCGGTGTGCGGATCGTCGAGCTGCCACCAGTCGAGACCGCGCTCCTCCGACCACTCTCCGACCTGCCCGAATTCCTGTCCCATGAACAGCAACTGCTTACCGGGATGCGACCACATGTACGCGAGCATCGCGCGCAACCCCGCGGCCTTGGTGTGGTCGTCGCCGGGCATTCGCGTCCACAACGTGCCCTTGCCGTGGACCACCTCGTCGTGGCTGATCGGCAACACGAAATGCTCGCTCCACGCATACATCAGCGAGAACGTGATCTCGTGGTGGTGGAACGTGCGGTGCACCGGGTCGTGCATCAGATACCCGAGGGTGTCGTGCATCCAGCCCATGTTCCATTTCATCGAGAAGCCCAGGCCGCCGACGTTCGTCGGGCGCGTCACCCCCGGCCACGCGGTGGACTCTTCGGCGATCGTCACGACACCGGGATGGTGCTTGTGCACGGTCGCGTTGAGCTCCTGCAGGAATGCCACGGCATCGAGATTCTCGCGGCCACCGAACTCGTTCGGGGTCCACTCACCCTCGGGTCGCGAATAGTCCAGGTAGAGCATCGACGCCACCGCGTCGACACGCAGCCCGTCGATGTGGAACTCGTCGATCCAGAACAACGCATTCGCCACCAGGAAGTTGCGTACTTCCTTGCGTCCGTAGTCGAACACATAGGTGCCCCAGTCGAGTTGCTCACCGCGCCGGGGGTCGGCGTGCTCGTACAGGGGGCTGCCGTCGAACCGGGCGAGGGCCCAGCTGTCCTTCGGGAAGTGCGCGGGCACCCAATCCATGATCACGCCGATTCCGGCGGCGTGCAGACGACCGACGAACTCACGGAACTCGTCGGGAGTGCCGAACCGTGCGGTCGGCGCGTAATACGAGGTCACCTGATAGCCCCACGACCCGCCGAAAGGATGCTCGGCGACGGGCATGAGCTCCACGTGCGTGAACCCGGTTTCGTGCACATATTCGACCAGTTGGTCGGCGAGCTCCGGATAGGTCAGTCCCGGTCGCCACGAACCGAGATGTACCTCGTACACGCTCATCGGTTCCTGCCACGGTTGCGCTTCGGCGCGCGCGGCCAGCCACTGTTCGTCGTGCCACTCGTGCGTGCTGCGCGTGACGACAGAGGCGGTGGCCGGTGGAACCTCGGTGGCGAACGCCATCGGATCGGCCTTGTCGCGCACCGAACCGTCGTGCCCGTGGACCCTGAACTTGTAGAGCTGGCCCGGTTCGACACCCGGAACGAACAGCTCCCACACACCACTCGATCCCAGGACACGCATCGGTGCGGTGGTCCCGCCCCACAGATCGAACTCGCCGAGCACCGTCACGCCACGCGCACCGGGCGCCCACACCGCGAACGACGTTCCCGTCACCATGCCGTCGGGCGTGTCGTACGAACGGGGATGGGCACCGAGCACATCCCACAGCCGCTCGTGCCGACCTCACTGATCAGATGACGATCGAGCTCACCGAGGGTGGGTAGGAACCGGTAACCGTCGGCGACGACGACGGTGTGGTCGAACGGATACCGCACGACCAAGCGATAGTCAGCGGGGTCGTGCACCGGCAGCAACGCGCTGAACACGTCGTGCCCCACGGGCTCGAGCGGGTGATCCGTTCCACCGATACGTACCGCCACCGCCTCGCGCCCGGACGCAACGCCCGGAACACGGTGCCTTCGGGGTGCGGATGTGCCCCGAGGACCGAATGGGGATCGTGGTGTTCACCGGCCGCGAGGCGTGCCAGATCGTCGGGGTTCGGCGCATGACGCGGGGCGGATGCACTCGACCGGCTGCGCGGAGGTGTCGTTCCCTCCGGCTCGCGCCCCGGTGACGACGACGGCACGGTCACGGCTGGCTCCTGTACGTGAGGGTCGTGCGGGCGGGAATGCCGATCCGGGGCAGGACAAGAATGTGCGCGACCGCGCGCCACGGTTCGAGCCGCACGAAATTGGCCTGACCCCAGTGGTATTGCTCGCCGCTGACTTCGTCGTAGACCTGCAGGTGGTCGTGCCAGTCGTGCCCGATCGCCGGCATGTCGAGCCAGATCGTGCCCTGCTCTGCGGCATACGGATCGAGATTGACGATGGTGAGTACCGTGTCTCCCGTCGTCGGGTCGAACTTCGAGTATCCGATCAACGCATCGTTGTCGATGTGGTGGAACGTGATGTTGCGGAGCTGCTGGAGCGCCGGATGCGCCCGCCGGATCCGGTTCAGCTCGGTCAGCCACGGTTCGAGGGACTCACCGCGACGCCGGGCATCGTCGAACCGCCGTGGACGCAGTTGGTACTTCTCGGAGTCGAGATACTCCTCGCTGCCCGGTCGGAGCGGAACATGCTCGTACAGTTCGTAGCCCGAGTACACACCCCACGTCGGGGCCAGCGTCGCGGCCAAGGCTGCACGCAGCGCGAACATTCCGGGCCCGCCGTGCTGCAGCGACTCGTGGAGAATGTCCGGGGTGTTGACGAACAGGTTGGGGCGCGCCTCGTCGGCCTTGCCCGCAATCTCCAACCCGAACTCGGTGAGTTCCCACTTCGCGATCCGCCACGTGAAATACGTGTACGACTGCGCGAATCCGCGGCGCGCGAGACCGTACATCCGTGCGGGCCGGGTGAACGCCTCGGCGAGGAACACCACGTCGGGGTCGGTCTTGTGTACCTCCTCGATCAACCACTCCCAGAAATCCGGTGGCTTGGTGTGCGGATTGTCGACTCGGAAGATTCGCACCCCAGCGGCCATCCAGTGCCGGACCACCCGCAGCACCTCGGTGTAGATGCCGTCGCGGTCCAGATCGAAATTGATCGGGTAGATGTCCTGGTACTTCTTGGGCGGGTTCTCCGCGTATGCGATCGTTCCGTCGGGCAGCACCGTGAACCATTCGGGATGCGACTGCGCCCACGGGTGATCCGGTGCGCATTGCAGCGCGAGGTCGAGGGCGACCTCGAGATCGAGTTCCCGGGCGCGCGTGACGAAGTCGCGGAAATCCTCGTCGGTGCCCAGATCGGGGTGGATGGCGTCGTGGCCACCCTCGTCCGACCCGATCGCCCAGGGGGACCCGACGTCGTCGGTCCCGCGACCAACGCGTTGTTCGGACCCTTCCGGTTGATCTTGCCGATCGGGTGGATCGGCGGCAGATACACCACGTCGAATCCCATGGCGGCGATGCGCGGAAGGTCGGCCGCGGCCGTCG
>BBEG01000346.1 GCA_001312645.1 Rhodococcus sp. JCM 9791
CGACCCGCACATGACCGGCCCGACACGCGCTCGCTGCGGCCGAGCGGGTCTTGAACAGCCGCACCGACCATGTCCAACTGTCCACCCGGACACTTCCACCCATCTACAGCAACTCCTCGCTCAGTCGTCCGTCATCGAGCATCCACCTGCGGGTGCTGCGCGTGGTTTCGAGCATGCGGCGGTCGTGCGTCACCAACAGCAATGTGCCGTCGAAACTTTCGATGGCCTGCTCGAGCTGTTCGATCGCGGGCAGGTCGAGGTGATTGGTCGGCTCGTCGAGCACCAGCAGATTCACCCCGCGTGCCTGTAGCAGTGCGAGACCCGCGCGGGTTCTCTCGCCGGGTGACAGGGACGCAGCCGGTCGCAGCACGTGGTGTCCTTTGAGTGCGAACTTCGCGAGCAGCGTCCGCACTTCGGCGTCGGGCCAGTCGGGAATCTGTCGCCCGAACGCCTCGACAAGTGGCTCGTCTCCTTCGAAAAGAGCACGCGCCTGGTCGATTTCACCGATGAGTACCCCGGACCGAGGGTTGCGCGTCCCGAATCGGGGGTGAGGGTGCCGAGGAGCATGCGGAGCAGGGTCGTCTTCCCGGCACCGTTCGGGCCGGTGACGATGATCCGGTCGCCCCACTCGACCTGGGTGGTGACGGGACCGAGCGTGAACCCGCCGCGCGTCACGACTGCGCCGTCGAGCGACGCGACCAGAGTGCCGCTGCGCGGCGCCGCAGCGATCGACATGCGCAGTTCCCATTCCTTGCGGGGTTCCTCGACCACGTCGAGACGTTCGATCCGCCGCTGGGTCTGCCGCGCCTTCGCCGCCTGCTTCTCGGTGGATTCGGCGCGGACCTTCCGTCCGGCCTTGTCGTTGTCCTTGGACTTGCGGCGCGCGTTGCGCACGCCGTGTTCGAGCCAATTGCGTTGCATCTGCGCACGATCCTCGAGCGCCGACTTGGTGTCGGCGTACTCGTCGTACTGTTCGCGGGCGTGCCGACGCGCGACATCGCGCTCGACGAGGTACGCCTCGTAACCCCCGTCGTACACCGAGATCTGTTGCTGCACAGGGTCGAGTTCGACGATCCCCGTCACTGTGCGCGCGAGGAACTCCCGATCGTGACTGATGACCATCAGTGCGATGCGGGTCTCGGCGACGAACTGTTCGAGCTGTTCGAGCCGGCCAGGTCCAGATCGTTCGTCGGTTCGTCGAGCAACAGCACGTCGTATCGCGACAACAGCAGTGCTGCCAGGCCTGCGCGGGCAGCCTGCCCGCCCGACAGGCCTTCCATCGGTGCGTCGAGACCCACATCGAGACCGAGATCGGCGACGACCTTCTCGGCTCGTTCGGCCAGATCGGCGCCGCCGAGCGCGAGCCACCGTTCGAGCGCCGGGGTGTAGTCGTCGACATCGGAAGTCCCCAGGCTTCGGCCGCCGTGTTCATGACGTGTTCGGCTTCGGTGACTCCGGTGCGTCGTCCCAGGAAACCGAGGATCGTTTCGCCGGGTACGCGCTCGGGCTCCTGCGCGAGGTAGCCGATGGTCGCGTCGGGAGGGCTCAACGTGACGGTGCCGGTGACGTCCGCGTTGCTCGTGCCTGCCAGAGTCGTGAGCAGGGTCGACTTGCCGGCGCCGTTGGCGCCGACCAAACCGATCACGTCGCCGGGCGCGACTGTCAGGTCCAGCCCGTCGAACAGGGTGCGTTCACCGCGGGAGGCCGACAGGTCGCTGATACGTAGGGTTGCGCTCACACCACGATTATCGCCGTCGCGATGAGTTCGCCGTTCGCCGCGGGTCGGTACCGGTATGCCCACACCTGACATCACCACCACCATCGACCCCCGATACGGCGAACCGGGCGCCGAACCCACGTCGTGGCCGGAGACCGAGGCGCTTCTCGCGTCGGCGCCCTTGTACTGGGTGAGCACCATACATACGACCGGTCGGCCGCACGTCGCGCCCCTCGTGGGTGTCTGGCACGACGGTGCCTTCCACCTGACGGTCGGCCCGGGCGAGCAGAAGGCGCTCAACCTCGTACGAGACCCCAGGATCGCCGTCACCACCGGACGCAACGACTGGGATTCCGGCGTCGACGTGGTGCTCGAAGGGGAAGCCCACCGGGCCACCGACCACGACGCACTCACCGCGATCGCCGCCGCGTACTTCGACAAATACGGCGAAGCATGGCGCTTCGAGGTCGGAGAGGGAGGCTTCGGCATCGCCGATGAGTTCGCCTGGGTGTTTCGGATCCCGCCTCGCAAGGTGCTGGTCTTTGCCAAGAAACCGCACGGTCAGACCACCCATCGATTCGGGTAGACGATCAGGAACCCAGCTTCGTCGCGAGCGCACGCACCGTGTCCTGCGCGGCGGCGAGGCTCGCCGCAGCCTGTCCGGCGAGCGGCGCTAGCGGTGGAATCCTCTCGGTAAGGGTGAGCTCGGCCGTCACGACCGACACCGACATGCCGAGGGAGGTGCCCAGCGTCTGCTGGAGCGGCGGGATCACGGAGTCGGTTCCTTCACCCGGTGTGCCGGGGGCGTATGTATTGCCGCGACTCGACACGATCACGACGGGCTTGCCCGCGAACGGTGCATCCGGGGTGTCGAACGGCACGGTGGTGCCGAGCACGTGGATGTAATCGATCCACGCCTTGAGCGTGGAAGGCATCGACCAGTTGTACATCGGCGCACCGATCACGACGACGTTCGCGTTCGTGACCTCGGCGATCAGTTCCGCCTGCAATGCCTCGGCACTGGGATCCGGCTGCTCTGCGCTGGTGCGCAGTCGCGGTGCGTAGTGCAGCCCGGCGTCCGGCAGGTGCGGCAGCGGCGAGCGGTGCAGATCTCGGACGAGCACCGTGTGCTCGGCGCCGAGCGCACGCCACGTGTCGGCGAACAGGCCGGTCAGACCGCGGGAAACCGAGTTCTGCAGGTCGGCGGACGAATCGAGGTGCAGCAGTGCAGGCATTCTCGCACCCTACTGGGCCGCCTTCTGCGACGCATCGGGATCGTCTGCAGGGACCGGTTGGACCTCGACGAGTGCATCCAGCGGATTGGCGATCTCGTCGCGAGGCATCCGCGCCACGACGATCGCGACCACCGCGGCGACGATGGGAACCGTTCCCGCGAGCACGAATGTCGGGACCAGGCCGACCGCGAGTGCGACCGGGCCGGCGATCGCCATCGACAACGGCATGAACACGAGCGAAACGAAGAAGTCCAGGCTCGACACCCGGCCCAGCAGGTGCGGCGGCACGCGCCGCTGCAGCAGAGTTCCCCAG
Source organism: Rhodococcus sp. JCM 9791 (assembly GCA_001312645.1). Lineage (GTDB taxonomy): Bacteria > Actinomycetota > Actinomycetes > Mycobacteriales > Mycobacteriaceae > Rhodococcus. The sequence goes on from BBEG01000346.1 coordinate 3,266, forward strand.
ATCACCGTCGGAGCCGAGAACAGTACGCCGACGATGAACACGGCGACGACGATCACCGCTATGGATCCCGCCAGGCCCACGATGGCCAAGGGTAGGGCTCCGAGACCCCACATGAGCATCATCACCGTCAGATACCGTCGCGGGAGAGTCCGGGAGCCATGGCGAGCGAACCCACCGCGCCGCCCGCCCCGAAGGCTGCGAGAACCAGTGCGTGAGCACCGGGGCCACCGCCGGGAATCTCCTTGATCACGAACGGGATCAGCACCTCGATCGGGCCCATCAGGACGAAGGTGATCGCGGATCCGAACAGCAGGGTCGACAGCAACCACGGCGTGCGCGCCATGTACCGGAAGCCATCGGCGAGGTCGGCGGCGGCAGCGCGCAGCGGATGCGCCTGCTCCGTGGACATGTCACGCCGAAGAGGTGTCGGCCGTAGCCGGAGCAGGAACACAGCGGTGGCAGCTTCGAGGACCGCCACCACTCCGAGCGCCGCGGTGGGGGAATAGGACGCGATGACCGCACCGGCGAGCGCCGGCCCTGCGGCCTGCATGAACGCCGGACGGATCACACCTTCGATTCCATTGGCAGCCAGTAGATCACGCGGCGGAACGATAGACGGCAGCAGTGCGGAATAAGCCGGGTACTCGAAACCGTCGGCCATCCCCACGCCGAGTCCGATGAGCGCAAGGTGCCAGAACTCGAGATGGCCGGTCCATGCCAGCGTCGTGGCCAGTGCCACCATCGCGGCCTTCACGACGAACACGGCGATGAGGATCTTGCGTTGCGGGACACGATCGGCCAGCACGCCGCCCACCAGGGCCGTGATCACGATACCCAGCGCCGGACCGACGGCGACCAGCGACAGTTGTGCGGGCCCGCCGCCGATCTCGATGACCAGCCACACCAGCGCGACCAACCACATGCCGGCGGCCATCAGACCCAGCGACACTGCAAGCGCAGTACCCGGTACTGGGGGAACCGGAACGGACGCACAGGGCCGCGGGCCCACCGCGGTTGCGGTGGATCCGGGCGGTGCACGGCGTCGTTGCGCATGGTGGGTTCTCCGGCGTCTCGTGTGTGCTGACGTGTCGAGGGTCATCGTCCGACCTCGAGTCGACTCGAGTCAAGTCTCCGCGAGCGTCAGGGCGTCGGGCAAACGATTTTCGGTAGGAGCGACGAGTCAGCGGACGGGGCCGGTCTCGAGCGTCAGGTCGGTGGAGTGCGATGCCCCTGTTTCGTCGATCCACTCGATACGCACCTGATCGCCCGGACGAAGCCGACCGAGTGCGTCCTCGAGGTCGGTGGTCGAGGACACCGATACGTTATCGAAAGCGACTATCACAGAGCCTGTTCCGATACCCGCATGGTAAGCAGGCGAGTCGTACGACACCCACAGGATCTCGGCGCCCCGGTCGTCGCTGTCGGAGCGGGCGGTGGTGACGCTGACACCGAGGTACGGGGTGGGACCCACGTGGACGGTGTCGGAACCGACCCCGCTGCGCACTTGTTCGAGCACGTCGAGTGCGTCGCTGATGGGCACGGCGTAGGCCTCGGGTGGTGAGTCGCCGGTCTCGATCCCGATGGTCTCCGTCTGGTCGCGGTAGACCGAACCCGCGGTATTGACTCCGACCACCACACCGAATGCGTCGACGAGAGGTCCACCCGAATCGCCGGGCCGAATCGCCGCGTCGGTCTGGAGCATGCCGGTGAGTCGGTGGCGTGAACCATCGGTCGAGTCGCGCACCACGACGTTGCGGTCGTGCGCGACGACCGTGCCGGGTGCTGCGACGACAACACCACCGCCGTCGGCATTACCGAATGCGGTGACCGTGGATCCGACCTCGGGTGTTGTGTCGGACAGATCGGCGACGGGCAGATCGTGTGCCGCACCGAGTTGCAGGACCGCGATGTCGCGGGTGCGGTCGTAGCCGGTGACCGCGACGTCGTAGATCAGTCCGGTTGCGGGACTGACTGCGGTGATCTCGGTGGCGCCGCTCACGACGTGATGATTCGTCAGCGTCACGCCGTCGGAGGTGAGGACGATGCCCGTCCCCGCGACCCCGCTCCACCCGCGGTGCGCGTCGATGTTGACCACCACCGACTCGGTGCGGGAAGCGAGTTCGTCGAACGAGAGGGACGGCAGGGGTTGCGGTGGTGCGGGTGCCGCGACGGGTGCAGGCGGGGGCGCCTCGACCTCGACGACGGCGGGTGCGTTCACCAGGAGGCTAGCGGTGGCAGCGAG
>BBEG01000347.1 GCA_001312645.1 Rhodococcus sp. JCM 9791
CGTGACCGTGAGGCGTCCGAGGCTGGTCCGAGTGCGGCGGCGACCGCCGCCTCGAAACCGGGTTCGACCCGCAGACGGTCCGAGAGCGGACCCAGCACCCCGGAGTCCGTGTGGTGCTCGAGCAGCCACGCAGCTCCGTCCTTGCGCTCGAGCCCCATCGACAGGGCCTCGATGCGAGCGCCGAGCGAAGCGACCTCCTTACCGGCGGCGCGTTCGGCGTTCTGGAGTTCCTCGACGCGGGCGTCGGCGATGCGGGCCGCCTCGACGGCCCGTTCGTGTTGGGCGTCGGCATCGATCTCGCCCGCATCGAGATCGTCGATGCGACCTTGCGCGGTTTCGAACTCGGCCTGCGATTCGACTCCGCGGCGACGGGCCTCCTCGATCGCGACGGTGAGCCGCGTGATCTCGCCGTCGATCGATTCCGTGCGGGTCCGGACTGTGTCGACCTGACCGGTGAGCCGAGCGAGACCCTCGCGGCGGTCGGCGATGGCCCGGACCGCCGCCATGTGCGCCGTTCGGCTGCTGCCGCGTATTCCTCTTGCGCAGCCAGCTGTTCCTTCGCGGCGTCGAGGGTGCCGTGCGCGATCTCGACGCCTCGATCAGTTCGGCCTCTTCGGCGGCGATCCGTTCTGCGCGTGCTTCCATCTCGTCGGGGTCCTGCCCGGCGCGGGTCTCGGGTTCCGCGTCGAGGTGGCGGGCACGTTCCTGCGCGATCCGCACTGTCGCGGACACCCGTTCTGCGAGTGCAGAGAGCCGGAACCAGGTCTGGGAGCCGCTTCGGCGCCCGGGGTGAGTTGTGCGAGGGCCTGTTCGTGACGGGCGAGGTCGGTGGTGGCCTCGTCGAGCATCACGTTGACGTGGTCGAGGCGCTCGCGCAGGACTCGTTCCTCCTCGTCCTGACCCACGAACTCGGCGCGACGGGTGACAAGATCGTCGGCAGCCAAGCGCAGCCGCGCATCACGCAGGTCGGCCTGAACAGTCTGGGCACGGCGCGCCACTTCGGCCTGTCGTCCTAGTGGTTTGAGCTGGCGGCGCAATTCGGCTGTGAGATCGGTCAGCCGAGCAAGGTTGGCCTGCATCGAGTCCAGCTTGCGGACCGCTTTTTCCTTGCGACGACGGTGCTTGAGCACCCCGGCGGCTTCTTCGATGAAAGCGCGCCTGTCTTCCGGACGAGATTCGAGGATCGCTGCGAGGCGCCCCTGCCCGACGATCACGTGCATTTCGCGACCGATACCCGAGTCGGAGAGGAGTTCCTGCACGTCCATCAAGCGACACGAAGTGCCGTTGATCTCGTACTCGCCCGCGCCGTCGCGGAACATGCGCCGCGTGACGGACACCTCCGAGTACTCGATGGGAAGTGCCCCGTCCGAGTTGTCGATCGTCAGGGTCACCTCGGCGCGACCGAGCGGCGGGCGTCCTGTGGTGCCCGCGAAGATGACGTCCTGCATCTTCCCGCCCCGAAGTGCTTTGGCGCCCTGCTCCCCCATCACCCAGGTGAGGGCGTCGACCACGTTGGATTTACCCGAGCCGTTGGGTCCGACCACACAGGTGATACCGGGCTCGAAGCGCAGAGTCGTCGACGAAGCGAAGGACTTGAAGCCCTTCAGTGTCAGACTCTTGAGATGCATGAGGAAAAACCTTACCGGGACGTCAGCGCTCGACGAACCCGGTGAGGCCGCCGCGTGCCGGTTCCCAACTTTCGACCACCAGTCGTACCTCTCCCGGTGTCAGGTCGGACCGCAGCCATTCGAGCAGCGCCTCGAGCGCGTGACGCGGACCCTCGGCAATGACGAGAACCCGACCGTCCGCATGATTGGTGGCGTGGCCGACGAGGCCGAGTTCCAGTGCCTGGGCACGAGTGAACCAGCGGAAGCCGACGCCCTGGACCCGGCCGTGTACCCAGGCCGTCAGGCGTTCGGTGCCGTCGCGATGTTCAGGTGCACAGCGTTCCCCTAGCGTCGGCGGTGATGGTCAACGACACCTTCGTGCCGGCTTTCAGCGTGCGTCCGACGGTGCAGACCTTGTCGACGGATCGCTCGACGAGCGCGACGAGGCGCTGCTGAGCTTCGGCGTCGAGTTCGGACAGGTCGAGGGTCAGTTCTTCCTCGAGGTGCGGGTAGACCTCGTTCTCGCGGTCGGCAGCACCGGACACCTTGATGGTCGCGTCGTAGTCGTCGCCGAGACGCCGTGACAGCGGGAAGTCGGAGCTCATTCCGGAACACGCGGCCAGGGCGATCTTCAACAGTTCGCCCGGGGTGAAGACACCGTCGACCGTCTCTGAGCCGATGAGTACTTCGGCGCCGCGGGAGCTGCGGCCCGTGTAGCGGCGGGTGCCGGTGCGTTCGACCCACAGTTCGGTGGGGGTGGTCTCGGAGTTCTGGTCAGCCATGCGGGAAATCCTGCCATGCAGTGCCGACACCGAACACACTGCGGGCCGACACCGAACACACGACGGGTCTCACACCCTGGTGGTCGCGCCGCCGCGGATACTGCGCGGCCGAGGCTGGCAACGCGGGCACGAATAGGACGAGCGGTTCATGAACTTCTCCCGGCGGATCGGTGCGCCGCATCGCCGGCACGCCATGTCTTCCTGACCGTATGCGTTCAGGGAACGCTCGAAGTAGCCGGACTCGCCGTTGACGTTCACGTACAACGCATCGAACGACGTGCCGCCCTGGTCGAGCGCCTCGGCCATGACATCGTGGGCGGCAGCGAGGACGGCACGCAGTTTCGGGCCCGACAGTGTGTCGGTCATCCTGTTTCCGTGGATCTGCGCGCGCCACAGCGCTTCGTCGGCGTAGATGTTGCCGATTCCCGAGACGACGGTCTGGTCGAGCAGTGCGCGTTTGATCTCGGTGTGCTTCCCGCGCAGGATCTTCACCACCGCGGACGGATCGAACCGCGGATCCATCGGATCCCGTGCGATGTGGGCGACGGGCAGCGGCAATCGATCACCGTCGACCTCGATGAGCGGGGCGAGAGCCCATCCTCCGAAGGTCCGCTGGTCGACGAAACGTAGGTCGGCTCCGCTGTCGAGCACCGCGCGGATCCGCAGGTGTTTCTCGTCCGCCACCGTGGGCGGCTGCACCAGCATCTGACCGCTCATCCCGAGATGCACGACGACGGCCAGGCCTGTCGGATCGAGGACCAGCCAGAGGTACTTGCCGCGTCGCTCGACGGCGGCGACGGTCTGTCCGGTCAGCTGCAGAGCAAGATCACGCGGGCCGGGTTCGTGGCGCCGCGCTGCTCTCGGGTGCAGAACCTCGACGGACTCCATTCGAGCGTCCAGCACGTGGGCAGCGAGCCCACGTCGAACGACCTCGACCTCGGGAAGTTCGGGCACGGCAGGATCAGTTCGACCCGGTCGAGGTATCGGAGTTCTCGTCGGCCTCGCCCGACAACGTCTGCCATGCGGTGGAGGCTGCCTTCTGCTCGGCTTCCTTCTTCGTCCGACCGACACCGACACCGTAGGGCTTGCCCGCCACGAGAGCGGTAGCCGTGAATTCCTTGTCGTGGTCGGGACCGGTCGCGGTGATCTCGTAGACGGGAACACCGGCACCGCGTTCGGCGGTGAGTTCCTGCAGACTCGTCTTCCAGTCCAAGCCCGCGCCCAGGCGTGGGCCTCGGTCGAGCAGTTCGGCGAACAGACGCAGAACCACCTCGCGGGCGAGCTCGATGCCGTGCTGCAGGTGGACCGCTCCGAGCAACGACTCCATTCCATCGGCGAGGATGCTCGCCTTGTCGCGCCCGCCGGTCATCTCCTCGCCCTTGCCGAGCAGGAGGTGTACGCCCAGCCCGCCGTCACCGAGCCCGCGCGCCACTTCGGCGAGCGCATGCATGTTGACGACACTCGCACGGATCTTCGCGAGCTCGCCTTCGGGTTTGTCCGGATGGGTCAGGTACAGGTATTCGGTCACGGACAGACCCAGCACCGCGTCGCCGAGGAACTCGAGTCGTTCGTTGGTCGCAGACCACCCTGCTCGTATGCGTACGAGCGGTGGGTCAATGCCAGGGTCAGCAGGTCAGGGGCCACCGGGACACCGAGGGCGGCGAGGAGAGATGCATGTTCTCCCTCGCCGCCCTCGGGTGCGGTATCGATCGACTCAGTCGTCACGTGTTTTACCGATCAGACGGGCGCGGTCACCTGACGGCCGTTGTACGTGCCACACGACGGGCACGCCACGTGCGGCAGCTTCTTCTCACCGCACCCGCGGTTCGGGCAGGTGACGAGCGTGGGCGCAGTGGTGTTCCACTGGCTGCGCCGCGACCGGGTGTTGGAACGCGACATTCTGCGCTTGGGGACGGCCACGTCTACTTCTCCTCGTTGTTCTTGCTGTCGGATGCACTGCTGGATTCTTCGGAGCCTGCGCCGAACGCGGCTGCCAACCCAGCCCAGCGAGGATCCAGTATTTCATGCCCATGCCCTGATTCCGCAATCGCCAAGCGAATGCCGCATTCCGAGCACAGTCCCGCACAGTCGTCGGTGCACAACGGACGTAGCGGAAGTTCCAATCCGACCGCGTTGACGATCGCAGGCTCGAGGTCGATCAGATCGTCCTCGATCCGATAGACCTCGTCTTCCTGCGTGGTCTGGTCGGTCACACTGTTCGGGTAGGCGAACAGTTCGGTGAGGTACAAACTCACCTCGCCCGTGAACGGCTCGAGGCATCGAGAGCATTCACCGACGGTGTCGGCACGAACTGTACCGGTCACCAGAACACCCTCCGACACCGACTCCAACCGAAGGTCGAGGTCGATATCGCTGTCTTTCTCGATCGCGATCATTTCGAGTCCGATGCGCGACGGAGATTGGACACGTCGCTGCACCGTACGCATCGAACCGGGACGACGCCCCAGCGAGAGCGTATCCAGCACGAGAGCGGCTTCCTGTTCGGAATGCCGCGTACCGGAGCGGTGGGTAGACACGTCGATCTCACTTTCGAATAGAAGACAGTGTGAATTCACTGGGCAACCGCTCTATGGTACGCGATGACCCCGCGTTTCACGAAAGAACAGCGCTTCACCATGCGCGATGGTTCACCGCGCGACAGTTCACCGACGCGAGCCGCCCGATGGTCCGCCTCGGCATAGTCCGGCCTGCCCGAGGTCCTCAGTTGCTGACGACCACGACCGACCGACCGCAGAGTCGTGTCGAGAATGTCCTCGAACTCTGCGAGCTTGCTGTCGACGTACTCGTCGCACTCGGTGCGCAACCGATCGGACTCGGCATGGGCACCGTCGATGACGCGCGCCGACTCCGCGTGCGCAGCCTGCACGACCTCCGCCTGAGACACCAACCGCGCCTGCTCCGCCTCGCCGTCCGCGACGGACCTGTCGTACGCGGCCTTGCCGGCTTCGATCATGCGATCCGCCTCGGATCGGGCCCGGCCGGTGACGGCTTCGTACTGCCGCTGGCCGTCGGCGATGAGAGCGTCCGCATCCGCCTGTGCGTCGGCCACC
>BBEG01000348.1 GCA_001312645.1 Rhodococcus sp. JCM 9791
CGCGGACGCGCTTCTCGATCGCGCGCAGGCGGCCTCGAGATCGTGCATCCGGTCGCGCGGGACCTTGCCGATCGTCTCCCACCGCTCCTGCAGCTCGCGCAGCCGGTTGCGCGCTGCTTCCAGGTCGGCCGCCGGTCGATCGTCGACGCCGATTCGAGCAGGGTTTCCTTCGCGCGGGCGTTTTCCTCGAACTCCGCGTCACGCTCGGCAGACGCAGCATTGCGCGCGGCGAAGAAGACGTCCTGTGCGCCCTTGAAGCGCTTCCACAGCTGGTCGTCGGCCTCGCGCGGGGCGCGACCCGACGCCTTCCACTCGGCCAGCAGATCCCGGAAAGCTGCGGCGGTTGCGCCCCAGTCGGTCGAGTCCTGCAGTGCTTCGGCGCGGACGACCAACTCTTCCTTCATGGTCCGAGCGGAGGCGCGTTCACGATCGAGTTCGGCGAAGTGGGCGCCGCGGCGACGGTTGAATGCCTCTCGCGCCTTCGAATAGCGGCGCCACAGCGCGTCGTCGGTCTTACGGTCGACACCGCGGATCGACTTCCACTCGTCGAGGATCTCCCGCAGGCGGTCGCTGCGGCCTTCCAATGTGTCGACTCCGCGCCGATCTCCTCGGCCTCCGCCGCGAGCGTTTCCTTGCGGGCGGTGGCCTCCGCGCGGTGCTGTTCCTTCTCCTGCTTCTGGGCGACCGCGGCCTTGTCGGACTCCTCGATCACACCTGTCAGTCGTGTCGCGAGAGTGTCGAGGTCGCCGATCACCGCTGCGGTCGGCAACGACTCGAGGAGTGCCTCGGCCGCCACGCGGGTCTTCTTGGCGTCACCGGAGCCCGACGTCAGACGCGTCTCCAGCAGCGCGACCTCGGTGGCGAGATCGTCGTAACGCCGTCCGAAGTGCTCGAGACCCTCGGCCGCGTTACCTGCCTGCCACGAACCGATGCAACGCTCACCATCGGCGGTCCGAACCCACGCGGTGCCGTCCTCGTCCACCCGCCCGAACTTGCTGGGATCGCTGGCCGGTACCGCAGGGGCGTGCGGATGCGTCTGTCCCGATACCGGATGAGGCTTGGGTGCATGCTCGGACCGGTCGGGGTGGGCTTCGCTACACCTGGGCGGGGGGCTCCCGGCTTCGGGGGACCGGGACGCGGCGGTGTGCCGGACACCTGTTCGGGCGTCGGGTCCTGTGCGTTCGGTTCGGTCATCGCTACCTCATCTCTGCCGCGCGGCACGGCTGCCTGATCGCATCGCTTACCGCAGGTCCGGTCACGGGCATCCGTGATCACGTCCGCCCCCTATTGAAACAGGTCGCGCGCCTGCGGGGCTCCGGGTCCGGTCGACTACCGTGGCTGATGTGTTGATCGCTGCGGTGTTCGTGCCTTCCCCGCCTCTTCTCGTGCCCGAATTGGTCGGACTCGCTGCTTCCGAGACCGACGACCTACGACACGCCGTACTCGATTCGGTGCGCTGCATCGGTGACGTCGACGAATGGATCGTGGTGGGCACGGAAGCGGACGCCGCGGAAGTGCCGTCCACCGCCATCGGAACCTTCCGCGGATTCGGTGCCGACGTCCGGGTTGCACTCGGTCCCGCAGTCGGTACCGCCACCGGAATGCCGGACGCCGACATGCCCCTCACTGCGCTGATCGCGGGATGGCTTCGCGAGCGCACATCCCCCGAAACCCGCGCCGACGTGCACGTCCTCGCCCGCGCGACGGATCCGGTCGAGTGCGCGCAGCTGGGAAAGACGTTGCGAGCGCTCCTCGACGCCGACACGACGCGGCGAGGGTTGCTCATCGTCGCCGATGGCGCCGCAACACTGACAGCGAAGGCCCCCGGAGCATTCGACGAGAGGTCGGCCGCGGTAGAGGACACCCTGGGCGAAGCCTCGCCGCCGGAGATCCACACGGCCTGGCCGCGCTCGACGCCGGTCTGTGCGACGACATCGCACTGACGGGGCGCGCCGCGTGGCAGGTTCTCGCAGGGGCCTTCGCTCAACCCCCGTCCGAGGCGACGATCGAGTACAGCGCCGCACCCTACGGCGTGGGATATCACGTGGGGATCTGGCGCCCGTGAGCATTCCGGGGCACCTCCGCCCGATCGCAGTGGTGGGCCCGACCGCCACAGGGAAATCGGATCTCGGACTGGATCTCGCCGAAGCCCTCGGAGGCGAGATCGTCAACATCGACGCGATGCAGCAGTACCGTGGCATGGACATCGGCACCGCGAAGCTGCCGGTCGACGAGAGACGTGGGATCCCGCACCACCAGCTGGACGTCCTCGACGTCACTGAGACCGCGACCGTCGCGCGCTATCAGGAGGCCGCCACCGCCGATGTCGAGGGCATCCTCGCGTCCGGCCGAGTGCCGATCGTCGTCGGCGGGTCGATGATGTACGTGCAGTCCCTGCTCGACGAGTGGCAGTTTCCTGCGACCGACCCCGAGGTCCGTGCGAAATGGGAAGCTGTTCTCGCCGACGGGGGGCCGGCCGCTGTCCACGAGGCGCTGTGCCGCGCCGACCCCACCGCAGCCCAGGTGATCCTGCCTACGGACGGGCGGCGCATGGTCCGTGCACTGGAAGTTGTCGAACTGACCGGTCTTCCGTTCGCGGCGTCACAACCGACCGTCGGCGATCCGCGATGGGGCACCGTGATCCTCGGCGTCGACCGCGACACGACAGATCTGGACGAACGCATCGCGAAGCGCACCGCTCTGATGTTCGAACTCGGGCTCGTCGACGAGGTGCGTGCACTGATCGACCGCGGATTGCGCGATGGCGTGACGGCGCCCCGCGCGATCGGATACGCACAGATCCTCACGTATCTGGAAGGCCGATGCGACCTCGACCACGCCCGCGAACGGACGTTCATCGGAACCAGGCGGTATGTCCGGCGGCAGCGGTCGTGGTTCCGCCGCGACCACCGGATCCACTGGGTCGACGGAGCCGACCCGAGCGTGACCGCCGAAGCGCTGCGGGTCGTCGAGTCCTGCACCGGCGGAGAGCGGGACTCTCGCTAAGGTTGACGGCATGGAGTTCAGCAAAGGTCACGGCACCGAGAACGATTTCGTCATCCTCCCCGATCCCGATGCCCGGCTGACTCTCACGCCCGACCGGATCGCGGCACTGTGTGATCGACGTCGTGGACTCGGAGCCGACGGGGTGCTGCGTGTCGCGCGGGCCGGAGCACTGGTCGAAACAGGTCTGCTCGATGCGCTCCCGGGAGGTACGAGCGCCGACGACTGGTTCATGGACTACCGCAACGCCGACGGATCGATCGCCGAGATGTGCGGCAACGGTGTACGGGTCTTCGCGCATTACTTGACCGCAGAAGGGCTCGAGAACCGGGAGAACTTCGTCGTCGGGTCGAGGGCCGGCGGTAAGCCCGTGCAGGTCCATTCGGCCGGACCGGTTGCGGGAGACGTCACGGTGGAGATGGGACGGGTTGCACAACTCGGCGAGTCGTCCGCCACGATCGACGGCCGCGTATATACCGGAATCGGGATCGACGTCGGCAACCCGCATCTGGCCTGCGTCGATCCGAATCTGACCAGCGCCGGCCTTGCCGCACTCGACCTCACCTCGCCTGGATACGACCCCGGATTCTTCCCACAGGGCGTCAACATCGAATTCCTGACCCCGATCGAATCGGGTGCCGTCGAGATGCGCGTGCACGAACGAGGGGTCGGCGAGACCCGCTCGTGCGGTACCGGCACGGTCGCGGCTGCCGCAGCAGCCTGAGGTACGACGGGGCCGCCAGCGGTGTCGTGCGAGTGCGGATCCTCGGGGGCGCCGTCGAGGTGCGGATCGAGGACGAGCATGCCTGGTTGCGCGGGCCGTCGGTACTGGTCGCGCACGGCACGATCAGCGACGAATGGTGGTCGGCACTCGCATGAGCTCATCCCCTCGCGTGACCGCCGAAAAAACTCGAATGCACCGAATCGGGCTTCGTGGGACGATGGAAGTTGTATGACGAACACATCGCGCACTCGCAACACGACAGACGGCACCGATCGCACCGGGTACGACGGTCCCGAAGGCTGGGCTCACGACGACCCTTCGGTGGGCGAGATGCAGCTCGAAGACCGCAGCGCCCTCCGGCGCGTCGCGGGTCTGTCCACCGAACTCGAAGACATCACCGAGGTCGAATACCGGCAGCTCCGTCTCGAACGGGTCGTGCTGGTCGGTGTCTGGACGGGCGGTACCGCCGCCCAGGCGGATGCGAGCCTCGCCGAACTCGCCGCACTCGCAGAAACCGCCGGCTCGGAGGTGCTCGAGGGAATGGTGCAGCGCCGCGACAAGCCGGACGCTGCCACCTACATCGGTTCGGGCAAGGCCGAGGAGCTACGCGAGATCGTGCTCGCCACCGGCGCCGACACCGTGGTCTGCGACGGCGAACTCACTCCCGCCCAGCTGACCGCCCTGGAGAAGGTCGTCAAGGTCAAGGTCATCGACCGGACGGCCTCATCCTCGACATCTTCGCCCAACACGCGACCTCACGCGAGGGCAAGGCTCAGGTCTCACTCGCACAGATGGAGTACATGCTGCCGCGACTGCGTGGCTGGGTGAGTCGATGTCGCGCCAGGCAGGCGGTCGTGCCGGCAGCAACGGCGGCGTAGGTCTCCGCGGTCCCGGTGAAACCAAGATCGAAACGGACCGTCGTCGTATCCGGGAACGGATGGCGAAGCTACGTCGGGAGATCAAGGGAATGAAGGCGGCCCGCGACACGAAGCGGACTCGCCGACTGCGCAACGGAGTCCCCTCCGTCGCGATCGTCGGCTACACCAACGCCGGCAAATCGAGTCTGCTCAACCGGCTCACCGGGTCTGGTGTCCTGGTGGAGAACGCGCTGTTCGCCACCCTGGATCCGACGACACGGCGCGCCGCGCTACCCGACGGCAGGGAATTCGTTCTGACCGACACGGTCGGATTCGTGCGGCACCTGCCGACTCAGCTCGTGGAGGCCTTCCGGTCGACCCTCGAAGAGGTCGCCGACGCCGACCTTCTGCTGCACGTGGTCGACGGATCCGATCCGCTCCCGACCGAGCAGATCAAAGCGGTCCGCGAGGTTCTGACAGATGTCGTGCGCGAGTCCGACGGCCTCCACCGCCCGAGTTGATCGTCGTCAACAAGTCGATGCGGCCGATCCGGTCACCCTGACCCAACTGCGCGGGCTCTTGACCGACTCGGTGTTCGTCTCGGCGTACACCGGCGAGGGCGTCGAGGAGCTGCGCGAGCGACTCGGCCGGCTGCTCGAGGACCCGGACGTGGAGGTGAAGGCCCTCGTGCCGTACACCCGCGGAGATCTGCTGTCCCGGATCCACTCGGACGGCAGATCCTTCATTCCGCGCACGAGGCGGACGGCACACGAGTGCATGCCAGGGTTCCGCGGGCGCTCGCCTCGGCGTTGGACGAGTACGCCGCCTGATGGGTTCGCTGCGCGACGCCGGTGTGGTCACCGCCGTCG
>BBEG01000349.1 GCA_001312645.1 Rhodococcus sp. JCM 9791
CCTTCGCGAACGGGCGGCCCGACGCGTCGAAGATGTTGTCGTAGGTGGCGCCCGCGGCGTCCTGGCAACCCCAGTAGACCTCGTAGGTGCCCGGCGTCAGCGCGCGAGCACCGGTCTGCGCGGGTGCGCCGTCCTTAACGTAGGTGGCCGACGAGGTCTGGGTGTTCTTCACCGAGAACTTGGTGCCGGCGGGCTGGTTGTCGATGCGGCCCGACGGGGCCGCGGTGTCGACGGTGCCCGGCTCGAGGACGTAGGTGACGCAGGTGGCGCCGAGCTCGACGGAATCCTGCGGCAGGTCGAAATCGACCGTGATCGACGTGTCGTCCGCGGAAGCGGAGACGTTGGGGCCGGCAGCGGATGCGACACCCGGAACGGCGAAGGCCAGCGCAGCGGCACCGGCGGCAGTGAGGGCAGCTTTCTTGGCGACAGAATTCATAAATTTCCTCCCCGAAATTTTCTGGTGCGCCCTCGTCGTGAGCGGCACGCGAAACCGACCTCTGTCAGGCACAGCTTCATCTGCACGTTATCGCAGGTAACGATCCGTGTCGCGACGAAAGGCTCGCACGCCGGGAAGAACCGGAATGTCCCCTTTTTCATGAATGCGGATGTTCAGTTCAGAAGGGGCGGCTGTGCGTGATCGCGTTGATCACGCTGCAATTCGACGAGCTGTTCTTCACGCTCGGCCACCCGAAGGAATGCGCCCACAGCGAATGCGACGGCGACCGACACTGCCAGCCAGGCCATCAGTCCCACTGCGATCCACCACATGACCACAGTGTGCGCGAAAACGAGGGACGCGCCAAACACCCTTACCGGACGAAACGACAACGCTCCTGTCACGAAACGGACACGCCCCGTCGCTCACCTGGAGTTTCTTTCACCGGCAGTGCAGATCGGGCGAAATACAACATGTTTGCAACGCCACATCACGGTGTCCCACACCCGACATGTCAGGCAGCGTCCCCTACGATCGCCCAATGCGGATCTTCTTTGTGTGCACCGGAAACGTTTGCCGCTCGCCAACCGCTGAACGCCTGACCTCTGCATACGCGGCCGAGGCCGGCCGTACCGATCTCACCGCGCACAGCGGAGGTACCCGCGCAATGGTCGGGCACGGGATGGAGCCCACGGCAGCGCTCGTGCTGCAGCAGCTCGGTGGAGACCCCGACGGGTTCACCGCGCAGCGCATCACACCGCAGCTCGCGGAAGATTCCGACATGGTCATCACCATGAGCGAACGGCAGCGCAACAAGGTCGTCGAGGTGGCTCCGCGCATGATGCGCGTGACGTTCACCTTGAAGGAAGCGGCCCGTCTCATGGAGGCGAGTAGCGCAACCACCGTTGCAGAATTGGCAGCGGCCCGGGCCCAGCACACTGCTGAGCCCGGGCCCGAGGACATCACCGATCCGATGGGCCAGGACGAGGAGACGTTCGTCGCGGTCGGTTCGGAGATCGCCGATCTGTTGCTACCCCTGCTTGCCCGAATCCGGGTCTGAGTCGTCGACCGGGCGTCGCGGTGCTTGGATCACCGGCCGCGACACCTCGTGCTCGGTTGCATGACCGTTGTTGGGTCCGAAGCCCTGCGCGGCCGAGTACGCCTGCGGCGGGTACTGCTCGTCGCTGTGACGTGCCGGTGCCTGCGGGAACTCGGAGACCCTCCACGAGTCGTTGCCGTTGCCGTTACTGCGCGGGTAGTCGTCGCTGGTCCGGTACGGCATCGCCTGAGTCTGCTCGGGCGTCGCATACTGATTCGGCTCGGTGTCCTGCTGACGCCGGGAAACCGGCGGATTCACGACCCGCGGAGCAACGGGAGCGGGCTGAGCCGCGACCGGTGCAACAGGCGCGGCATTGGCAGCACCCTCGGCGGGCTTGTCCGACTCGTAGTAGTACCGGTACTCGTACGATCCGCCGCGACCCTTCGCCGGGGTCATGTTGAGGATCGTGCCCAGCACGGTCGCGTTGACCGAACGCAGGTTGCCGACCGCGCGGGCGAGCTGTTCCTTGGTGGTCTTGCCGTGTCGCGCGATCAGCAGGGCACCGTCGGTGATGGTGCTGAGCACGGCTGCGTCGGTCACGGGCAGCAGCGGCGGCGCGTCGATGATGACGTAATCGAACCGCGACCGCAGGTCTTCGAGCACATGGCGGGCGTGTTCGGAGCCCAGCAACTCGGACGGGTTCGGCGGCAACGCGCCCGCACCGAGCACCCACAGACCGTCGTACTTGGTGGTCTGCATGACGTCGGCGATCGACGCCTGGTTCGCGAGCACGGTCGAGAGGCCGGCTCCGCCCATCACGCCGAGATACTTCGACACACGAGGACGACGCAGGTCTCCCTCGACGAGCGCGACGGTATGCCCGGCCTCGGTGAGCACCAGCGCAAGGTTGATCGCGGTGGTCGTCTTACCTTCGGTGGGCAGTGCACTGGTGACCACGATCGCGCGCGGTGGATGGTCGACCTCGAGGAACTGCAGGTTGGTGCGCATTTCGCGGTAGGCCTCGGCGTCGCCGCTGTTGGCGTCGACGAACGAGATGGCAGGCGCCTCCTGCCGCGCCTTGTCCATCGGGATCACACCGACCACACCGGCTCCGGCGATCTCCTCGATGGCCTCGCGGTCCTTGACGGTGTTGTCGAGACGATCGCGCAGCACCGCGAGGGCGATGCCGAGCAGCACGCCGACGGCCAGGCCGAGTGCAACGTTGCGCATCGTCTTGGGCGTCACCGGTGCCGACGGCGTCGCGGCGTGGGTTTCCACCACGACGCGGGCTGTGGGAGGACCACCGTTCTCGGGCGTCTCGAGTTCACGGACCATGGTGACGAACTCGTCGGACATCGCGTTGGCGATGTCGCGTGCCCGCTCGGGCGACGGGTCGGTCACAGCCATGTCGATCAGGACGGTGTCGGGTGCCGACGCCGCGGTGACCTTCGCGGCCAGTCCGTTGGGCGTGATGTCGGTGAGTCCGAGCGTGTCGATGGTGCGCTCGGCGAGGTTCGTACCCGTCAGCAGCTTGGTGTACGACGCAACGCGCTGCTGTGAGAACAGGTTGCCCTGGTAGATCTCCTGGACCGATCCACCCGACGACGTGGACACGAACATCCGCGTCTTCGCTTCGTACTGCGGCGTGGTGAGCAGTGACGCACCGAGCGCGGCGAGAACGGCGACCACCGTCGTGACCGCGACGATCTTCCACCTCGCCTGCAGAATTCGCAGGTAATCGTGTACTTCCATCAGGGCGTCTCCCTCGTTGCGGTTACTGCGCACCCAACGGGCACGGTAGGACGGTCGTCGCGATCCGCCAGCGCACTGGCGAGAATCGGACCGAACGAACGCAGAGCATCCGCGCCGGTCAATTCCGAGTGCGTGTACGGCACCGGGTGTTCGACGACGAGACCGCGCACATACCGCTGCCAGGTGGCAGCGAGATCCGGGTGCCGGTCGAGATCTGGGGTGGCGACGAACAGGTCGACGTCGCCCTCGTAGGTCCGTGGTGTGTGCCGCAGCGCGGCCGCTTCGATGGCATCTGCTGCCGCGTCGGCCCGGCGGAGCACATCGCCCACGAGTCGTCGGGCAGCGCTGCGATATCGAGTGCTGTGATATCGAGCTGGGGGGTGTCGGCGTCGGATTCCGGCTCGTGGGCTTCTCCGAGCGGAAGGGCTTCCGGGGTCAGGGTGTCGAGCAGTGCAAGCACCCCCACCTGGTCGCCGCGCTCCCGTAGCTGCACAGCCATTTCGTGAGCGATCGTGCCACCGACCGACCATCCGAGCAGGTGATAGGGACCATCGGGCCGAACTTTACGGATGGCTTCGATATACCGCGCGGCGAATTCGGGGATGCTGTGGGGTATGTCACCCGATCCGGTGGCCTGCACACCGTAAAGGTTCGTCCGCCCAGGTGATCGTCGAGACCGCGGTAGGTCCACGAGAGTCCGCTGATGGGATGGATGCAGAACAGCGGCGGACCGGCGTCTCCGGCGGCGAGTTCGACGACCGTCCCGAGCGCGTCGGGCCCGTTTTCGCCGTGCTCGATGTGGTGCGCGAGTTCGTCGACTGTCGTTGTGGTGAAGAGCCATTCGAGCGGAATGTCCCGATCGAGTTCGGCGCGCAGATCGCCCGCAACCGCGACGGCGGTGATGGAACTCCCGCCGAGATCGAAGAACCCGCGGTCGGCGGACACGCTCTCGACGGGCACGTCGAGGTGCCGCGCGAAGATCGCAGCCACGGTCGGTGCGATCGTCCCCGCGGCGGCACGTACTCGACGCGCGCGTCCGGCGACGGCAGTGCCGCCCGGTCGATCTTGCCCGACGTTGTGAACGGCATTGCGTCGACGACGGTGATGCTCGCGGGTCGCAGATGGCGCGGAAGGTGGGCGGCGAGGCGGCGTCGCAGGCTTTCGATGCTCGCAGTGCCCTGCACGTAAGCGGCGAGGACACCAGCGGTGGGGACGGTGACGGTGGCGTCGACGTGCGGGTCGGACAGGAGCACGGCGTCGACTTCGGCGGGTTCGACGCGGATGCCGTGGATCTGCACCTGATCGTCGGCGCGGCCCACGTGATCGAGCTCCCCGTGTGCGTCGATCCGCACCAGGTCACCCGTGCGATACAGCCGGTCGCCGGGAGCACCGAACGGATCGGCCACGAATCGTATTGCGGTATCGGCGCTTCGGTTACGGTAGCCGCGAGCGAGTCCGCTGCCGCTCACATACAACTCCCCGACGGTGCCGGCAGGAACGGGGTGCAGCCGCGCATCGAGGACGTGGGCGGTGGCACCCGCGACCGGGACTCCGATGCTCGGCTTCCCACCACGCGGAGCGGACCTGCAACAGACACGCCCACGGTCAGTTCGGTGGGGCCGTATCCGTTGAACACGCGGTGCGCACTCCACTTGTCGACGAGCGCAGCGGGAAGCGACTCGCCGGCCGCGACGAGGGTCAGTGGCGCCAACTCGGGCGACAGGGTCGCGAGCACCGTGGGGGTGAGGTTCGCGTGGGTGATGCGCTGATCGACGATCAACTGCTGCAACGGCTCCCCGGCGAAGGTGTGACCGGGCGCGATCACCAGAGTGCCGCCGTGGGCGTGCGCGGTGAGCAGTTCGAACACGGCGGCGTCGAACGTGTGGGAGGCCGCCTGCAGTACCCGTGCGCCGGGCGCGGCGTCGAGACGTTCGCGCTGCAGGTCGACGAGGGCGGCCAGTCCGCGGTGCGTCACCTCGACGCTTCGGGGTCCCCGGTGGTGCCGGAGGTGTAGATCAGGTAGGCAGCATCGTCGACGCGCACGGTGTCGTCGACGCGCACGGTCGGTGATGCGGGCACGAGCACGTCGTCGCGGTCGGCGGTGACGTCGAGCCAGGTGACGTTCCGGGGCCGTGCTCACCGACGGTGAGTCCGAAGACGGCGCCGGAGTCGCGCA
>BBEG01000350.1 GCA_001312645.1 Rhodococcus sp. JCM 9791
CGTGCCCGTCGGCACCGCCGACGACGCGAAAGCCGCGATCGACCGCGCACGCAAAGCGCAGGTCGCGTGGGCGCAGACGCCGGTCCAGGAGCGCGCCGAGATCTTTCACCGCTATCGAGACCTGCTGATCTCGAAGCGTGAGTCGCTCATGGACATGGCGCAGGCCGAAACCGGTAAGTCCCGGGTATCGGCGCAGGAAGAAGTGCTCGACATTGCGATGACCGCGCGCTACTACGCACGCACTGCCGCGAAACTGTTGCGCCCACGTAGTGCCACGGGAATGCTCCCGGTCCTGACGAAGACCACGGTGCGGCACCACCCCAAGGGCGTTGTCGGAGTCATTGCGCCATGGAATTACCCGATGACCCTCGCGGTCTCCGACGCGATCCCCGCGCTGCTCGCGGCAACGCGGTGGTGCTCAAACCCGACAGTCAGACCCCGTACTGCGCGCTTGCGGTCGCCGATCTGTTGTACGAGGCGGGATTGCCGCGCGACCTGTTCGCCGTCGTCCCCGGGCCGGGTTCAGTGGTGGGCACCGCGCTCGTCGAGAACAGCGACTACCTGATGTTCACGGGTTCCTCACAGACCGGTCGGCTGCTCGCCGAGCAAGCCGGGCGACGTCTCATCGGCTTCTCCGCGGAACTCGGTGGCAAGAACCCCATGATCGTCACCGAGGGCGCGGATCTGCGCGAGGTGACCGAAGCCGCGATGCGTGCGTGCTTCTCGAACTCCGGTCAGCTGTGCATCTCGATCGAACGGATCTACGTCGAGAAGTCGATCGCCCCCGAGTTCCTGCGGATGTTCGGTGATCGGGTGCGCAAGGTCGCGCTCGGTGCGAGTTACGACTTCGGTACCGAGATGGGATCACTCATCAATGAGAACCAGGTCAAGACCGTGTCGGCGCACGTGGACGACGCCGTCGCGAAGGGCGCGACCGTCGTCGCAGGAGGTAGGCCGCGCCCGGACCTGGGACCGATCTTCTATGAACCGACCGTCCTGACCGGCGTTCCCGAAGACGCCGAGTGCTACGCCGATGAGACGTTCGGGCCGGTGGTGTCGGTGTATCCGGTGGACGACGTCGAGGACGCGATCCGTCGTGCCAACGACACCGAGTACGGACTCAACGCGTCGGTGTGGGCGCGCACCAAGGCCGAGGGCGAGGCGATCGCTGCGCGTATCCACGCGGGCACCGTCAACGTCGACGAAGGGTACGCGCCCGCGTGGGGCAGCACCGACGCCCCGATGGGAGGTATGGGTATTTCCGGTGTGGGCCGGCGGCACGGTCCCGATGGTCTGCTGAAATACACCGAGTCGCAGACCATCGCGACCACACGCCTGCTCAATCTGGACGGCCCCCGGGGGTTGCCGAAGAAGGCATGGGCGAAGATGCTGGCGCCGTTCGTGGCGGCGATGAAATGGCTGCCGGGGCGCTGACCCCTCAGGCGTCTGCGACCGTGGTCTTCCGCTCGATCGTTGTGGCGAGCGGCTTCTCGATCACGAAGAACAGGCACACCGCTGCGATGAGCGCGAGCGGAGCGATCGCGAGGTAGATCGGGGTGAGCGCCTCGTTGTACGACTCGATGACCGCGAGGTGCAGCGAGTCGGGTAGAGCTCTCACGATGCCGGGGGTGAGAGAGTCGGCGTGGATTCCGGCATCTGCCGCGTCGGGGATTCGTTCGGTGATCAGCGTGGCAACCCGGGTCGTGAACACGCTGCCGACGACGCCGACGCCGAGTGTCGCGCCGATCTGGCGGAAGTAGTTGTTGCTTGCCGTGGCGGTGCCGACCTCCTCGATGGGGAAGGAGTTCTGCACGACGAGGACCAGCAGCTGCATCGAGGTGCCCAATCCCAGACCGAGGAGCGCCACGAAACAGCCGAGAAGCCACAGCGGGCTGTCGACGGTGAGCGTCGACAGCGCGACCATGGCCGCCGCAACGATGACGGCGCCGAAGATCGGCCAGTTCTTGTAGCGGCCGGTGCGGGTCACGTATCGGCCGATGAGCGTGGAAGTGACGAACAGCGTGCCCATCATCGGGAGCATCATCAGTCCCGCGGCGGTGGCTCCCATGCCGGCGACCATCTGCAGATAGGTGGGCATGTAGGAGGCCACACCGAACAGCGAGACGCTGATGAGGAGCCCGGCCAGGGTGCACATGTTGAAGTTGCGGTCACGGAACAGGTGCAGGGGGATCACGGGTTCCGTGGTCCGAGTTTCGATGACCAGGAAGAGTCCTACCGCCGCGGCGGTCGCGGCGATCATCGTGAGAATGGTCGGTGACGACCACGCGAACTGCGCGCCGCCCAAGGTGGCGACCAACACGAGAAGTGTTGTCGCGACAGACAGGACGGCCATTCCGGCGACGTCGATCCGGGGGCGTGATCGACGCCGCTCGGGTAGGCGCAGGAAGAACGCTGCGGCAAGGAGGGCGAGCAGACCGATCGGGATGTTGATCCAGAACACCCAGCGCCAGCCGGGGCCTTCGGTGAAGAACCCGCCCAGCAGCGGACCGCTGACCGACGACAGTGCGAAGACACTGCTCATGATGCCCATGTACTTGCCGCGTTCACGGGCAGGGATGACGTCGGCAATTGTGGCCTGCGAGAGGATCATCAATCCGCCGCCGCCGAGTCCCTGGATGGCTCGGCCGGCGATGAGCCAGACGATGTTCGGAGCGGTCGCGCTGACCACCGAACCGAGAACGAAGATCGAGATGGCAACCATCAGAATCGGTTTGCGACCGAGAAGGTCTCCGAGTTTGCCGTAGATCGGCATCATGATCGTCGACGCGAGGATGTAGGCGGTGATCACCCACAGCATCAGGTCGGCGCCGTGCAGTTCGCCCACGATGGTGGGCAGTGCGGGGTTGAGGACGGTTTGGCTCAGTGATGCCGAGAGCATCGCCAGCAGCAGTCCCGCGAAGATGAATCCGATCCGGATGGGTGGTGCCGACGGTTCCTGTTCGGTCTTCGTGGATTCCGCCGTCATGGTCGCGTCACATTTCTGAACTGCGTGCATTTCCGACGCAGAATCGCATCGGCATCGGTTCCCTCGAGGTCTGCGCGCGTGAGGATCGGGCGCATCGCGGCCCGCATCACGGCACCGGCGACCGTGACGACCATCTGTGCTGCTTCCTCTGCGGATTCGTCGGGGTGGGCCGACGTCCACCCCTTGGACGTGACGAGTCGTTCGGTGACGAACTCGGCGACGAGTGCCTGTACGTCGTCGATGTATCGGAAGCGCCGGCGGGCGAGTTCGGGGTGACGATCCATCAGATCGGCGTATTCGGTCTGTGTGATCTGTTTGTGGTTGGTGGTGCGGAAGACGGTGAGGAGCAGGAACGCGACCTTTTCGACGAGGTCGTCACCGGGTGCGATCTGGAACTCGTCGACGACCGTGTCGCTGATGACGGCTGCGCGCAGGCCCAGTACCGCGTCTTCCTTCGACTTGAAGTAGTTGAAGAAGGTGCGGGGTGAGACGTAGGCGGCGTCGGCGATCGCTTCGATGGTGATGTCCGACAGGTGGTCGTGCGTCGCGGCTGCGTGCGCGGCGGCGAGGTGGATAGCCGTCCACGTGCGGGCGCGCTTGCGCTCGCGATGCGATACCTGGTCGGTTGCAGTCATGAATATTTACATTATGGCAAGTACTGGGGGATGCAAATCGGATTCTCGAATCTCGGAGGGTGGATGCAGGGGAGCGGTGTGCGGCCGACTTGCCTCGATGCGTCGTATTCTGGATTCCCATATGCGACCCCCTGTTCAAAGTCAATGGTTGACGAGATCGAGTGTTCGAGGTTACATCTTAGCGGTAAGTCTTTAAGGGCTTAAGTAATGGCCTCCGACACCGAGGATCCCGATGACACCGGTATCGACCACCATGTCCACTAGTGCCGAGATGATCAGCGCCCGCCTCGAGCGGCTGCCGATGAGCCGATGGCACATCAAGGCCCGCATCATCGTCGGCGCCGTCACCTTCTTCGACGGTTTCGACCAGCTGATGATCGCCTACTCGCTACCCGTCCTGATCCCCAAATGGAACCTGACCCCGGCGAGCGTGGCGTGGGTGATCGCTATCGGCGGCATCGGCATGCTTGTCGGCGCGCTCGGCGGCGGCTGGCTCGCCGACCGCATGGGTCGCCTCAACGTCATCATCGTCTCGCTCGCGCTGTATGCCGTGATGAGTCTGGGGATGGCCTTCACCGATTCGTTGATGCTGTTCCTGGTATTCCGATTCGTCCAGGGGATCGGGCTCGGAGCAGAAGTGCCCGTCGCGGCAACCTACATCGGTGAAATCACCAAGGCGCACAAACGTGGCCGCTTCGTCCTGCTCTACGAGGTGATCTTCCCGATCGGACTCGTCGCCTCCGCGGTCGTCTCGGCCTGGGTGGTACCCCGCTTCGGCTACCAGATCCTCTTCGCGCTCGGCGCCATCCCGGTCCTCCTGCTGCCGGCACTGTTCAAGCTTCCCGAATCGCCGCGCTGGCTCGCGTCCCGAGGGAAATACGACGAGGCAGACGCGTCCATGCGACGGATAGAAACCGAGATCACCGACCGCTACGGGAAGACCCTGCCGGAGCCGGAACCCGTCGCCACAGGTGTCACAGACACGAGTCGAGGCCGCTTCCGGGAGGCATTCCAAGGCGTATACCTGCGCCGCACACTGATGCTCGCCGCCATCTGGGGATGCGCCTACTTCGTCAACTACGGCATCGCGTCGTGGCTGCCGACCCTCTATCGCTCTGTGTTCGAGGTCAGTGTCGATACGGCACTTCACTACAGCATCTTCACGACGGTGGCCGGGCTCATCGGTTGTCTCGTGGTGGCGTTCCTGATCGACAACCTCGGTCGCCGCGTCTGCATCACGGCCTCGATGGTGCTGTGCTCGACGCTGTTGTTCCTGCTCGCTGCCACCGGAACGGGATCGGCCATGGCAGTGCTGGCCTGGTCGGCCGGAGCGGCACTGTTCGTCTTCGCCGTCAACATGGCCCTGTACGTCTACACCGCGGAGCTCTACCCGACCCGGATGCGTGCGATCGGATGCGCCATCGGCGGTGCCAGC
The DNA here is from genome assembly GCA_001312645.1 of Rhodococcus sp. JCM 9791. Lineage (GTDB taxonomy): Bacteria > Actinomycetota > Actinomycetes > Mycobacteriales > Mycobacteriaceae > Rhodococcus. The sequence goes on from BBEG01000350.1 coordinate 5,057, forward strand.
GGCCGGCTCGGCATCATCGTCGGCCCCCTGGTCGTCGGTGGAATTCTCGGCGCCGGCGGAACCTGGCGCTCGTGTTCGGAATGTTCGGTGTCGTCGCACTGATCGGTGCCGTCGTCGTCGGATTCTTCGCGGTCGAGACTCGCGAAAAGACCCTGGAGGAGATCTCCCAGTGACCACCGCACTACGTACCGCCACCGCACTCGGCTTCGTGCCCGTCGCCGACGAGATCCTGGTGGGCGGCACCTGGCGCCGCGCTACCGGACCCGCCTTCGCGGTCACAGATCCCGCCGACGGGGAAACCCTGCAGATCGTCCATCAGCCACCGCCGACG
>BBEG01000351.1 GCA_001312645.1 Rhodococcus sp. JCM 9791
GCGTGTTCTTTGAGAACTCAACAGTGTGCCGATGAATGTCAGTGCCAATATTATTTGGTGCGACCAACCGATTTTGTCGGTGGTCGATTGCTGATCATCACATTCTTCCGTCTGTGGTGGTCAGTGTTTTGCTAGTTTGAGTTTGAATGCTAGTGATTTGGCTCTTTTGTCTATGACCGATTAGCTCTTCGGAGTGAAATCAAGAGTCTTTTACGGAGAGTTTGATCCTGGCTCAGGACGAACGCTGGCGGCGTGCTTAACACATGCAAGTCGAACGATGATGCCCAGCTTGCTGGGTGGATTAGTGGCGAACGGGTGAGTAACACGTGGGTGATCTGCCCTGCACTTCGGGATAAGCCCGGGAAACTGGGTCTAATACCGGATACGACCACGGGATGCATGTCCTGTGGTGGAAAGGTTTACTGGTGCAGGATGAGCGCGGCCTATCAGCTTGTTGGTGGGGTAATGGCCTACCAAGGCGACGACGGGTAGCCGGCCTGAGAGGGCGACCGGCCACACTGGGACTGAGACACGGCCCAGACTCCTACGGGAGGCAGCAGTGGGGAATATTGCACAATGGGCGAAAGCCTGATGCAGCGACGCCGCGTGAGGGATGAAGGCCTTCGGGTTGTAAACCTCTTTCAGCAGGGACGAAGCGCAAGTGACTGTACCTGCAGAAGAAGCACCGGCTAACTACGTGCCAGCAGCCGCGGTAATACGTAGGGTGCGAGCGTTGTCCGGAATTACTGGGCGTAAAGAGTTCGTAGGCGGTTTGTCGCGTCGTGTGTGAAATCCCGCAGCTCAACTGCGGGCTTGCAGGCGATACGGGCAAACTTGAGTACTGCAGGGGAGACTGGAATTCCTGGTGTAGCGGTGAAATGCGCAGATATCAGGAGGAACACCGGTGGCGAAGGCGGGTCTCTGGGCAGTAACTGACGCTGAGGAACGAAAGCGTGGGTAGCGAACAGGATTAGATACCCTGGTAGTCCACGCCGTAAACGGTGGGCGCTAGGTGTGGGTTTCCTTCCACGGGATCCGTGCCGTAGCTAACGCATTAAGCGCCCCGCCTGGGGAGTACGGCCGCAAGGCTAAAACTCAAAGGAATTGACGGGGGCCCGCACAAGCGGCGGAGCATGTGGATTAATTCGATGCAACGCGAAGAACCTTACCTGGGTTTGACATATACCGGACGACTGCAGAGATGTGGTTTCCCTTGTGGTCGGTATACAGGTGGTGCATGGCTGTCGTCAGCTCGTGTCGTGAGATGTTGGGTTAAGTCCCGCAACGAGCGCAACCCTTGTCTTATGTTGCCAGCACGTAATGGTGGGGACTCGTAAGAGACTGCCGGGGTCAACTCGGAGGAAGGTGGGGACGACGTCAAGTCATCATGCCCCTTATGTCCAGGGCTTCACACATGCTACAATGGTCGGTACAGAGGGCTGCGATACCGTGAGGTGGAGCGAATCCCTTAAAGCCGGTCTCAGTTCGGATCGGGGTCTGCAACTCGACCCCGTGAAGTCGGAGTCGCTAGTAATCGCAGATCAGCAACGCTGCGGTGAATACGTTCCCGGGCCTTGTACACACCGCCCGTCACGTCATGAAAGTCGGTAACACCCGAAGCCGGTGGCCTAACCCTTGTGGAGGGAGCCGTCGAAGGTGGGATCGGCGATTGGGACGAAGTCGTAACAAGGTAGCCGTACCGGAAGGTGCGGCTGGATCACCTCCTTTCTAAGGAGCAACTTCCTGTCTCGGATCGACACGTTGGTGTCGGGGGAGCAGGCAGAGCCATTTCGGATTCATATGTAATCCGGTGGTGCTCATGGGTGGAACGCTGACAAGTATCACTGCAGTAGAAGCGGGCTCAGTCTTGTTTCGTGGTGGTTATATCGGTGCGCTGTTGGGTCCTGAGAGAACACGTTGTTCGTGTTTGATCAGCGACGATGATCTACGAAAGTTCTTCGCTTGTGGGCGGGTTCCGGTAGGGGTTGTTGTGTGTTGTTTGAGAACTGCACAGTGGACGCGAGCATCTTTGTTGTAAGTGTTTATGAGCGTACGGTGGATGTCTTGGCACCAGGAGCCGATGAAGGACGTGGGAGGCTGCGATATGCTCGGGGAGCTGTCAACCGAGCTGTGATCCGAGGATTTCCGAATGGGGAAACCCAGCACGAGTGATGTCGTGTTACCCGCCGGTGAATATATAGCCGGTGTGGAGGGAACGTGGGGAAGTGAAACATCTCAGTACCCACAGGAAGAGAAAACAACATGTGATTCCGTCAGTAGTGGCGAGCGAACGCGGAAGAGGCTAAACCATGGGTGTGTGATACCTGGCAGGGGTTGCACTTGTGGGGTTGTGGGGTTCATTGTGTCGGCGCTGCTGAGCCGGCCAACAGTAAGAAATCATCGTGTTAGTCGAAGTGGTCTGGAACGGCCTGTCGTAGAGGGTGAGAGTCCCGTAGACGAAAACATGGTGACTGTTGATGTGAATACCCAAGTAGCACCGGGCCCGTGAAATCCGGTGTGAATCTGTCGGGACCACCCGATAAGCCTGAATACTCCCTGGTGACCGATAGCGGACAAGTACCGTGAGGGAAAGATGAAAAGTACCCCGGGAGGGGAGTGAAATAGTACCTGAAACCGTGCGCTTACAATCCGTCAAAGCCGTCGAGCAGTTTGGTCTGCTGGTGGTGATGGCGTGCCTTTTGAAGAATGAGCCTGCGAGTTAGCGGCATGTCGCGAGGTTAACCCGTGTGGGGTAGCCGTAGCGAAAGCGAGTCCGAATAGGGCGTTGCAGTGGCATGTTCTAGACCCGAAGCGGAGTGATCTACCCATGGCCAGGGTGAAGCGACGGTAAGACGTCGTGGAGGCCCGAACCCACTTAGGTTGAAAACTGAGGGGATGAGTTGTGGGTAGGGGTGAAAGGCCAATCAAACTCCGTGATAGCTGGTTCTCCCCGAAATGCATTTAGGTGCAGCGTCGCGTGTTTCACTCTGGAGGTAGAGCTACTGGATGGCCGATGGGCCTACAAGGTTACTGACGTCAGCCAAACTCCGAATGCCAGGGTGTGAGAGCGCGGCAGTGAGACTGCGGGGGATAAGCTTCGTAGTCGAGAGGGAAACAGCCCAGATCGCCGGCTAAGGCCCCTAAGCGTGTACTAAGTGGAAAAGGATGTGGGATCGCTGAGACAACCAGGAGGTTGGCTTAGAAGCAGCCACCCTTGAAAGAGTGCGTAATAGCTCACTGGTCAAGTGGTCCTGCGCCGACAATGTAGCGGGGCTCAAGTACACCGCCGAAGCCGCGGCATTCGCATAACACACGCATTGTCCTGCGGGATGGTGTGCAGTGGTGTGGATGGGTAGGGGAGCGTCGTGTGGCCGTGGAAGCAGCAGTGTGAACTAGTTGTGGAGGCCACGCGAGTGAGAATGCAGGCATGAGTAGCGAAAGACGAGTGAGAAACTCGTCCGCCGAATGACCAAGGGTTCCTGGGCCAGGTTAATCCGCCCAGGGTGAGTCGGGACCTAAGGCGAGGCCGACAGGCGTAGTCGATGGACAACGGTTGATATTCCCGTACCCGTGTGAACGCGCCCATGATGAATCACCGGTACTAACTGTCCTGAAGCAGGTCTGTTCCCTTCGGGGGATGGGGTTGTGGATGCATGGGACCTTCGGTGGTAGTAGTCAAGCGATGGGGTGACGCAGGAAGGTAGCTGGGCCGGCTGGTGGAGTAGCCGGTGTAAGCCTGTAGGGCGAGTGGTAGGCAAATCCGCCACTTGTGAAGCCTGAGAGGTGATGCGTAGCCGTTGTGGTGAATTCAGTGATCCTATGCTGCCGAGAAAAGCCTCTAGCGAGCTTTCACATGGCCCGTACCCCAAACCGACACAGGTGGTCAGGTAGAGAATACTAAGGCGATCGAGATAACTGTGGTTAAGGAACTCGGCAAAATGCCCCCGTAACTTCGGGAGAAGGGGGACCTTGTCTGGTGATGAGTCTTGCACTCTGAGCTGGGTGGGGTCGCAGAGACCAGAGAGAAGCGACTGTTTACTAAAAACACAGTCCGTGCGAAGTCGTAAGACGATGTATACGGACTGACGCCTGCCCGGTGCTGGAAGGTTAAGAGGACCGGTTAGCTGCACTTGTGTGGCGAAGCTGAGAATTTAAGCCCCAGTAAACGGCGGTGGTAACTATAACCATCCTAAGGTAGCGAAATTCCTTGTCGGGTAAGTTCCGACCTGCACGAATGGCGTAACGACTTCTCTGCTGTCTCGACCACAGACTCGGCGAAATTGCATTACGAGTAAAGATGCTCGTTACGCGCGGCAGGACGAAAAGACCCCGGGACCTTCACTATAGCTTGGTATTGGTGTTCGGTTCGGTTTGTGTAGGATAGGTGGGAGACTGTGAAGCGGGCACGCCAGTGTTTGTGGAGTCGTTGTTGAAATACCACTCTGATCGTATTGGATGTCTAACCTCGGACCTGATCGGGTTCAGGGACAGTGCCTGGTGGGTAGTTTAACTGGGGCGGTTGCCTCCTAAAATGTAACGGAGGCGCCCAAAGGTTCCCTCAGCCTGGTTGGCAATCAGGTGTTGAGTGTAAGTGCACAAGGGAGCTTGACTGTGAGACTGACAGGTCGAGCAGGGACGAAAGTCGGGACTAGTGATCCGGCACCGGCATGTGGAAGCGGTGTCGCTCAACGGATAAAAGGTACCCCGGGGATAACAGGCTGATCTTCCCCAAGAGTCCATATCGACGGGATGGTTTGGCACCTCGATGTCGGCTCGTCGCATCCTGGGGCTGGAGTAGGTCCCAAGGGTTGGGCTGTTCGCCCATTAAAGCGGCACGCGAGCTGGGTTTAGAACGTCGTGAGACAGTTCGGTCTCTATCCGCCGCGCGCGTAAGAAACTTGAGGAAGGCTGTCCCTAGTACGAGAGGACCGGGACGGACGAACCTCTGGTGTGCCAGTTGTCCCGCCAGGGGCATGGCTGGTTGGCTACGTTCGGAAGGGATAACCGCTGAAAGCATCTAAGCGGGAAGCCTGTTCCAAGATGAGGTTTCTCACCCCCTTTGTGGGGGTAAGGCCCCCGGCAGACCACCGTTGATAGGCCGGATCTGGAAGCACAGTAATGTGTGGAGGTGACTGGTACTAATAGGCCGAGGACTTACCATGAAGGTGCTACGCGTCCACTGTGCGGTTTCTGAAACAGCACCCGTTTCGTCGGGATAGTTTCATAGAGTTACGGTGGTTATAGCGATAGGGAAACGCCCGGTCCCATTTCGAACCCGGAAGCTAAGCCTGTCTGCGCCGATGGTACTGCACTCGTCAGGGTGTGGGAGAGTAGGTCGCCGCCGAACACCCGTTCCG
>BBEG01000352.1 GCA_001312645.1 Rhodococcus sp. JCM 9791
CCGCGCCGAGCGCGGGTCACGGCTGCCGTGCGCGACAGCGATCAGCGGGATCATGCGGGGACGCGTTCTCCGAGTTCGATATCCGCGAGACCGTTGCCGACGAGCCCTGCTGCGAGGGTGTTGCCGCCGGCCGGATCGATGAGCAGGAAGCTGCCGGTTCGACGGTTGACCTTGTAGTCGTCGGCCGCGATCGGCTCCGCAACGCGCACTGAAATCCGGGCGATCTCGTTGAGTTCCAACGACTCCGGGTTGGGGACGGACGTCAGGTTCTGCTCGTCGAATCGTTCGTCGATCGCGCTCACGATCGCCTGCGTGGTGCGCGTGCCGTGCTTGAGGAGCAGGCGAGCACCCGGGCGCAACGACTTCTCGGCCAACCAGCACACGGTCGCTTCGAACTCGCCGATCGGCTCGGGCGCACCCGGTGCGGCGATGACATCGCCGCGCGAGACGTCGACGTCATCGGCCAGGATCAGGGTCACCGACCGGCCGGCGTGTGCGATGTCGAGTTCTCCGTCGGCAGTGTCGATGCGCTCGACCGTGGTGCGGATGCCGGACGGCAGAATCACGACCTCGTCGCCGGGCCGGACGGAGCCGGCACCGACCTGTCCTGCATAGCCCCGGTAGTCGGGGTACTCGGCGGTGCGCGGCCGGATCACGTACTGGACGGGGAACCGCAGACCGACGTCGTGTCGGCCGTGCACGTCGGCGTCGACCGGGACCGACTCGAGGTACTCGATGAGGGTCGGGCCGTCGTAGTACGGGGTGTTCTCGGACCGGGTCGCCACGTTGTCGCCGTGCAGCGCCGACACGGGGATCTCCTGCACGTCCTGGGGAGCCCAGCCGAGCGAACGTGTCAGCGCGTTGAACTCGTCCTTGATGTCGGAGAACACCTGCGCCGGGTCCTCGACGAGGTCGATCTTGTTGACCGCGAGGACCAGCTTGGGAACGCCGAGCAGTGCGAGAACCGCAGCGTGCTTACGGGTCTGTTCGATCACGCCTTTGCGGGCGTCGACGAGCAGCACGACAAGCTGTGCCGTGGACGCACCGGACACGGTGTTGCGCGTGTACTGCACATGACCGGGGGTGTCGGCAAGCACGAAGCTGCGCTTCGGCGTGGCGAAGTACCGGTAGGCGACGTCGATGGTGATGCCCTGCTCGCGTTCGGCGCGCAGGCCGTCGACGAGCAGCGACAGGTCGGGGGTATCCAGCCCGCGGTCGACCGATGCACGGGTCACGGCATCGATCTGGTCGGCGAGGACGGACTTGGTGTCGTAGAGCAGCCGACCGACGAGCGTCGACTTGCCGTCGTCGACACTCCCGGCGGTAGCCAGGCGAAGGAGATCGCTCATGATCAGAAATAGCCCTCTCGCTTGCGGTCTTCCATGGCCGCTTCGGATACTCGGTCGTCGCCGCGTGTCGCACCGCGTTCGGTCAGGCGGGATGCCGCAACCTCGGCCAGGATGGCCTCGTTGTCGGCGGCGTCGGAAAGGACCGCGCCGGTGGTGGAGCCGTCGCCGACGGTGCGGTAGCGCACCGACAGGGTCTCCAGCTCTTCGCCGTCCTTCGGGCCTCCCCAGACACCGGGGGTCATCCACATTCCGTCACGCTGGTAGACGGGGCGCTGGTGCGCGTAGTAGATGCTCGCGAGCTCCACGTCCTCACGCGCGATATAACGCCAGATGTCGAGCTCGGTGAAGTTGCTCAGCGGAAAGACTCGTACCTGCTCGCCGGGGGCATGCTTTCCGTTGTACAGGTTCCACAGCTCGGGACGCTGCCGCTTGGGATCCCACTGGCCGAACGAGTTTCGCAGCGAGAAGATCCGCTCCTTGGCGCGTGCCCGCTCTTCGTCGCGGCGTGCACCACCGAATACGGCATCGAACCGGTTCTCGGAGATCGCGTCGAGCAACGGCACGGTCTGCAAGGGGTTGCGGATGCCGTCGGGTCGCTCCGTGAGCCGACCGTCGGCGATGTACTCTTCCACGCTCGCCACGTGCAGCCGCAGGTTGTACTTCTCGACGACATGGTCGCGGAACGCGAGCACCTCGGGAAGGTTGTGACCCGTGTCGACGTGCAGCAGTGCGAACGGCAGCGGGGCAGGCCAGAACGCCTTGATCGCGAGGTGCAGGAGGACTGTCGAGTCCTTGCCGCCGGAGAAGAGGATCACGGGACGTTCGAACTCGCCCGCGACCTCGCGGAAGATGTGGATCGCTTCCGATTCCAGGGCATCGAGCGTGTCGAACTTGCTGCCGTCCAGTGTGTTTCGTTCGGTGAGTGACGTGTCGGTGAGTGTCATGAGGCGTGCAACCCGCATTCGGTCTTGGCTTGGCCGGCCCAGCGTCGCTGCGCGGGTCGGCTCCGGGAAGTGGCTTGTTCGTGCACGGGGCGCACCCGATCGACGGGTAGCCCTCGTCGACGAGGGGATTGACGAGAATCCCGTGCTCGTCGATGTAGTTCTGCATGTCCTCGTCGGTCCATGCCGCGATCGGGTTGATCTTCACGAGCCCGAACGCCTCGTCGAACGAGATCAGTGGTGCGTTCGCCCTTGTGGGCGATTCGACCCGCCGGATGCCGGTCACCCACGCGCGATAGCCGCTCAGGGTTTCCTTCAGAGGCACCACCTTCCGCAGGCGGCAGCACTCGTTGGGCTCGCGTGCGAAGAGGTCTTTGCCCAGCAGTGCATCCTGCTCGGCCACGCTCTGCTTCGCCGCGGCGTTGATGACGTTGACCCCGTACACCTGCTCAACGGCGTCGCGGGTTCCGAGGGTCTCGGCGAAGTGGTAACCCGTTTCCAGGAACAGGACATCGACGCCGGGGTGAACCTGCGCGGCGAGGTGCACCAACGCACCGTCCTGCATGTTCGACGCCACGATGTACGAGTCGCCGAAGGTCTCCTCGGTCCACCGGAGCAACTCCGAGGCCGACGCCCCTTCGAGGTTTACCGCCCCCTGCGCGGCGAGCTCTCGAAGGTCGTCGGAGGTGTGTATGGATGTGCTCATCGAAGATCCGCCTCGTCTGCGCGTACGGCCCACTCGGCGAACCGCTCGCTCTCGTTCCGGTGCTTGATGAAGTTGCGCACGACACGTTCGATGTAGTCACCGAGTTCGGTGCTGTTCACCTTGTGCTGGCGCAACTTCCGGCCGAAGCCACTGTCGAGTCCCAGGCTGCCGCCCAGATGTACCTGGTAGCCCTCGACCTGATTGCCCTCTCCGTCGTCGACGAGCATGCCCTTGAATCCGATGTCCGCGATCTGCGACCGGCCGCACGAGTTGGGGCAGCCGTTGATGTTGATGGTGATCGGGACGTCGAGCTGGGCATTGATGTCTGCGAGGCGTTCCTCGAGATCCGGCGCGAGCACCTGGGAGCGCTTCCGGGTCTCGACGAACGAGAGCTTGCAGAATTCGATGCCGCTGCACGCCAGCAGGTTCCGGCGCCACACCGACGGGCGTGCATGAAGGCCCAGCGGTTCGAATTCCGCGATGAGCTCCTCGACCTTGTCGTCGGCGACGTCGAGGACGATCAACTTCTGGTGCGGGGTGAAGCGAATCCGGTTCGAGCCGATCCGCTCGACTGCGTCGGCGACCTTCGTCAGGATCGTGCCGGACACGCGGCCCGCGATGGGGGTGAACCCGACGGCGTTGAGGCCGTTGCGCAGCTTCTGCACACCGATGTGATCGATGGGCCGTGCCGGCTGCTCCGGGGCGGGGCCGTCGATGAGTGGCCGCTTCAGGTACTCGGTCTCGAGGACCTCGCGGAACTTCTCGATGCCCCAGTCCTTGATGAGGAACTTCAGGCGGGCCTTGGACCGTAGGCGCCGGTAGCCGTAGTCGCGGAAGACCGCGACGACGCCTTCCCACACGTCTGCAACCTCGTCGAGCGGGATCCATGCGCCTACCCGCTGCGCGAGCATCGGGTTGGTGGACAGGCCTCCGCCGACCCACAGGTCGAATCCGGGGCCGTGCTCGGGGTGGTTCACACCGACGAATGCGACGTCGTTGATCTCGTGCACGACGTCCTGCTGGCCGGAGATCGCAGTCTTGAATTTGCGCGGCAGGTTCGAGTACTCGGGGTTGCCGATGTAGCGACGGACGATCTCGTCGATGGCCGAGGTCCCGTCGACGATCTCGTCGAGGGATTCACCTGCGACCGGCGAACCGAGTACAACGCGCGGGCAGTCGCCGCACGCCTCGGTGGTCTTCAGGCCCACCGATTCGAGGCGGCGCCAGATCTCCGGGACGTTCTCGACCTCGATCCAGTGGTACTGGACGTTCTGCCGGTCGGAGAGGTCGGCTGTGTCGCGGCCGAACTCGGTGGAGATGCCGCCGATGGTCCGCAACTGCTCCACATCGAGTGCGCCACCGTCGCAGCGCACACGCATCATGAAGTACTTCGCCTCGAGCAGATCGAGATTCTCGTCACCGGTGTAAGTGCCGTCGTAGCCCTGTTCACGCTGGGTGTACAGACCCCACCAGCGGAATCGGCCGCGCAAGTCGGACTTGTCGATGCTGTCGAAACCCTGGTGCGCGTAAATGTCCTCGATGCGTCGGCGGACGTTGAGTGGGTTGTCGTCCTTCTTCGCCTGCTCGTTCGCGTTGAGCGGCTCGCGGTATCCGAGTGCCCACTGGCCTTCGGCGCGGCGCTTCGCCGGGCGGCGGCGAGCGGCGGGGGTGTCGGCGGTGGATGCGACGTCGGTGGTCGACGACATGCAGGTCTCCTGGATTCGAAGGACCGGACCGAGGGCGCGAGGGGGCTGACCTCATGCGAACACGCCTCGACCCGGCGGGATCTGGGATTTGCCGGGGTGGTGCCGAACTAGCGACAGGCGGCGCAGGGCAGACAGATAGACGCGCAGACACGCTTGAGGTCGACGTGGCGTCGCGCCACGAGTCGCACTCCGAGTCCGGTCATGACGACCATTGTGCCACGTCACGGGATGGATTCCGAAACCAGGAGGGTATTTCCACCCAAAATGAGGGAAATGTCGAGGTAGGCGAGCTGCGCGTGGTGGGCGCCCGCCGGATCTCTGGAACACTGGGGGCGTGAGTGAGACGAAAACCGGCAGTGAGCTCGGTGCAGCACACGGGTTCGAACTACCGGCGACAGCACTCGACGGAGTCGGCAGTCGGCCGTTCGGGGTGTACGTGCATGTGCCGTTCTGTGCGACCCGGTGCGGTTACTGCGACTTCAACACCTACACGGCCGGAGAGCTCGGCTCCGCGGCATCGCCCGAGTCGTGGCTCGAAGGGCTCCGCCGCGAACTCGACGCCGCCGCCGAGATGCTCGATCGCGGAGGGCGTGGTGCTCCCGCTGCAGAGACCGTGTT
>BBEG01000353.1 GCA_001312645.1 Rhodococcus sp. JCM 9791
TGCCACTGCGCGGCGAGCAGGCCGAGCTCACGGCACTCGCCGACGTCGTTGCCGGTGGGGGAGCGAACAACCGCAAGATGTCGTTGCGTTCCTATGTGCTTGCTGCGCGTCTCGAGGAAGTGGCGGAGGCGGCGTCCGAGCGACTGCGCAGAATGTCCGGTGGCCGCTACGAATTCGTGCACAGCGATGCGGCCGGCAGCCACGGCAGGCGCGGGGGGCTGGGCCTCGACATCCATGACGAGTACACAGGTGCGGTGCGCTCCACCAAGACACTCTCGGGTGGTGAATCGTTTCAGGCATCCCTGGCGCTTGCGCTCGGGCTCGCGGATGTCGTCGCCGCCGAAGCAGGTGGTGTGGTGATCGACACCATGTTCATCGACGAAGGATTCGGCACCCTCGACGCCGACGCGCTCGACGCGGTGATGGGGGTCCTCGACGAACTGCGTGCCGGTGGTCGCGTGGTGGGTGTGGTCAGCCATGTCGACGAGCTGCGGCAACGTATTCCGAGCCGCCTGCACGTGTTGCGCGGCCGAACCGGCTCCACCGTGCGGATGGTGAGTTGAGTCGTGCCTACGAGCTGGTAGGGGAGGCGTTCGGGTCGGGTGCCGAGGTGTCGCCCGGTGCGGGCAAGGCCATCTGGTCGTCGTCTTCCGCGTCGTCACCCTGTCCCGGTTCGCGCTCCACCGACCGAGCGTCGATCTGTTCACCGATGTAGCGGATGACGACCGCTGTGACCGCGGCGACCGGGACAGCCAGGAATGCGCCGATGATCCCGAACAGCGACGCCCCGGCTGTCACCGCGAGCAGGACCACGACGGCGTGCAGTTTCATGCTCTTCGACTGCAGCACCGGCTGCAGCACGTTCCCCTCGATCTGCTGCACCGCGATGATCAGGATCAACACGATCACCGCCGTGGTGAACCCGTTCGCAACCAGCGCGACCAGCACAGCGAGGCGCCCGCGACGAACGCACCGACGATCGGAATGAACCCACCGATGAACGTCAGGATGGCAAGCACCGGGGCGAGGGGCACACCCAGGATGACGAGGCCGATACCGATGAACAACGCGTCGATGAAACTCACCAGTGCCTGAGTTCGGATGAATCCGCCGAGCGTGGACCACATCCGCAGGAGCACCTCTTCGAGGTGATGACCCGCCCGGCGACCGCCTACCGAGTGCAGCCACGGCAGGAACCGCGGCCCGTCCTTGATGAAGAAGAACGTCAGCACGAGTACCAGGCCCAACGTCACCAACAGTGATCCCGCGGTGCTCACCCCGGAGAACACGCCACCGGCAATCGAGGCGGCACTGCCCTGCACACGTTCGATGACGACGTGTACCGCGTTGTCGAGCTGTTCGTCCTGCAGGTTGATCGGTGGGCCCTGCACCCAGTCCTGCACGGTGTTGATGCCCTCGGTGGCCTTGTTCGCGAGGTCGGGAACCTGCGCCACGACGGACGGGACGATGCCGGCGATGATCCCGCCGACGACCGCGAAGAACAGCACGAGAGTCAGCCCGGCCGCTGCCGCGGGCGGAACCCCACGTTTGGTCATGCCGCGCGTCGGCGGCCACAGGATGGTCGACACGACGATCGCGAGGGCGACCGGCAGGAGGATCACCCACATCTGCTCGATGATCCAGCCGAGTACCACCGCTGCAGCAGCGATGAGAACGAGGCAGCCCGACCACTTCGCCAACCAGATTCCACCGACCCCGATCAAGGCCCCGCGATCGGGCTTGACGGCAGCTTTGTCGCCCGCATTGTGGTCGGAGGTGTTCTTCGACTCGCTCAACGGTGGTCCTTCCGCACGCATGTATTCATCGCCTCGATCGATATTCGCCAATCTACGGCCAGAGTGCCGGATCTGCCGGGGGATACGGTTTTGCCGGATACGCCCGTGTCCAGCGCGAACGCGTGGCATCCTCGATGGATGTTTCTGCACATCGAGAATTACGTTTCTCGCAGGGTTTTGTGTGTGATCACCGCCATCGCGTGTGCTGGAGTCCTCAGTGCGTGCGGCGAGGACGACTCGGCCACGTCGGAGGGCGTACGTTCGTCGGCTGGTGTCGCGGTCACTTCCGTCCAGGAAGGCGCGGAGGGTGCAGCCTCATCCGTGCAGAGCGCGGCGTCCAGTGTTGCCGAACGGGCAGGGGACTGGTTCGACGACGCCAAGCTCGGCGCATTCGTCACCGCGTTCCGCGCCGCCTACCCGAACCTGTCATCCGATCGTGAAACCCAGTCGATCGAAACGATCGTGACCGAAACCTGTCCGCTGATCGAGAGCGGCGCCGACGATGCCGAGGTGAACGCGAAGGTCGGCGAACTCGCCACCAACGGCTCCACAGAACCCACCGAAGATCAGGCTGCACGCATCGCCCAGTTGGTTCGAGTGGCGTGCGGATGAGGCGGAAGCGCAACGACCACGTAGACTCCTGATTCCGTGAGCCTTACCCTCGGAATCGTCGGACTTCCCAACGTCGGCAAGTCGACGCTCTTCAATGCGCTGACCAAGAATGATGTGCTCGCCGCGAACTACCCGTTCGCGACGATCGAGCCGAATGTCGGTGTTGTCGAACTGCCGGATCCGCGCCTGAACAGGCTCGCGGAAATCTTCGGTTCGCAGCGCATCCTCCCTGCCACCGTGTCGTTCGTCGACATCGCCGGCATCGTCAAGGGAGCGTCCGAAGGTGCCGGGCTCGGCAACAAGTTCCTTGCCAACATCCGCGAGGCCGAGGCCATCTGTCAGGTCGTACGCGTCTTCGCCGACGATGACGTCATCCACGTCGACGGTCGCGTCGACCCACTCGCCGACATCGAGATCATCGAGACCGAGCTCATCCTCGCCGACATCCAGACCCTCGAGAAGGCCTTGCCGCGCCTCGAGAAAGAAGCGAAGAAGAACAAGGAGCTCAAGCCGCAGCACGAGGAAGCGCTCAAGGCGCAGGCCGTGCTCGACGAGGGCAACACCCTGTTCTCGAAGAAGGACACACTCGACTTCGGGTTGCTGCGCGAGCTCAACCTCATGACGACGAAGCCGTTCCTGTACGTGTTCAACGCCGATGAGTCGGTGCTCACCGACGACGCGAAGAAGCAGGAACTGCGCGACGCGGTGGCCCCGGCCGACTGCGTGTTCCTCGACGCCAAGGTCGAGTCCGAGCTCATCGAACTCGAACCCGACGAAGCGCAGGAACTGCTCGACTCGATCGGCCAGGACGAAGCCGGACTGGATTCGCTCGCGCGCGTCGGATTCCACACCCTCGGCCTACAGACCTACCTCACGGCGGGCCCCAAGGAAGCGCGCGCCTGGACCATCCCTCAGGGCGCGACCGCGCCGCAGGCGGCCGGTGTCATCCACTCCGACTTCGAGCGCGGGTTCATCAAGGCCGAGATCGTGTCGTTCGCCGATCTCGACGACGCCGGTTCGATGGCCGAGGCCAAGTCGCGGGGCAAGGTGCGCATGGAGGGCAAGGATTACGTCATGGCCGACGGCGACGTGGTCGAGTTCCGCTTCAATGTGTAGCGTTATTGACGCTTCGCGTCATATCCCGGCCCTGTGTTCAGATCGATTGGGAGCCAGGACACCGGGAAGCTGCGGCGTCAGCAAAACGTCGAACGCGTCGATCTGACTCTGCAGCGGGCGACACCGCGGACGCTCGAATAGATAAAAGGACGTCGAGGACCTCTGGAGCTTGCCAGGGGGGTCCGTCCGGCTCAGCCTCGGGCATCTCGGAAAAGGTGATGGACGCACTGCGGCCGACCTATCAGCTGTGTCCTGGCGCTCACATTGCCGGCTCGTCATTGTTGCCATCACATCGTCGGGGGCGGGCTAGGTGTAGTTGGTCATGACGTCGCCGACGGCGACGGGATCACCCGGTTCATGGGGTGTGTTCATGCTTTCCCGGCGATCGGCCGAGGTGGGCAGGAGTTGGGCTGCTAGCGAATGGGCGGTCGCTGCCAGCGTCTCGACGTCCATCCCGGTGCGGCCCATGAATGTCAGGCCCTGCTGGGTGGCCAGCAGGCCCTGGCGACGCTGACAGGGTCGACGGAGGCGCTCAGGTCGCCCTCGACCTGAGCCCGCAGCACGCCCTCGGTCAGCGTCACTGTGATCCCCTCGTATGCTCGCCGAGCCTC
This sequence comes from Rhodococcus sp. JCM 9791, assembly GCA_001312645.1. Classification (GTDB taxonomy): domain Bacteria; phylum Actinomycetota; class Actinomycetes; order Mycobacteriales; family Mycobacteriaceae; genus Rhodococcus. Next base: position 4,136 of record BBEG01000353.1, read on the forward strand.
CGCGGCGACGGTGGGATCGGTGGAAGCCAGTTCGGTTGTGCTGTTGGCGAGCAGACAGCCGCGCCGGGCGGACCGGCCTGCGGGGTCGCCCACTGGCGTCATCACGAACGAGCGAAGGGCGTCGACCGCGCGTGGAGCCGAGTCGATCGACCCACGCACCGCGTGGTCGAGCGATGCCACGTACCGGCGCAGCACCCGGAGGAAGAGCTCGTGCTTGTCTCCGAAGGCGGCGTAGAGACTGCCCTTGCCCAGGCCTGTGACTCGCATGAGGTCCTGGAGCGAGGTCGCCGCATAGCCCGCGTTCCAAAACTGGTCGCAGACTGCGCGCAACACCGTCTCCTCGTCGAACTGCCGTGGCCTCGCCATGCCCCCACCATACTGTTATTGACCGATCGGTCCATCATGGATATTGTGGACCAATCGGTCAATAACAAGTTGCCAAGCCATTGCGACCGTCGCCCACCCGCCACTCCGGCGCTTCACACACGACACTGCAGAGGACGAACACCTATGGGTCAGCTAGCCGACAAGACAGCCCTGGTCACCGGCGCGAGTACGGGCATCGGGCTCGCCACGGCCGAGCGCTTCATCGCCGAGGGCGCGCGTGTCTACCTCACGGGACGCCGAAAGCACGTGCTCGACGCCGCGGCCCAGGAACTGGGCGACCGGGCGATCGCGATCCAGTGCGACGTCTCCGACCTGGACGACCTCGACAGGCTGTTCGACCGGATCGCCGCAGACGAGAATCGCCTCGATATCCTCTTCGCCAATGCCGGCGGCGGCGAGGCGAACCAGCCCCTCGACGCGCTCTCCCCTGAGGCCTTCGACCACACCTTCGGGATCAACGTGCGAGGCACCGTCTTCACGGTCCAGAAAGCGCTCCCGCTGCTGAACGACGGCGGGAGCATCGTGCTCACTGGTTCCAGCTCGGCACGCCGCGGCACCACCGGCTTCGGCGTCTACTCCGCGACAAAGGCGGCCATCAGGCAATTCGGCCGAGTCTGGGCCGCCGAGCTCGCGCCCCGCGGCCTGCGCGTCAACACGATGGTGCCCGGCCCCACCGACACCCC
>BBEG01000354.1 GCA_001312645.1 Rhodococcus sp. JCM 9791
CGGATGCCGTCGAGGTCGTCGAGCGTGCGGTAGACGAAACACCCGGGGCAGGTCGTGGCCGGGGACCGGCGGCACGAACGCGAAGGAGCCTGTCGCGAGGACGAGCGCGTCGTAGGAGAGGACCTCCCCGTCGCCGGTGGTGACCGTGCGCGCCGACCGGTCGATCGAGGCGGCACGGCTTCCGATCCGAAGATCGACGAGGTCGTCTCCACGGTAGTCGTTGCCGGCGAGGGCAAGTTCCTTGCGGTCCCACGAGCCGACGTACGACGACAGGCCGACACGGTCGTAGGCCGGTTCCGCTTCCTCGCACAGCACCGTGACCGACCAGGCATCCTGATCGTCGCGGGCGCGCAACGCCTCGACGAAACGGTGTCCGACCATGCCGTGACCGGCGACGAGTACGTTCTTGCGGCTCATGGTTCTTCGCTTTCTCTTCGTGCAGGTGGCGCTGTGCTGGTACTGGTGGTGCAGGTCAGGCGGTCGCGGCCGGCTCGATTACTTCGTCCTGCCGCGGCACCCGCAGGAAGACCGCCCAGGTCACGGCGATGCAGGCCAGGTAGAAGGCTCCGAAGACCCAGAAGGCCATGGTCGCGGACTGTGCTTCACCGGAATACGAGGCGCGGAGGACCAGGTTGATGCCGACTCCACCGAGACCGCCGATGGCACCGGCGAAACCGATGAGCGCACCCGACATGCTGCGCGACCACGCTGCTTTTTCGGCTCGGTCGAGATGCTCGAGGCCCTGTGCCTTCGCTTCGAAGATCGACGGGATCATCTTGTAGACCGAGCCGTTGCCGAGTCCGGACAGAAGGAACAGTGCGACGAAGCCGAGGACGAATGCGACCATGATCCCGCCGGATGCGGCGCCTTCGGTGGCGTCGTCGAGGGTTCCCGCGACGATGAGGACGCCGGCGGCGAGGGCCATGGCGACGAACGTCCAGACGGTGATGCGTCCCCCGCCGATCCGGTCGGCGAGTTTTCCGCCGAGCGGGCGGGCCACCGAGCCGAGCAGTGGGCCGATGAAGGCGATCTGCGCGGCGTGAAGGGCTGCCTGTGCAGGGGTGTCACCCCCGGCGAGGAAGTTGATCTGCAGCACCTGCCCGAACGCGAAGCTGAATCCGATGAACGAGCCGAAGGTGCCGATGTAGAGGAAGGAGATGACCCACGAGTCGCTGAACTTCAGGCACTTGCCCATCGCCCGGAGATCGGCGCGCTGGTCCCCGAGATTGTCCATGAACAGTGCTGCGCCGAGGGCTGCACCGGAGCAGAGAACGAGGTAGATCGCGCAGACGATCCACGGTGCCGTGTTGCCGACGGTCGCGATGACCAGCAGGCCGATCAGCTGGATCACAGGGACACCGATGTTGCCTCCACCGGCGTTCAGTCCCAGTGCCCACCCCTTGAGTCGCTGCGGATAGAACGCGTTGATGTTCGTCATCGACGACGCGAAGTTGCCGCCACCGACACCCGCGAGGCCGCGACCAGTATGAATGTTGTGTAGGAGTGGCCGGGGTTCAGCATCAGATACAGCGTGGCCAGGGTCGGGACGAGCAGGATCAGCGCGCTGAAGATCGTCCAGTTGCGCCCGCCGAACTTCGCGGTCGCAACCGTGTAGGGGATGCGCAGGATCGAGCCCACGAGGGTGGGCACTGCGACGAGGAAGAATTTGCCTGCGGCGTCGATGCCGTAGATCTCGGTGGGCATGAACAGCACCATCACCGACCAGATCGACCACACCGAGAATCCGACGTGTTCGGCGATCACCGACCAGATCAGGTTGCGCTTGGCAATGTCCTTGCCGCCCGCCTCCCACGCGTCGACATCCTCGGCGTCCCATGTGTCGATGTAGTGCTTGCGCGCGAACTTGCTTCGCAGCGGCTCTTTTTTCGAGTGCAACACTCACGCCGGCCACCTCTCTCAGGTTTCTGATGAACCCAAGGTATGGAGCGGGTGTTGCCGCGGTGCTGCCCGCGGTGACTGGAAAGTCAAGAGTTCCTCACCGGCCCCCGATGTCCGGTGTGAGGGCGTCGCAGCGTCAGAGGAGCAGGCGCACCAGGTCGGTGGTGTGCGCGAGGCCAGGGAATGCTTCCTCGGTGGACCGCGGGTGCAATGCGTGGACTGCCAGCCGGAACATCGCCGCGCGCAGGAGCATCTGCGGCCATTCCGGTAGGTCCTCCCACCTGCCGATCAATGCGTCGTCGGCGCCGCCCCACGACAGAGCGTCGACCACGGCCACGGCCGCAGCCCACGACGCCGGGCGCCAGTACGGAGTGATGTCGGTCAGCCCCGGAGCAGCTCGGCCCGCGAACAGCACCGTGCCGAACAGGTCGCCGTGAACGAGCTGGTCCGAAGATGCACGGGCTTACGGAACGTGGCGAGCTGAGCGATCAGGTCGAGGCTCTTGCGTCCGTCGGGGGTGACCGTGTCGGGTGCACCGGCGGCGCGCGCCGAACGCAACGGCACGGTTTCCCACGCGGCACGGTCCGCGGCGACGAAGACGTCGACGTCCGCCCACGGCGCGACGGGAGGTTGCATGAGGAATCGGGGACGCTCGAGCTGCGAGGTGGCTGCGTGCAGCCGCAGCGACAGGGACACCACCTCGTCGTGTCGAGGTTCGGAAGTACCGACGATGTAGGTGTCGGCACGCCAGCCGGACACCACGTATCGTCCGTCGGTGGCCCGGACCGGCCGGGCCAGCCGGACGCCGTCCACAGTGAGGGTCTCCCGGACTTTCGCCGACCACGCTGCGCGCGCGTGATCGGCGACCCTGGACAGGACCACATCTCCACAGCGGTATCCACCGTCCCAGTCCGCCCCGAGTGGGATCGGCTGGACGTCGCGGAGACCGAACGTGGAGCACACGTGTTGCGGGGGTTCGAGCGAACTCACGCGGCCAACGCTACCGCTGGTATGCAGCACCGCAGGGAAGGCACCCCGGCACGCAGGTCACAAGTTGACACCGATCCGCCCTGAGATCTTGCGCCCACCTCACGACCGCCCGCGATCACTCCCCCGAGTCGGTGCCCCATCGCTGTCAGTACAGCGGCAACGATGTGTCGACCTGCTGTGCCCAAGCCACGACGCCGCCCTGGAGGTGGGTCGCGTCGGCGAACCCGGCCCGTTTGAGCACGGCAAGAGCCTCGGCCGACCGGATGCCCGTCTTGCAGTAGAGGACGATCGGTGTGTTCTGAGGCAGCTCGGCGAGTGCGTCGCCGGACAGGATCCGGTCCTTCGGAACGAGTCGCGCCCCGTCGATACGGACGATGTCCCATTCCACCGGTTCCCGGACGTCGATCAATGCGAGGTCTCGACCGGAGTCGATCATCGTCCGCAGCTCGGTCGCGGTGATCGTCGCATCTGCTCCCACGGCGGCCGCGTCCTCGGGCACGATTCCGCAGAATTCCTCGTAGTCGACGAGTTCCGTCACCGGTGAGCGCCCCGGATCACGTCGCAGCGTGACGGTGCGGAAAGTCATGGCGAGGGCGTCGTAGATCATCAGGCGGCCCAGCAACGGGTCGCCGATCCCGGTGATCAGTTTGAGTGCCTCGGTGGCCATGATCGTGCCGACCGTGCCCGGGAGGACACCGAGCACGCCACCCTCGGCACACGACGGCACCATGCCCGGCGGCGGAGCTCGGGGTAGAGATCGCGATAGTTGAGCCCGCGTCCGCCCGGGGCATCCTCCCAGAACACCGAGATCTGGCCCTCGAAGCGGAATATCGATCCCCATACGTACGGCTTCCGGGCCAGGATCGCCGCGTCGTTGACGAGATAGCGGGTAGCGAAGTTGTCGGTGCCGTCGAGGATCAGGTCGTACTGCTCGAACAACGCCACGGCATTGCTCGAATCGAGCCTCTCCGGATGCAGACGAACCGTGACGTTCTCGTTGATGGCGCGGATGCTGTCGCGCGCGCTCTCCCCCTTGGAACGCGCGACGTCCGCCTGCCCGTGGATGATCTGCCGTTGCAGGTTCGAGGATTCGACGTGGTCGTCCTCGACGATGCCGATGGTGCCGATACCGGCAGCCGCGAGATACAGCAGCGCGGGCGATCCGAGACCGCCGGCGCCGATGAACAGCACCTCGGCGTTCTTCAGCCGCCTCTGACCCGTGACGCCGACATTCGGATGATCAGGTGCCTGCTGTATCGCGCGATCTCCTCGCGGGTCAGCTCACCTGCGGGTTCCACCAGCGGCGGTAGGGCAAGAGTCGGTTCCACCGACGGCAGTACTGTCACGGTCTTCTCCTCTACGGGGACACCGCCGATTGTCCCACCGTCGACGACCGCCGTCCGATGCGGTCATGCTCCGCGGGGAAACGGCCACGGGTTGTAGCTGCAGACCTTTCCGTCGGCGGGAACGATCCCGTCGGGATCGAGGCGGGAGATATCGTCGTTCGCAGTGCCGTAGGTCTGCTGCATCATGATCGGCGCGAGTCCACCGTCGGTGGTGCACCCTTCGTGGGCGGCATAGCCCACCGCGTGCCCGACCTCGTGGTTGACCAGATATTGGCGGTACGAGCCGATGTCGCCGTTGAACGCGACCGCCCCCCTGACCCAGCGTGGCTCGTTCACGAAGACCCGTTCGACGCCTGGATTGAAGCACGAACCTTCGAGTTCGATGTCGAATCCGCAGAACTGCCGGATGGTCATCTGAGAGGTGAGCGAGACCCGGAAGTCGGGGGCTTCGCTGTCGACCCGCCGGAACGCGAATGCCCGATCGGCGGTCCAACTCCTGGGGTCGGCGAGAGTCTCGTCGACCATCGTCGCGAAAGCGGCATCGCCGCCGTACGCAGTGGTGTCGACACCGTCCTCGATCTCGACCGTGTAGGTGAACACCTGCCGCTCACCGAATCCGGTCTGCTCGGTATTTCCGGGAAGTACCCGCCAGGCACCGGCTCCGTCCTCGGTGAACGATCCCCCCTCCGGCAGCGCACCGGAGTCGAGGTCGGGCGGGAAGTGTCCGTCGGCGATGGGCGACTCCTCGACGTCGGCGTCGTCTACAGCACCTGTCGTGCCCTCACCGTCCGCGACTGCGCCCGTGGGGTCCCCCTGCACCGCGTCCCACACCACGAACACGGTGACTGCGGCGAGTACGGCACTGCGTAGGCACGCCACCCGTACCGCGACACGAAGCGCCCGAGCCGGCTCTGTTTGCGCACGTCGCGCGCCGGTCGCGG
>BBEG01000355.1 GCA_001312645.1 Rhodococcus sp. JCM 9791
CTTCGTCTCTCAGGAAGCCGAGTTGCTCGCGCTGTTCGCCGGTGCCGTACTGCGCGGCGCCGACGTGCACGCACTGCTCGCCAAGTGCGCGAGACGTACGGCCAGAAGGGCGTGGCCGTTCTGCGAGTCGAGGACGGAGCCCACCTCGTCGTCGACAGCACAGGGCCGACGCACCGACCTCACCCGACACCGCCGACACCGTGTGCGAGGTCGACGAAGGCCGGTACGTGCTCATACTGTCCGGGCGGCAGTTGCGTCCACGCGACCGACGGATACTCACCGCAGTCACCGGGCAGATCGCCGGACTCGTCCGGCAGCGAGAACTTGCGGCCGAAGCCTCCCGTGCCTCGACACTTGCCGAGACGGACCGGCTGCGACGACTGCTGCTCTCTGCGGTCAGCCACGACCTGCGCACACCGCTTGCGGCGGTCAAGGCATCCGTGTCGAGCCTGCGCAGCACAGACATCGAGTTCTCGGAGGACGACACCGCCGAACTACTCGCGACCATAGAAGAATCCACCGATCAGTTGACCCGCCTGGTGACAAATCTCCTCGACTCGTCGCGCCTGGCGTCCGGCGTCGTCGCACCGTCCTTCGATGTGGCTTATCTGGACGAAGTGGTCCATCGCGCCATACTCACACTCGCGAGCGGCAGCACCGACATCGTCCTCGCGCTCCGGAAACGGATCGAGGTCGATGTCGACGACACGACCGTCTGCGCCGATGAGACCTTGCTCGAACGGGCCCTCGCGAACCTGATCGACAACGCGTTGCGATACGCACCCGACAGTCCGGTCCGCATCGACGCGACCATCGCCGACGATCGGAACATCATCACCGTCGCGACCGAGGTCCCGGCTGCGCCTAGACGAACACAACGACGCGTTCACGGTCTTCCCGCGGTCGGAGATCACCGCGCAACCGGGCGTGCAGGCCTCGGGCTCACCGTCGCCCGAGGATTCATCGAGGTGATGGGCGGGACCCTCACTCCTACCGACACCCCCGGCGGAGGCACGACCATGGTCATCGACCTCCCCACCGCACCGGCGAAGATGGACCGATGACTCGCATCCTGGTGGTCGACGACGAACCGCAGATACTGCGCGCTCTGCGGATCAACCTCAAGGCGCGCGGCTACGACGTCATCACCGCCGCCGACGGTGGCACAGCACTGCGCGCCGCGGCACAACATCATCCGACGTGATAGTCCTCGACCTCGGCCTTCCGGACATCGACGGGATAGAGGTGCTCGCCGGGCTCCGCGGCTGGTGTACGACCCCGGTGATCGTGTTGTCCGCCCGCACCGATGCCGCCGACAAGGTCGCTGCGCTCGACACCGGCGCCGACGACTACGTCACCAAGCCGTTCGGGATGGAGGAGTTCCTGGCCCGGATCCGCGCAGCGGTCCGACGCGCCACCGCGATCTCCGGGCTACCGGATCCGCTGGTGGTGGCCGCAACCTTCACCGTCGATCTCGAATCCAAGAAGGTCACGCGCGACGGCATCGATGTGCACCTGACACCCACCGAGTGGGGCATGCTCGAGATGCTCGTCCGCAATCGCGGCAAGCTCGTGGGTCAACGCGAACTGCTCACCGAACTGTGGGGCCCGACATACACGACCCAGAGTCATTATCTGCGTGTCTATCTCACTCAGCTGCGTCGCAAACTCGAACTCGATCCGGCGCGCCCCCGTCACCTGCTCACCGAACCGGGGCGTGGTTACCGCTTCGAACCGTGACGTGGTCGTGTATCTGCTCATCTCGAAGGGCGTCGGACCTGTCGCCCGGTACACCTGTCTCCCGGTACACAGACTCGCCGGCCCCGGACGCACAGGTAGCTCGATCCGGCGAACGTCAGACCTCGCCCGACACTCATGAGCACCCCACGGAGACCCCGATGACAGCGCTTGCCCACGAAGAACTCGTAGTTCTGCTCGACGAGGACGAGCGACCCCTCGGTACCGCTCCGAAAGCCACCGTCCACCACAGGGACACCCCTCTCCACCTGGCGTTCTCCTGCTATGTGTTCGATGACGCGGGCCGGGTCCTCACCACACGGCGCGCACTGGACAAGATCACGTGGCCCGGCGTGTGGACGAACGCGTGCTGTGGTCATCCCGGGCCGGACGAATCCCTCGAGGACGCGGTGCGTCGGCGCCTCGAGCAGGAGTTGGGCCTCGTCGTCGACGATGTCACGTGCGTGTTGCCGCATTTCCGGTATCGCGCGACGCAGCGGACGGAACCGTCGAGAACGAGGTCTGCCCAGTGTTCTGCGCCCGCGCCGCATCCGGCCTCGACCCCGAACCATCCGAGGTGATGGAGTGGTCGTGGGTGTCGTGGACGGATATGCAGACTGCGGCGACCGTTCCGTGGCTCATCAGCCGTGGGCAGCCGAGCAGATTCCGCAACTCGCGCAGGCCGGAGTTGCGCGGTGGGTCGACGCCGCGGTCTGACCCACCCCACTTGCCCGACGGCTGTCCCCGACGATCGATGGCCGAGAGGATTCACGCGTCGGACCACACGCCCAGTTCGTTACCACTCGGATCGAGGAAGGTGAACCGGCGCCGCCGGGAAAGTCGTACGGTCCTGACGAGATTCTGCCTCCGGCACGTTCGACCGCGCCGACGGAGGCGTCGAGATCGCTGGAGTACAGCAAGACCAGAGGTCCGGCTGTGCCCGGTGCGCGCAGAGTCGTCAGTCCGCCGACCTCTCCGTCACCCTCGACTGCGCGAATGCCGGCGTATTCAGGCCCGTAGTCGTTGAAGTTCCAGCCGAAGGCGGATTCGTAGAAGGTGCGTGACGCGCGGAGGTCGGTAGCGCCGAGTTCGATGTAGTCGAATGCGTGATGTGTGTTTCCCATGAGGCCATGGTGACCCTCCCCACCGACATAGGCCGACGGACCCGGCATCCCGTCACGACTTTCGCGCACCGCTCGATCCAGCCGGCGACGGGATCGCATCCGTGCGGTCTGGCGATCGAGCGAGCCCCGTGTCCGCCGCGCAGACGGTGAACGCCTTCACGCTGCGGTCGATCTCGCGGGTGACGAGATCGACCGCTCCATCGGCATCCATCCCCGCAACCAGCACGGATTGCGTCGCACCGTTGCTGAGTGCCACCAACCTCATGGCCTCGTCGTGTGCCTCGACCTCGGACAGGCCGGCGCGACGAAGAAGTCGCTCGGCCTCGCCGACGGTCCCCCGCGACGCCTCGGCAAGGAACGACCTGATCCACGGATCGTTCGTCGTCTTCGCGAGGTAGGCGTACCAGACCGACACACCGACACGCGACGATGCATCGGTGGGGACAGGCTGGATGAGCAACGTCGCGAGGGCTGCTTTCGGATCGCCGGACGATCCCAGTTCGCGATAGCTCTTCTCAGCACCGGCGACCATCTCCTGCGCTCCGGACCGGATCAGATGTTGTTTCGATTCGAAGTAGTGCTGGATCCTGCCGATCGAGACGCCGGCCTCGACCGCCACCGCCTGAAAAGTCACCCCGTCGATACCTCGTTCGTGGATCACAGCCCACAGAGCCCACACGAGCTCTCTGCGGCGCTCGGCATGGTCGACCAATTTAGGCATGACAGGATTTTACAATATTTCTATACTGCAAACAGTTCGGATCGCCGACATCGAGGAGAAGAGACGTGAGTGAGCACACCGTAGGCACATACGCCCGGCTCGACCATCCACCACCCACCCGCCTTCACCACCGATTGCTCCGTCACCGATGCTTCGCCGTAGCGGGTTTGTCGTGATTGCCGCGCTTGCCACAGTGGGCGCAATAAGTGTGCAGCAGTTCTTCTTCGGAGCTCAGAAGGTCGGGCACTTCCGCGATGCGGAGGGTCGCCGCACCTACGTCGAGGCGTATGAACAGGCAATGTCTGCGCTCCCCTCCCCTACGGCAACCCTCGACGTCACGACCCGTTTCGGCTCGGTTCGTGTCTACGAGTGGAGTTCACCGGAAACCGAGGACTCCGCTCCGGTCGTCCTGGTACCAGGCCGGTCGTCGGGTGTCCCGATGTGGACCGAAAATCTCACCGACTTCCTGCCACACCGACGCGTTCTCGCCTTCGACTCGCTCGGTGATGCCGGACTGTCGGTGCAGAGCGTTCCGCTGACCTCCTTCGGTGACCAGGCGACCTGGATCGACGACGCACTCGACGAACTCGCCGCCGAACCCGTCCACATCGTCGGCCATTCGTTCGGCGGCGCGATTGCAGCGACATACGCACGGCGATTCCCCGATCGCGTCCGATCGCTGACGCTCCTCGAACCCGTCTTCACCTTCGCGTATCCGTCCGCTCGCATGATGGCGTGGACGATGGTGTCGAGCCTGCCGCTCCTGCCGGAGCCTGGCGCAACACCGCCCTCGGCAAGGTCGGCGGGGCCGAGTTCGATCCGAACGACGACATGGCAAAGATGATCGCTGCGGGCTCGGAGCACTATTCGGCAGCACTGCCGACGCCCTCGCCCCTCAACGACGACGAGATGGACTCTCTCACCATGCCCACCTATGTCGCCATCGCGGAACGGGATTCACTCGCCGGCGGCGACACCGCCGCGCAGCGGGCACGAACGCTTCCGCGCGCGACGGTCGACGTCTTCCCCGAGACCACCCATTCACTACCGATGCAGGCGAAAGAGCGTCTGGCGGTGGAGCTTCCCTCGTTCTGGAATGAGGCCGAACAGAACTGATCCGAATCCTCACCGTCCGGGCACGTACGTCAGCGCCGGGACACGTCCCGATACGCAATCCGTCCAGTGATCAGGAGCGGCGAGAGTGAAGGTCGCGGGCACATGGGGATCGGAACCCGGCAGAATCAGCACCCGCCACTGCGGAACCCAGGTCCCGATCTCCCCACCCGCGTGGACCACCCGGGCGATCGCGGCGGCGTCATGATGCCGGAATACGAGCCGTATTCCGTCCCAGGACAATTCGACGTGAGTATCGTCCAGCACGCACACGAGCGCACCGACACTGAGGTCGGAATCGCCGAAGGCCTTACGGGCGCGGATGAAATGGACGTGGTGACCGTCGCCGAACGAGGAGCACTCGTGGGCGTCTGCGCGATCGGTACTGTGGATACGGTCGGTCATGGTTATTCCTCCGGGTCGGCCCGGGGCGGGGCGCTCGTGCCCGGGCCGGTCGG
>BBEG01000356.1 GCA_001312645.1 Rhodococcus sp. JCM 9791
CGGACTCCTCGTCCATAGGGCGGCAACTCGATACCGCGACGCTCGCGTCGTCGCCACCGGCGGTTCGGCGTCGTGCGGTGCGGGCGTGGTTGATCGGAATGGGAGCCTCGTCACCGCCCGACCGGACCTGCGTGCGGTGGATGCCTGGTGGGGGAGTGGCATGGGCAGGGTCCGGGTGGCCGTGGGCCGGGGCACTGAACGAGGGACCAGGTTGGTGGTGGCACGACGGCGTGGCAGGCTGAGCGTGGAGTTCGTCGACCAGCAACGGTGCGCGGACGACTGACGGAAGGTAGGTAGGGCCCGGTGTACGAAGGCGATATTGCGTCGGTGCTGATCTCGCAGGACGAGATCGGGAAGCGCACCGCAGAACTGGCAGAGTCGGTCGCCAAGCGGTATCCGCCGGGTGCTCCCGAAGGCGATCTGCTTCTCATCGGCGTGCTCAAGGGCGCGATCTTCTTCATGACCGATTTCGCTCGCGCGTTGCCGATCCCGACGCAGATGGAGTTCATGGCCGTCAGCTCGTACGGCTCGTCGACGTCGTCCTCCGGTGTGGTGCGCATCCTGAAGGACCTCGACAAGGACATCGCCGGCCGCCACGTGCTGATAGTCGAGGACATCATCGATTCGGGCCTGACCCTGTCGTGGCTGCTCCGCAACCTCAAGACCCGCAACCCCGCCTCGCTCGAGGTCGTCACGCTGCTACGCAAACCCGATGCCATCAAGATCGACATCGAGGTCGCGGACGTCGGCTTCGACATTCCCAACGAGTTCGTCGTCGGCTACGGACTGGACTACGACGAGCGGTACCGCGACCTGCCGTACATCGGGACGCTGGATCCGAAGGTGTACAGCAGCGAGCGCTGAGGATGACTACTGCGGCGGAAACCGACGGTCCGGACGGACCGCGACGGATCGCTGCAGGGCCTCCAGATCCTGCTCCATGAGTCGGAACAGCCAGTACACGAAGACGAACGCGCCGATGCTGCCCACCGAGAGCACACGCACAGCGGGCTGAACTTGGGCGATCTCGTCGACCGTGAGAAATGTCGACCCCGCGACTGCGACGAGGGGCACTGCCGCAGCGACGGCGAGATAGCGAATGCTGCGGCGGTGCAGGCCTTCGAGTTCGCGGGCATCGGTGGTGTCGGTCGCTCCGTGCGGCAGGAACGCCGGGTAGATCGACCGCACCATGTAGAACGAGACGAAGAAGAACGGGTACGCCACGGCGATCGTTCCGCACACGACGATCGACGTGACGAAATGGGTGATCGCCCTGCTGTCGAGTGCCCCCGACACGGACTCCATGACAACCGGGAACAGGATTCCCGACAGCACCCAGAGCGTCATCACCACCGCCGTGATGCGATCGGCGATGAGCAGTGCGTCATGCCTGGCATGCGCGAGCTCGTCGGCGTCGTACTGCCGTCCGCGGAGCAGTCCGCGGGGCACGGTGATCAGTCGCCGCGCGAGATAGACGATCACCAGTGCGCCCAAGGGAAACACGGTCGCGTTGATGATCAGCGCGATGGTCTGGAACTGGAGTTGGGCGTCCGGCGACAGCTGTCCGACGATCAGATTCCGATTGTGCTGGAAGTTGTAGAGCGCACCCAGCACATTGGGAATGCCGACTGCGGCGATCATCAATGGGACGACCGGCCTGCGCAGCCGCGCCCGCCAGCTCTCCGGCGGTGGGTCCACGAGTTCGCGGGCACGCGAGTCGAGACACAGGTCGAACTGTTGCGCGAGTTCGGCGCCGGATGCCCACCGATCGGTGGATTCGGGTGCGAGACAACGCGTGAGCACACGCCGCAGGGTCTGCGGACAGTCGCTCGGCAACTGGGCGAGTGCGTCGCCGTCCGGAGGAGCACGGCGGCTGCGCAGCATCACGTCGAGCGCGTCCATTGTGGGCGCCTCCGCGACGTGGGCGCCGTGATCGTCGCCGGGTCTGCTTCCGGTGATCAACTCCCACAGCATCACACCGAGCGCGTAGATGTCGCTGCGGGTGTCGAGGTCGGCGGCACTGCGCGACAGATGGGGATGGCAGGCCTCGAGTTGTTCGGGGGACATGTATGCCAGCGAGCCGCCGAGATAGGCGACAGGTGAGCTGTCGTCCACCGATTCGGCGAAGCTGATGTTGAAATCGGCCAGTTTGGGCACGCCTTCGGCGGTGAGCAATACGTTCGCCGGTTTGATATCGCGGTGGAGCACGCCGCGGCTTTCGGCGTAGTGAAGTGCCTCGGCGAGACGCCGTCCCAGCCACGCCACGGTTTCGGGCCACGTCAGGCCCGCGAGACGTTCCCGAACGGGTGATTCGGACGGTCTGATCTCGCCCTTTTCCTGGAGAGCTTCGTCGACGGAGTCGAGCAGCAGCCGGCCGGACCGTTGTTCGGGCGGTGTCTCCCGCACCTTGTGCAGCACGCGCAGCAGAGTTCCGCCGGGCATGTACTGCATATAGAGGAGGCGCAGCCCGTGGTCGGGCAGGATTCGCTGGTCGAAGACCCGCACGATGTAGTCGTGGTCGAGCTGAGCGAGCGTCTGTGCTTCGTTTCCGCTGTTCCGCGAGACCTTCACTGCAACGAGACGCTGCATCGACTGCTGCCGTGCGAGGAACACGCGGCCGAATGCGCCGGTTCCCAGGGCAGTGAGCAGGTCGAAGTCGTCGATTCGTTGCCCGGCTTCCACGTCGTCGAGAGTGATGGGGTCGCCGGAGTCCAGGATGTCGGGGCGTGTCTGTGCCGTGACGGTGAGGTCGACGGTCGGGTCCGGATCCCGCGTGGCCATGCTCGATTTTCCCACATGCCGCTGCGTCGGATAAGGCACAACGCATTGCCGGACGGAGAGGGAACCCCGGCATGATCTCGCGCGTTGGCATAGCAGGCCGACCACGCAGGGGCGTCATGGCAGCGTCACGCGGTAACCTTGCGGTGCCCGATTGGTCACGGGTATGGGAAGAGCCACAACGACCACTTTGCTGACGTCACTATCGAAAGGACCGGCCGAACCGGCCGAACCTGTATGAACCGCAAGACAGTGTTTCGAAATCTGGGGATAGTCCTCGGCATCCTGTTGGTCATCTACGCCTTCAGTTACTTCGGCGACGACACGCGCGGCTTCACGAAGGTCGATACGTCCGTGGCGATTGCGCAGCTCGACGCGGGCAACGTCAAGGAAGCGCAGATCGACGACCGCGAGCAGCAGGTCCGGTTGTGGCTCGACAGCGGTAACGACTCGACCGAGGGCTCGACCGAGATCCTCGCCAAGTACCCGGCTTCGGCGTCCGAGCAGGTCTTCGACAAGGTCGCAGCGTCGGATGCCGAATCGTTCGACACGCAGGTCTCCCAGGAGAGCTGGCTGACGTCGATTCTCCTGTTCGTGTTGCCGATGATCATCCTTCTCGCGTCTTCATCTTCGTGATGAGCAGGATGCAGGGTGGTGGCCGTGGCGGCATGATGGGCTTCGGCAAGTCGAAGGCCAAGCAGCTGTCCAAGGACATGCCCAAGACGACCTTCGCCGACGTAGCGGGTGCGAACGAAGCCGTCGAGGAACTCTACGAGATCAAGGACTTCCTGCAGAACCCCGCCCGTTATCAGGCGTTGGGCGCGAAGATCCCCAGAGGCGTGCTCCTGTACGGCCCGCCCGGCACCGGTAAGACCCTCCTCGCGCGCGCTGTCGCGGGTGAGGCAGGCGTGCCGTTCTTCACGATCTCCGGTTCCGACTTCGTCGAAATGTTCGTCGGTGTGGGCGCCTCGCGCGTGCGCGACCTGTTCGAGCAGGCCAAGCAGAATGCACCGTGCATCATCTTCGTGGACGAGATCGACGCGGTCGGCCGCCAGCGCGGTGCCGGGCTCGGCGGCGGACACGACGAGCGTGAGCAGACCCTCAATCAGCTGCTGGTGGAGATGGACGGCTTCGGAGACCGCCAGAGCGTCATCCTCATCGCGGCGACCAACCGTCCCGATATCCTCGATCCCGCACTGCTGCGCCCCGGTCGCTTCGACCGGCAGATCCCCGTCAGCAACCCCGACCTCGCCGGGCGGCGCGCGATCCTCCAGGTGCATTCCAAGGGCAAGCCGATCGATCAGCACGCCGACCTCGAAGGCCTGGCGAAGCGCACCGTCGGTATGTCCGGTGCGGATCTCGCGAACGTCGTCAACGAGGCCGCATTGCTGACCGCCCGTGAGAACGGCACCGTCATCACCGAGGCGATCCTCGAAGAATCCGTGGACCGCGTGATCGGTGGCCCGCGTCGCAAGAGCCGGATCATCAGCGAGCACGAGAAGAAGATCACCGCATACCACGAGGGTGGTCACACCCTTGCTGCTTGGGCGATGCCCGACATCGAACCCGTCTACAAGGTCACGATCCTCGCGCGTGGCCGAACCGGCGGACACGCTATGACGGTGCCCGAGGACGACAAGGGCCTGATGACCCGCTCCGAGATGATCGCGCGTCTCGTCATGGCGATGGGTGGCCGCGCCGCCGAAGAACTGGTGTTCCGCGAGCCCACGACCGGTGCGTCGTCCGATATCGATCAGGCGACCAAGATCGCGCGTGCCATGGTCACCGAATACGGCATGAGCGCGAAGCTGGGCGCGGTTCGTTACGGCCAGGAGCAGGGAGATCCGTTCCTGGGACGGTCCATGGGTGTGCAGTCGGACTACTCGCACGAGGTCGCGCGGGAGATCGACGAGGAGGTGCGCAACCTGATCGAGGCAGCGCACACGGAAGCCTGGTCGATTCTCAACCAGTATCGCGACGCGCTCGACCTGATTGCAGGTGAACTGCTCGAGCACGAGACGCTCACCCGCAAGGACCTCGAGCGGATCCTGGCTTCGGTGGAGAAACGTCCCCGGATCACGGCGTTCAACGATTTCGGTGATCGTGTCCCGTCGGACAAGCCGCCGATCAAGACCCCCGGTGAACTCGCCAAGGAACGCGGCGAACCGTGGCCGCCGGAACCGCCGTCGCTGACCAAGCCTGCGCAGCAGGATCAGCCGCAGCAACAGCAATTCCCACCGCAGCAACAGCAGCCGTACCAGCAGCAGCCCGCAGGTCAGGCGCCGCACCTCGCCGGTCCGGCTCCGACACAGCAGATGTTCGGGCAGCCGGCCTGCGGGTCAGGCTCCGCAGCC
>BBEG01000357.1 GCA_001312645.1 Rhodococcus sp. JCM 9791
TCGTCGAGTTTCCAGAGTTCCCCACCCATGACCGAATTCTATAGAACTGACATTCGAGTTTCGAGATATATACGAATATTCGTTCGATACAGTCCGGTGAGACGCGGAGTTCTGTTCATCGCCCGAACACGGGACCACCACCGAACAGAGCCCTGTGCGAATCCGGTTGATTCCCTTCGACATCCACTACTCCGTAGTCGAGTGCTGCTTCCGCGGTGATCAGCGTGGAACCACTGCGTTCGTGCACATTCGGGTCACCGGCCAATGCGACGACAACACGTCCGATGAACTCGGGGGTCTCGGCATTAGCGAGCGGAAAGCCCTGGAAGTTGTCGAGTCCGCGGGCCGACATGGCCTCGTTCTTCACGAGTCCCGGCCACAGCGACAGCGCCGTCACGCCCGTGTCGCGCAGGTCGACGGCCATGTCGGCGGCCATCTTGTCCAGGCCCGCCTTGGACATCCCGTACAACACCGAGTGCAGGTACCGCGCGTGCCGAACGACGAGATGTTGACCATCATCCGCTTCCCTGCGGCACCATGAGCTGGGCAGCCTCGACCGAGGCGACGTAGTGGCTCGTAAACCCACGCCGATGAGGCTGTCCCAGTCATCGACAGGGCGTTTCCAGAACGGATCGGTGAAGCCGGCGAATCCTTTCGGACTCGCCCACACGTTGTTCACCAGCAGGTCGATTCGACCGTTCTGCTCGTCGGCGATACGGGTGAAGAGTTCGTGGATCTGCTTATCGTCGCGGTGATCGCACTGCACCGCAATGCCATGACCGCCGCGTCCGGTGACCGCCTCGGCCGTTTCGTCGAGCGGACCTCCTTGCCCGACCGATCCGCGCGCAGTGACGTACACCGTCCAGCCGTCGGATCCGAGAGCGCAGGCAATACCCTTGCCGACGCTGCGGCTCGCTCCGGTGACGAGCGCTACCTTCCGTTCTGTCATGTCCCCGTGTTCTGCCATGTCACTGAACCACTTTCACATCGTCGGTCAGAGTGCGTTCGATCGACCACAGCACCTTCACGTGGCATCTGGAGATCTTCCACTCGCCGTTCTCGATGACGTAGTCGTCGTCGTAATCGAGTGCGGTGACCCTCTCGGTGCGGGCACGAAGATCTACCTGCCGGAATCGCAGGGTCCATTCACCCTTCGCGGAATCCGGGCCTTCAATGGAGATACTCGGGTGCATCCCGTGATGCATATCGAGGATGATGTACTGGTCGTCGACGCGCTGAAGTGCGATACGCGAATAGATGTCGACGAGTCCGTCGGCGTCGTCGAAGCTGCCGAGCGCGGGCCCGTAATAGATGTCGGCACCTTTCGCGATGAAGCAGGTGCGCATCACCTCGGGATCCTTGGCATCGCATGCGCGGAAGTATCGATGCTTCAGCATCCGGATCTCTTCGACCGCCTCGAGACGTGCGAGGCGGTCCTCCACGGTCGGCATTTTCCTGGTCCTTCCGACGGATGTGCAACAGGCACCGGCCGTGCCCGCTGCGCCATCCTTACATGGAACGTGTTTCAGAAAACACCCCTCGTCCCGACCATCGGCCAGGTAGCAGTCACGTCCACTCCACAGCGTGCCATCGCGATACCCTTGCGCATCCATCTTTTAGTCTGTAAGACTAAAAGCATGAACACGGCCGAGGTAATCGAGGAAGTAGAGGCGGCGAGAGCGCCGGGCGACCTGTTCGGTCCCACCCTGTCCGGCACCGAATCCGTGCGTGCCGCGCGCCGACGCTTCCACCGGTTGACGGCGCACATCCATCCTGACCGTGTCGCCCCGGCAGAGCGGGCTCGTGCCGCCGCCGCGTTCACCCGAGCTTCGGATCTCTACCGTCGCTGGCTCGCGAGCACCGTCACCACCGACCCCTGCCCCGTCCTCACCGGATCAGCGGCGCAGTACGTCCTCGGCCCACTGCATGCGCGTGGCTCGACGAGCAACCTGCACCACGCGACACGCAAGGACGGGACCGCTGTGATCGTCAAGATCCCACGCGCAGTCACGTCGAACACCTTGCTGGACAACGAGCAAGCAGCACTCTGCGACATCGCCGCCTCCGCCGACAATGGACATGAGTGGCTGCTGGCGTACTTTCCGTGCCTGATCGATCACCTCGTCCACCTCGACCCGACGGATGGCGCGCGACGTGTCGTGAATGTCCTCGACGACCTCACCTCCGGATTCGTCACGCTCGCCGAGGTCCACACCGCTTACCCGGCCGGACTCGACCCGAGGGACTGGGCGTGGATGCACCGTCGGCTCCTGCGGGCGGTTGCGGCAGCGCACCGCGCAGGCTGGATACACACCGCAATCACCGCCGACAACGTGCTGATCCATCCGCAGCGACACGGTGTTGTTCTGGCGGGATGGTCTTTCGCGACCCCACCCGGCCGGGTGCCGACCGCAACCATCCCGTCGCAGCGTCACCACTACCCACCGAAGCGCGTGAGCACGGCACAGCGAGCACAGGTTGGGACGTGTACATGACGCACTCGTTGATGCTGCCGATGCTCGGCGACCAGCCCCCGGAGCCGCTGCGCCGCTTCGCGCACGGGTGCATGCATCCGGATCCACGTACCCGGCCCGACGCTGTTGATCTCCTCACCGAATTCGACGACCTGCTCGACCGACTCTACGGACGGCGGCGGTTTCGCCCGTTCAGTACGACTCCGACGAAAGGACAGTGATCGACATGGGTTACGGCAAATGGGATGACGACACATACACCGCGGCAAAGACATTCCGCGCCGCTCACGGTGTCGACGATTTCCGCTACACAGCGACACTGCGGAACCGCCCCCGCACGGAATGGAAGGCGGATCCCACTCTCGATCCGTACAAGGTGGGGTTCCGCGAATCCCGGGACTCCGCGGGACACCAGTCGTCGCTGCCCATCGCGGTCCTGTTCGACGTGACCGGTTCGATGGGTGTGGTACCGCGCATCATGCAGGAGAAGCTGGGTAAACTGCACGGCCTGCTCGAGCGAAAAGGTTACGCCGATGACCCGCAGATCCTGTTCGGTGGTATCGGTGACGCCGACAGCGACCGTGTTCCGTTGCAGATAGGGCAGTTCGAATCCGGCAATGCGATGGACGAGCAGCTCCGCACGATCTTCCTCGAAGGCAACGGTGGCGGCCAGAAGTCCGAGAGCTACGAGTTGGCAGCCTATTTCATGGCGCGCCACATCGTCACCGACGCGTGGGAGAAGCGCGGCAGGAAAGGGTACCTGTTCGTCATCGGCGACGAGCTGAACAAGCCGCGATTGTCGGCCCGGCATGTTCGTGCTGTGATCGGTGACGACCTCCCCCACGACGTCACGGTCGAGTCGGTGTATCGCGAGCTCGAACAACGCTGGAATGTCTTCTTCATCCTGCCGAATCAGTCGTCGTACTACGGCGATCCGGAGATCGTCGAACACTGGACGCGACTGCTCGGAGAACGATTTCTCGAGCTCGACGACCCTGCTGCCGTGTGCGAATTGATCGCGTTGACAATCGGGATCGGCGAGGATCGCATCGACCTCGGAGAAGGCCTGGCCGACCTACGTGAGATCGGCTCGACGCACGAGGCCGCGTCCGTCGCACCGCGCTCGAGCGCGTCACCACTGCCCGACCGCCGGTCGCGACGTCTGCACTTCCCCTCGGCGATCCGAGCAGCGACGACATCTCCTTCGAGTGAAAGGGATCATCCGTGTTCACAACCCACGACGACCGCGACATCATCGTCGTCGACCTCGGTTTCGGTGATGCAGGCAAAGGCGCCACCGTGGACTGGCTGTGCTCCCCCGACGCAGACCTCGATGTCGCCGCGGTGGTCCGGTTCAACGGTGGGGCACAGGCGGCACACAACGTCGTGGTCGGCTCGCGGCACCACACGTTTTCGCAGTTCGGCTCGGGAACCTTCTCCGGTAAACCGACGGTGCTCTCACGCCATATGCTCGTCGAACCGATCGCGCTCGCCACCGAGGCACGAGCGTTGGCCGCTCGCGGTGTGGCAGATCCGCTTCGGCTCGTGCACATCGACGCAAGGGCACTGCTGACCACGCCGATCCATGTCGCCGCGAACCGAGCGCGTGAGGAGGCACGGGGTGCGGGGCGACACGGCTCGTGCGGCAAGGGCGTCGGTGAAACGGCTTCGTATGCACTCGACCACCCCGACGCCCCCACGGTCGGCGATTGCAGATCTCCGGCGATCCTGCGTGCGAAGCTGCACACCCTGGAAGGCCACTACCGTCCACTGACGAGAGGTCATCGCATCCCCGGTATCGACGCGATGGTCACGATGTACAGCAAGTTCGCTGCGGCCGTGCACGTCACCGATGATGTGTTGGCACCGCTCGCACAGCAGGGCCGGCTCGTGTTCGAAGGTGCGCAGGGTGTGCTGCTCGACGAGTGGCGCGGCTTCCATCCACACACCACGTGGTCGACCGTCGAACCGTCGAACGCGCACCGGATGCTCGCCGAACTGGGCCGAGACAGCGCGGTGCTCGGGGTTACACGCACGTACACGACCCGGCACGGTGCGGGACCGCACCCGACCGAGGACTGCGCTCGCCGGGGCCTCCCGGAACCGCACAACGGCACCGGTCGGTACCAGGGCGCGTTCCGGATTGGGCATCTCGACGAGGTCCTGCTGCGCTATGCGGCAGAGGTATGTGGCCGGCTCGACGGTCTCGCGGTGACCCACCTCGACGCTATCGACCGCGCAACCGCCGCGGGTGTACCTGTCCGGATGGGGCGGCGATATACCGGACTCGGAGAGCACCTGCCGGTCGGCGCGTGGCGTGACCTCGACCATCAACAATTCTTGACCGACATCCTCGGTCTGGTCGATGTCGAGTTCGAACAGCGCCCGGACGATCTGCTGGGACGCTCGAAGCGGTCACGGGTGCGCCCGTGGTCGTCACCGCAGACGGTCCCGGCCGGGCCGACCGACGCGTCGTCGCGCCGGTTGTCGCATGATCGCAGTATGCAGGATCAGTCAGCTGTCTCCGTCGACGTACTCGCGCTCCGCTTCGGCAACCTGAGGCGGGCAGGTTGCGGTTCGGTGTGGCTCCGCGACGGTGGGAG
>BBEG01000358.1 GCA_001312645.1 Rhodococcus sp. JCM 9791
CCACAGCCCTCGATTGGGGCATGGTGTCGCAGGTGGTCGAACCCGAGCAGCTGCTCGAGACCGCACGCGCGCTCGCCGATCGTGTCGCCGTCAACCCGCCGCACGCACTGCGGATGACCAAGAAGCTGCTCCGCGAAGGACAGCGCGTCGACCTCGACACCCTCCTCGAGCTGTCCGCGTCGCTGCAGGCGCTCTCGCACCACACCGAAGACCATCGAGAAGCGCTCGCGGCGTTCATGGAACGCCGCCCGGGCAACTTCACCGGCAAGTAACCAAGAACAGAAGGAATCCATATCGTGAAGAGGACGATCCTCACCGAAGAGCACGACGCGTTCCGCCAGATGGTCCGTGACTTCATCGAGCGCGACGTTGCGCCGCACCGTGAGGAGTGGGACGAGCTCGGACACCCGCCGCGTGAGTTCTTCCGCCGCCTCGGCGAACTCGGGATCCTCGGCATCCAGGTGCCCGAAGAGTTCGGCGGCGGCGGCGAATCCAGCTTCATCTACAACACGATCGTGTTCGAAGAGGTCGCGCGCGCCGGTGTGTCCTTCGGCGGTTACACCGTCCACGCGTGCCTGATCCTGCCGTACCTGCTCGAGTACGCCACCGAAGAGCAGCGGAAGCGCTGGCTCCCGGGCTTCGCGGACGGCTCGATCATGACCGCCATCGCGATGACCGAGCCGGGCACCGGTTCCGACCTCGCGAACATCGCGACCACCGCGAAGCTGTCGGAAGACGGCTCGCACTACATCGTCAACGGCGCCAAGACCTTCATCACCGGTGGCGCCACCGCCGATCTGATCCTCACAGTGTGCCGCACCTCGCCGTTCGATCCGGAGGACCGGCGCGGCGGCCTGTCGATCATCGCCGTCCCCACCGCGACCGAGGGCTTCGCTGTCGGCCGCAAACTCAACAAGATCGGCCTGCATCAGCAGGACACCGCCGAGCTGTCCTACAGCGACGTGAAGGTTCCGGTCGAGAACCTTCTCGGTGAAGAAGGTGCCGGCTTCGGCTACCTCGCGCACAACCTGCCGCAGGAACGTCTCGCCATCGCACTGAACCAAGTGGGCTTCGCCGAGGCCGCGATCTCGCACGCGATCGCATACACCCAGGATCGCAAGGTGTTCGGCAAGCCCGTCGCCTCGTTCCAGAACTCGAAGTTCGTGCTCGCCGAGTGCTCCGCCGAAACGCAGGCGGCGCGCGTCTACGTCGACCACTGCCTCGAACTGCTCGATCGCAAGGAACTATCGGTCGCCGACGCCGCGCGCGCCAAGCTGTTCTGCACGGAGGTCGCGGGCCGGGTAATCGACAAGTGCCTGCAGTTGCACGGCGGCTACGGCTACATCACCGAGTATCCGATCGCACGCCTGTACGCCGACACGCGCGTCACGCGGATCTACGGTGGCACCAGCGAAGTCATGAAGACGATCATCTCCAAGGATCTGGGGCTGTAGACATGTACCCGGGCCGTTACGCTGCAACGCACCCGGATCGGCCCGCGGTACACGAGGCCGCGACCGGGCGGACGATCACCTATCGAGAACTCGAAGAGGCGTCCGTCCGGTTCGCGCACTGGCTACGCGCGCACGATGTGGGTGCCGGTGATCATGTCGCAGTGATCACCGTCAACGACGCGACAGTGTACGAACTGTATTGGGGTGCTCTACGTTCCGGCGTGTACATCACCTTCGTCAATTCGCATCTCGCGGCCGCGGAGGCCGCGTACATCGTGGACGACTGCGACGCGACAATCCTGCTGATATCGGCACCCCTCATGTCGCTCGCGGAGGAGATCGCCGTGTTGACGCCGAAGGTGCGGCATCGCGTCGCCTTCGGTGGACCGGTCCCGGGCCACCTCGACTACGAGACCGAGGTCGCCGGCCTGTCCACGGTGCCGCTCGCCGATCAGCCGCGGGGCAGCGACATGCTGTACTCCTCGGGAACGACGGGTCGTCCCAAGGGAATCAAGCCCCGGCTCAGCGGTGTGCAGATCGACGAAGATCCCGGAATTCCCCTCATCGACATGCTGCGGCACTTCGGGTTCGATGAGGACACCGTCTACCTCTCACCTGCGCCCATCTACCACTCGGCGCCGCTGCGTTACAGCGTGCTCACACAGGGGCTGGGCGGCACTGTCGTACTCATGGAACGCTTCGACGCGGAACTGTCGCTGGAACTGATCGAGCGTCATCGTGTCACCCACAGTCAATGGGTCCCCACACATTTCGTGCGATTGCTCCGACTCCCCGAAGAGATACGGGACAAGTACGACTTGTCGTCGCTGCGCTGCGCGATCCACTCTGCGGCGCCGTGTCCTGTCGAGGTCAAGGCGAACCTCATCCAGTGGTGGGGTGAGATCGTGTACGAGTACTACTCCGCTACCGAGGCGGTCGGAAGCACTGTCATCACACCGCAGGAGTGGCTCCGCAAACCTGGAAGTGTGGGCCGCACAGGCGGGATCGGAAGCAGCGGGATCGCACACATCTGTGCAGACGACGGCAGTGAACTGCCGTCGGGGCAGGCGGGGACCGTCTACTTCGAGAAGCCCGTGCAGAACGTCGAATATCACAAGGATCCGGTCAAGACCGAGTCTGCGCGACATTCGTTCGAGAAGAACTGGGCGACCAACGGCGACCTCGGTTACCTCGACGAGGACGGCTATCTGTACCTCACCGGCCGCGACAAGTTCACGATCATCTCCGGTGGTGTGAACATCTACCCGCAGGAGATCGAGAACATCCTTGCTCTACACCCGGGGGTCGGCGATGTCGCGGTGGTGGGCGTACCGGACGCGGACCGCGGTGAACGCGTCGAAGCGTTCGTACGACCCGCAGACGGCGCCGCGCCGGGCGTCGATCTCGAACGCGAGATCATCGACTTCTGTCACGAGAGACTGTCGAAGTTCAAGTGTCCACGCAGAGTTCGCTTCGTCGACGCGCTGCCCCGCACCGCTACAGGCAAGATGGTCAAGGGCGCTCTGCAGGACCTCATCGACATGTATGCCGATGTGGGAGCGACGTGATGGTCCCGTCTCCCAAGCAACGACTGTTCATCGATGTCGGACGTAAAGAGTTCGTGCGCAACGGGTACGGCGCCTCGTCGATCCGGACCATCGCGCAGGAAGCCGGTGTGAGCCTGTCTGCGCTGTACTACCACTACAAGAACAAACAGGATCTGCTGCTCGCAATTCTGCTGGACGGCGTCGACACGTACGACGCGGTATGCGACGCTGAACTGGCGGATGCCGGAGACGATCCGGTCGCGCAACTGCGCGCGTTCGTTCGGGGGAACGTCAAGTTCCGGACCCAGTACCCCCTGCAAGGCCGCTTGATCGCGACCGAGGTGCGCAATCTGGAGCCCGACGGAGCGCGGCAGTACGACGAGCGTCGACGTGCGGGCCGCAGGCGGATGCGCGACATCATCGATGCGGGTGTCGGACAGGGGCACTTCACCACGAAGTACCCCGACGACTGCCGTAGGTCGATTCTGGCGATGGTCTCCGCGATTGCCAATTGGTACGACCCGGCAGGCCCGGACACCCCGGACGTGATTGCCGAACGCTACGCCGACATGGCGATGGATCTGTTGTGCCCGAGCGGAACCGAGCCGGTCCCGAACGACGGAAGAGAATCACGATGAGTACACGACTGGTCCCACAGGCCGGGATCCCCGATCCCGCACTTGCCGAACTGCGTTCGCAGGTGCGGGCCTTCCTGAAGGAACAGATCGAGGCAGGAGTGTTCACCCCCGGCATCGACACCTGGCTGACCCAGTGGAATGTCGACTTCACACGCGCGCTCGCCGCCCAGGGGTGGGTCGGGATGACGATCCCCACCGAATACGGCGGGCACGGGGCGCACGTTCATGGAGCGGTTCGTCGTCACCGAAGAGCTGCTCGCGGTCGGGGCTCCCGTTGCGGCGCAGTGGGTCGCGGATCGGCAGGCCGCGCCGTCGCTGCTGAAGTACGGCACAGAGGCGCAGAAGCAACGGTTTCTTCCCGGTATCGCGGCGGGCGAGATCTGCTGGGCCATAGGAATGTCCGAGCCCGACTCCGGATCCGACCTGGCCAGCGTCAAGACTCGCGCCGTCCAGATCGAGGGCGGTTGGAAGATCTCGGGTACCAAACTGTGGACCTCAGGTGCTCACCACGCCGACGCGTTCTTCGGTCTCGCACGTTCCGCGCCGCTCGACCCTGCCCACAGGCACGACGGCCTGAGCCAGTTCATCGTGCTGCTCGACTCACCGGGTGTGACCATCCGCCCGGTCCTGTCGATGTCCGGCGACCACCACTTCAACGAGGTGCTGCTCGAGGACGTCTTCGTCCCCGACGATCTCGTCCTCGGCGCGGTCGGGTCGGGCTGGGAACAGGTCACGAGCGAACTCGGCTTCGAGCGCAGCGGTCCCGAACGATTCCTGTCGACGTTCGGTGTCCTCGAGGGGCTGGTCAGCGGAGTCGCGTCGGGCACCGTCGAACCCGACACCCGGATCGGCGCGACCATCGGCCGGATGGCCGGGCTGCACCGGATGTCCACGGCGGTGTCCGAATCGCTCGAACGTGGAGAGAACGCGGAACTTGCCGCGTCGGTGGTGAAGGTGCTCGGCACGAAAACCGAGGGCGACCTCTCCGATCTGGCGGACGAGATCGCCGGCTACGGAACCTCCGACGAGCATCTTGCGCAGCTGATACGAGCGGGCGTCATGCAGCGCCCGGGCTTCACATTGCGCGGCGGAACCAGCGAGATCCTGCGCGGGGTCATTGCACGAGGATTGGGACTACGATGACCGACAACACGGCAACGGACAATACCGAACTACGCGACTTCGAGCGGATGCTCGCCGAAGTCTTCACCTCCGGCGACGACCACCGCATCGGTGAAGTCATCGAATTCGACCGCAGCCTGTGGAACACGCTGAGCGAACTGGGTCTCGCACGCCTGACCGGCGACGAATCCGCCGGCGGCAGCGGCGCAGGCTGGACCGAGGCAGCACTGCTGCTCACTGTGCGGGTGCGGGTGTGGCGGCGGTGCCGGTCGCGGAG
>BBEG01000359.1 GCA_001312645.1 Rhodococcus sp. JCM 9791
CGGACTCGAGGTCGTCGGTGTCGGTGTGGGTGCGCTCGCCGTACGGCACCACCGCAACAAGCGCCTCACAGGCCCGCACAGCGCGCGCGGCAGGCGGATCCAGGCAGATGGAGGGATCAGGGTGGTTCGAGGCGTGTACGTCGCGGACAGCGGCCAGGTCAGCGAGGGTGCGGACATCAGCGAACGGGGAGGTCGAAGTCATGCTCAGGTCCTTCTCTTGGGTCGGGTAGGGAACACCGGGTCGGTGGGGCGGTGGGGCCAGAACGCGGCCCCACCGACCGGCAGATCAGGGCTTGCTGACCGTGTAGCCGAGCGCATCGGCGAGCATCTGCAGCAGCTCCTCGCCGTTCGGGAGGTCGATCGCCTTCATCCGCTCCACGGTGGCAGCGCAGTCGTCGGGACGCCCGCACAGGCACTCGGGGTTCTGGGGTTCGTAGTCGTACTCCGAGAACAACGCATCACCGAACGTGGTCGGGTCGATGACCCACCTGTCGGCCCCGTCGAGATCACGCATCAGGTACACCCGCGCCTCTTCGATGTAGTGGGTTCCCTGTGCCTCGGCCTGCGCGATAGGGGTCATGAAGGTCGTCATATTGTGGGTCTCCTCGTGTGTCGATCACATGATCGAAAAAGATTGTGCGGAATCGTCGTAAGTGGCTCTGCCACAGCAGTACTGGACGCGGCTATCCCGACGTGTGCGGAGGCGCACGGTGGACCGTCCGCCCCACCGGTGAGGCAGGGGCGAGACGATCGCTTCCCTGCCCCACCGCACTCAGGTCCCGCCGCTCAGCGCGGCTCGACCTCGAAGACAGACCAGTCGTCGACGGTCACCGCGTACACGCCGTCACGGGACACCCGCTCCGCCGCCAGATTCTCGAGATCCGAGATACAGAACTGCTCATCTCGTGCGGCCTGCTCGGATCGGGCAGCCAGCGGAAGGTCCACGTTCACGGTCAGTGACACCGAGACACTGACCGTGAACTCGCGCTCACGACCCGGCAGGCCTTGGCTTTCCATGAACTGGTCGAACTTCTGGCACAGGTCGTTGTCATCGGCCCACTCGTGCGCAGAATCGACCAGATTGTCACCCACTTCCCGTGATCCGCACACGCCGTGCGCGATTCCTGGATTTCGGCGTCCGCACCCTTCTCCGCAATGTTCAACAGGATGATCGACCGCTACCCACCAGCACCGCGACCAAGACCCACCAGGAAGGGTTCTCGACCCGACATGGCTGCATTGAACAATGCTTCTATCGGAACGAGTACGGAGCGTGCTTTCCGTCGGGAGCGAGGCGTATCCGCAGAACGCCAGATGGGGATGAGCCGAACATGATTGAACCCATACACGTCATCTCCGAGTCCGCTCGAAGCTCAGATGACAGTGGCGTTGTATATCGCAAGATGGGATCTGACCAACTCCAACCCAGCTCGGTCATCGAGCCTGATCGGACCCTGCGACACGGTCATCAGATCACGCAGCTCCACGTCGGCACCAGGTCTGATCGTCATGACGACGGAAAACCTGTCCTCGTCGTTGCGTGCCCGGTATTTGAGCCCGAAAATGCTGTCGGTCCCGCGGAGGATGGCTGTCGCCCAGCCTCGGGTGGTCCCGTAGTCGACCGGATCGCATTTCGTCAGCCAGGTGTCCTGTCCGATCGCCGCCAGATGCGAGCCGTGCACCAATGCGACGGGGACATCATCGGTGACGGTGACCTGGGACAGGACCCGACCAGCCAGCTTGGCCCTACGCAGGATTCGCGGAACGCGGTCATCCAGCGGCAACGACCGGCAGTAGGTCTCCGCGATGCAGGTGGAGATGTCCTCCCCAAAATAGCTGTAGAGGTAGGACCCGTCGGAGGAGTCGAACCGTCCACCTCCTGCCCCCGCGGGAGTCGGATTCAGGGTCAGCGCGCCGCGGTCCGGTGCGCCGGAGTGAATGCGCCACAGCCTGGTTCCTGCGGCGAGCGTCCCGACATGCGCGGCCACCGACGCCGGTGCTGGCCGGTCAGGCAACGTCGTCGTCGATCTCGGCGTGCAGCAACGCGCGCACCGTCTCGAAAGAGCCCTCGTCCAGCAATTGGGCCGGGGACTTGCGGTCTCGGTCGATGGGTTGGGTGAGAGCCACCACGACGCGACACCCCATGGATCGTCCCGGGCACCGAGACGCACATTGCCGTCGCGCACTATCTGGTTCGCCTCATCGGACAGGGAGAACTGGAACTCCGGATACCGGAACTTCCCGCCGCGCTTGAGGCCGATGACCTCACCTTTGGTGCTGAGTTTGCGTAGTGCGTCGCTGGGGTTGGCCCAGGTCTTGTCGTAGCGATCGGCAACGTCTTTGGCGGACAGGTGCGGGAACGACAGGATGTACTCGACGGCGTCGCTGAGCACGGCCTTCTCGTCGAGGATGTTGTCCGAGTCGATGAGCTCGAGGATCGGGTCGTCCTGGGCGATCTGTCCGGCCAGCATGATGTGGGTGATCCTGTTGGCGACCAGTCGCATGCTCGGCCTGCTGTTGAGCTCGGCTCGCATGCGCGCGATGAACTCGTGGTCGCTCACGTGGGTGTGGCGTTGCTGCGGGTCGGACTCGTAGCCCGAGTCGGCGGTCTTGTGGTCCATGTCCCTCCGTGTGCAGGTAGGCACGCTCGGATTGTTTCTATCTAGAAGTCTACTGTAGATTCCGTCTTGTCCAGTCAGCCCGTCCGGCCCATTTCGCTAGTCTTCGCTGCAGGTCGACAGCGAACGCAGCAGAAACTGACCTCATCCTTCTGTCGCACCCATGCAGGTCACCCCGGCCTCGACTTTGCGTCACCGCGCCGAACCCCCAAAGAGGCAGGGAAAGCTGCTGCGATACCGCTGGTGCGCTGATGCCGAGAACGAAAGCCGCCCGCGCGAGAAGGTCGAGGCCGGCGGTCGAGGGATCGTCCATCTGAGACCGCTGCTATACCTGCCCGACGGCAGTTTGCGGCAGAAAGAAGTCGACACGGCGATGTACTTCGCCATTGACGATGCCACCCGATCCCCCGGCTTCACCGCAATCGTCACCTCCATCGCCAACAAGTATCGCGGCAGATTCGAGTGGCATCGAGGTCGACGCCATTCAGGGGCGGATCAGACTCCTTCGAGGTTGCCGGCAAGGCACGAACACGCGCCGCGTCCTCGACCTTCCACACTCACGCCGTGAGCTCGGCCAATGAACCATCGTGGTCGGCGTCGTCACTTCCTTAACAGTCCATTCAACGACTGAGGGATCATGTCGACGCCAGCTCCACCGCGATATCCACTGCTGATCCCCCGGCACTACAAATCACAGAGAAGGAGGCTTGAATCGGTAGAATGAAGGGCCTCAATGCCAGGTGACGTCGAGCTTGTCGATGGCGTCGAAGTGGAATCCGAACTGGTCACCGTACACATCGAAGCCCTTGTTCTCCGGATAGTCGAGCGTGGCGTGACGTTCGAGGATCGCCACCACCCGGGCCTGGTCATCGTTGGCCAACGCGGCCGCGATCTCCCGGGACTCGTCGGCACTGAAGGGGACATCGGAGTTCCCGAAGTCCAAGGTGCGGGTGCGGTAGTCGTATCCGGCCTCGTCGCCGTTGCGGACATGCACACGACCGGTCACCCGGATGGTGGCGACCTTCGGTGTTCCGTCGGGGTGAAGGACACCGGCCTTGCGCATGGTGTCCTTTGCCTTTGCGTCTTTGAGTTTGGATTTCGCGTCGTTGCGCAGCTCGTGGGTCTTGCCCGACATGTACTTACGCACCGACGAGGGACTGCGACCGATCTGCTGCGCGACTGCGTTGACGCCGCCGAGCCGTGTAATGGCTGCTCGTCGCTGTGCCAGTTCGGCGACCTCGGGATGCGGGATGCGGTCCTGTTGGGCCCAGCGACGCAATGTTCGGTCGGACGGGGGTGTGCGGCCTGCGTCGATCGCGGCCTGGCGCAGCCCGTCGTTGCCGATCTCGGCGCGCAGCTGAGCGACCGACACTGTCGCGGTCAAGCCGGCCAAACCACTACTGGTTTCCTGCGATTTCGCGACCCCTGCAGCCGCGGCGGCCGCGACTGTGACCTTCAGACCGTCGAGGCCGGTTGTTTTCTGTGGCACGGACTTCGAGCGTGGTTTCGGTAGGTGCAGTGCCATCTAGTCCCCCACCTCGCTGACGTCGATGCCGGTGTCGGCGCCGTAGGCCGCGGCGATCGCGAGACGGACCTCGTGGGTGGTCTCGGCGGCCGCGAACGACAACAGCATCTCGTCGGTCAGGTCGACGTGTTTTTCCACGGTCATCTTGCCCAACGCGTCGCTGTCGTCGGCCACGTTTTCGCCGTCTCCGAGTAGGTAAACCCAGGAGTCGGTCATCGTGCGAATCGGCCACCGTCCGGTCTCCCGGGCGATGCGCATCGCCACGCGGCGGCCACGCCAGCGGCAGTGCGCCATGATCGCAGCCCGCCACAATGGCTGGTGGTGGTGTTGCATGCGGGTGGCGGTCCACATATCCGGGTTGACCATCCGGCCTACGTAGCCTTTGTAGCAAGCTCCGAGAAACCGCTTCATTGCCACGTCGCCGGTCTCGACTGCTACGGTGCGAGCTTCGCGTAGTACCTTGGCCCACTTATCCAAAGCGCGGCCCTGTTCTTCGTAGACCCAGGCTTCGGTGACGTCGAGGTCGTCAACCTCGAGACCCATTCCGCCGTCGGCGATCGGGGCGCACAGCCCTTCGAGGCTGACTGTGGTGATCCACGTCTGCACCGGCTGATTGTCGAGCATGGCGGGGTGCGGCAGCGGTAGTTTCTCGGGAAGTGCGTATTGTGCTGCAGCGGGCAAGGTTACGCGCCAGATTCCGAAGGCAGGCTTGTCGGTGGCCGCGGCTGTTGCGGCGTCGGGGCCCAGCAGGTTCCGGACCCGGCCGTAGCCGAAGGAGAGCATGCCTGCGGAGGCGAGGTAGGAGGCGCGTTGGTCGATAGTGACCAGCGCGGTCGCGCCCGCGAGGTCGTCGGTGTCAGGGAGCCGGGACCAGCCGGCGGCGGGTTCGAGG
>BBEG01000360.1 GCA_001312645.1 Rhodococcus sp. JCM 9791
AACACCCGCGGACCCGGAGTCCCGGCGGCTGCCGCCCGAGTCCGACGCGCCGGACGGCCCGGTTCGTAGGGTCCCGACACGTAGGCCGCGTCGAAGCGCACGATTTCGGCCGAATCACATTTGAGGTAGCCGGCACCCGGTGTCGGAGGCAGGTTGTAGGCATCCGGAACTCCGAGGACACTCCGGGATTCGTTCGCGGAGAATGTCTTCAATCCGATCCGGTACGACAGGTGACTGTCGAGACCGCGTAGCTTTCCTTCGTCGAGTCGCTGGCTCGCCAGCAGGAGGTGCATGTGCAGCGACCTGCCGAGGCGGCCGATCGCCGCGAAGAGATCGGCGAACTCGGGCTGCTGGGACAGCAGTTCGGAGAACTCGTCGACGACGATGAACAATGCAGGCAGTGGCGCCAGCGGAGCACCTGCGACGCGCGCCTTCTCGTAGTCACCGACGTTCGCGAAATTGCCGGCCGCTCGCAGCAGTTCCTGCCGGCGATTCATCTCCCCTTCGAGTGCGTCCTTCATCCGCTCGACCATCGCGAGTTCGTCGGAGAGGTTGGTGATGACCGCCGCAACGTGGGGGCTCCGATCGAGCCCCAGGAAGGTCGCACCACCCTTGAAGTCGACGAGCACGAGATTGAGTGCATCGGGTGAGTGCGTCGCGACGAGACCGAGCACGAGTGTCCGCAGGAACTCGCTCTTTCCCGAACCCGTCGCGCCGATGCACAGTCCGTGCGGACCCATGCCGTTCTCGGCGGATTCCTTCAGGTCGATCTCGACCGGTGCGCCATCCGCACCGACACCGATCGGCACCCGCAGCCTGTCGCGCCCGGATCGCAGCGCCCATGCCTGCTGCGGATCGAGACGCGCGATGTCGCCGAGTCCGAGCAGGTCCTGCCATGTCTCGATGCTGCCGTCATCGGCACCGTCGTCCGTTGCGAGCTGAGTTGCGGCACGGTACGGGGCGAGTCGTCGCGCCAGGGCCTGCGATTGTGGGGCACTGATCCCGTCCACTTCTGCGAACGTCTCCACCGAGCTGCCCGTTCTCGCCCCGAGTCGGCCGTCCTCCGCAACGAGTTGCAGCCCACGAAGTGCCGCGAGCCGCGGGGCGAACCCGGAGAGGTCGAGCAGGGTCACGGAGTCGAGCCCGTCGTCGAGCAGTCCGGTCCCGGACCCGGAGACCCACCGTCGATGACGATCAGCAGCTGCGGCACCCCATCGACGGCGGGGGTATTGCGGACGAACCGTCCACGTGCGGACAGGTGCACGCCGAGGACCGTCTCGAGTTCGAGGACGGAACCGAACAGCATGCGAGTACTGCCGGCACCGTCGCGTGCCTCCGGATGCTGGGCGTGGGGAAGCCACTTGACCCACTCCCACTCCGCGGCGGTGTCCGGTCCGCAGATCACTGCGACCTGGAGCACGTCGGGTGCGTGGAAGGTGCACAGCTGCGCGAGCATCGCACGCGCAAGTTGCTGCGCCGCCTCACGGTCTCCGCCGATACCGACCGACGCGAATCCCCGTAGCGATACGGCCGTCGGGAGTGCGGGTACCACCGAGTGCGCACGCACGAATCGGCGCAACGACACCGCGGCAACGGGTTCGAGATCCTCGATCGGACCGGTTTCGGGAGCGATCAGCTTCGTGGCGAGTCGCTGTCCGCCCCGGCCCACCCGCACGTGGCAGAAGTCGGCGTCGGTCGTGCGGCGTTCCCACATCCGGACCGTCCCGACGAGGGTCCACAACAGCGCCGGATCCGGGTGAGTCCACTCGAGTGCGCGACGCTGCGCCGAGCCGGTTTCGGCGACGTCGCTGCGAAGGGTATCGAGGTAGCGCAGGTAGTCCTTGCGATCCTCGTTCGCCTCGGCAGTTTTCGCTCCGCCTCCGCGACCACCGTTGGCAAGCATGCCGATCATCGACACCATCATCATCAGCGGAAAGACCAGGGCCATGGGACTGCGTGCCATACCTGAGCCGAACATGAGCGCGACCATGCCGATCATCGCCGCAACCATCACCAGCGGCAGCAGCTTCATGAGCAGATTGCCCGGTGTGGCTCTCGGAATATCGGGCGGTGCCTGCAGACTCACTTCACCACCGGGTGCGCGCGGCGCATCCCGACGCGCTCTACGCGCGAACCGTACAGTGCTCAAGTTCCCCAACCCCCGTACAACACCGAGCGCCGACAGCGCCCTTCCCCCCACGGTTGTGGAAGAGTAGCGCACCGTCGCGACAGTTACATCCGCGGCGATACCGTCGGCACTTCCACTTCGATGTCGTAAGGTCTGCGTCGTCGAAAGGTCCGCGCCACGTTCAGTCGCCGGACCGGCGCTCGAACGACGGGGGGAACAATTCCATGACGGCTGCATCCACGAGCCGAACGTACCCGGTGCGATAGCAGCACCGGAACTGTGCCGGATCACAGTGCTCACCAAACACTCCGAGGTCGATCTCGCTCTGCCACTGGGTGTTCCGGTTGCCCTACTGCTCGCGGGAATCGTCGACCTCGTGGCCGCTCACCGCCCCGACAACGAATTCGACGTCACGCCGGAGCGAGTCGAGCCGGAAGCATGGACCCTCGCCCGGATCGGCCAGGCTCCGCTCGCAGGCGCGTTGAGTCTCGACGAGCTCGGAATCCGCGATGGTGAGGTGCTCCTCCTCGAGGAATCTTCCGCACCGTCGTCGCCACCGTTGTTCGACGACGTGATGTACAACGTGGCGGTTGCGGGCCGCGACCGGTTGCACCGCTGGTCCGATCGCACCGCGGCCATGGTCGGTGCTGCGATCGCAGCGGCTGCGATCACGATCGGGTGCGGCTCGTTGCTCCTGCTGCCACCTTCCGGCGGCGAGCGGGTGGTCGCGGGGATCGCTACTGCAGTGCTGACGCTGCTGCTCGTGACCGCGGCCGCCGTCATCGCACGCGTCTACCTCGACCGGCCGATCGGTTTACTGCTCGCGGTGTGCGCGGTCCCCGCGTCCTTCGTCACCGGAATGCTTCTGGTGCCCGGCGACTTCGGTGCACCACACCTGCTGTTGGCCACTGTCCTGACCGGCGCGGTCGGTGCGGTCACGGTGAGCGTCACGACGGTCGGGCTCGCAACATTCACCGCGATCCCGACGATCTCGGCGGTAGCCACGACTGCCTGATCGTCGGCACCGCCACCGACGTACCGGTTCAGGCGCTCGGGGCCGGGGTCGTCGCGACCGCGCTGCTGCTCGTGACATTCGCCGCTCGCGCGGCCACGCTCCTCGCTCGACTTCCCCTTCCTCCGGTTCCCGCGCCCGGAACTTCCCTGGACCCCGTGGTTCCCGATCCGGACGACGAGAACCCGCCGCCCACGTTCGAGGAACTCGAGGCCAAGACCGCGCGTGCCCGAGCTCATCTGACGGGGTGGGTGTACGCGGTGGTCGTACTCGCCACGGCAGGTGCGTGGTACGCGGCGTGGCCGGTGCCGGATGCGGGTGTCTCGTGGCCCGGGGTCGCGTTGGCCGTGGCGACGGGAATCGTCTTGATGTTCCGGGGTCGCACGTACATCGGGGCCGAACAGGCGGCTCCGATGATCGTCGGTGGCGGGGTCCTCATCCTGGGCCTGGTCGTCGGCGCTGCTCTCTCCGGAACCGTTGCTCCGCAAGCACTCTTCGGGGTCACAGTCGTAGTGTTCGCCGGTGCCTGATCTTCGGGGTCTTCATGCCGCGCCGCACCTTCACGCCGGTGCAGCGCCGGATCAGTGAGCTCACCGAGTACGCGGTCATCGCCACTATCGTGCCGCTGGCATGCTGGGTCGCCGGTCTCTACTCGGCGGTCCGTGGACTGTGACGCCTCGTCGACGACTCGGCCCCGCCTCACTCGTCGTCACCCTGATCGTCACTCTCTCCACCGTCGGAGCTGTGGGTTCGGCGTCTGCGGCTCCCCCGGTCCCAGACAGCGGACTGCTGCCCGCCGGAGACGAACCCGCGGCGCTGGAACCGACCGAGCAGCGGAACACGTGCACTCAGGGTCAGCCCGTCGCCGACAGCCCGCAACGGCCGTACGCGCAACGGCTCATGGACTTCGAGCGGGTGTGGCCGCTGACGCGGGGCGCCGGTCAGGTCGTCGCTGTGATCGACACCGGGGTGAACCGGCATCCACGACTCCCCCGCATCACCCCGGGCGGCGACTACGTGGCGAGCGACGACGGCACGGTCGACTGCGACGCGCACGGAACACTCGTCGCCGGCCTGATCGCGGCGCAACCGGTGGAAGGTTCGGGATTCGCCGGCGGTGCACCCGACGTCGAAGTGATCGCCATCCGTCAATCCAGCCGCAACTACTCCGACCGCTCCGCCGGAGAGGAGGAGGCGGCGCAGAACTCCCCCGGTTACGGGGATGTGCGCACGCTGGCATCTGCGGTGCGTCGTGCCGCGGATCTCGGAGCCACTGTCATCAACATCTCCGAGGTCGCGTGCACGCTCGCGAGCGACGGGATCGACGACGGGCCGCTCGGCGCGGCAGTCCAGTACGCCACCGACGTCGAAGACGCGGTCGTGGTCGCGGCGGCAGGAAACCGGGATGTGTGCCAGGCGTTGAATCCTCCGGCTGCGAATCCACTCGATCCGCACGCAGATCCGTGGGATTCGATCACAACGATCGCCTCCCCTGCCTGGTACGACGACTATGTGCTCACAGTCGGCTGGGTCGAAGCAGACGGCACACCGTCCGGCGAGAGCGTTCCCGGACCGTGGGTGGATGTCGCGGCGCCCGGGAGCGGCATCGTCTCCCTCGACCCGTTCTCCTCCGGTCTCATCGACGCACAGATCAGCGCACAGGGGCCGGTACCGCTCTCCGGAACGAGTTTCTCGGCACCTCTGGTCTCGGCAACAGTCGCGTTGGTGAGAGCTCGCCACCCTCAACTCGACGCGCGCGCGTGATGGAACGCATCGAATCGACCGCTCATGCCCCCGCGGAAGGCTGGAATCCCCGGGTCGGGCACGGCGTCGTCGATCCGTTGGCCGCGGTCACCGCACCGCTGCCCACCGAACGAGACATCCCGGCGGCCCCGAG
>BBEG01000361.1 GCA_001312645.1 Rhodococcus sp. JCM 9791
CCACCGGCGCCGTTGTTGCCGCGTGGGATGTCAGCTTCGACGTCGCACCCGGTGAGGCGCTCGGCCTGATCGGCGAGTCCGGCTCGGGCAAGTCCACCGTGCTGCGCTGCTTGATCGGCGACGACAAGGCGACGAACGGCTCGATGTTCCTGACCACCGTAGGCGGCGGCACCACCGACGTGTTCACCCTCGCCGACACCGAACGCCGTGCGCTGCGCATCGACACGCTCGGCCTCGTGCACCAGAATCCTGCCGACGGGCTGACGATGACGGTCTCCGCGGGCGGCAACATCGCGGAACGTCTCACCGCCGCCGGGTGGCGCAACTACTACGAGATCCGCGACCGCGCAGCTATCTGCTCGAGAAGGTCGAGGTTCCCCTCGAGCGTATGGACGATCCTGTCCACACCTTCTCGGGCGGTATGCGCCAGCGCGTGCAGATCGCGAAGGCCCTCGCCACCGATCCGCGGGTGCTGCTGCTCGACGAACCCACCACGGGCCTCGACGCGTCGGTCGCCGCCGGCGTACTCGACCTGCTGCGCAATCTGCTGGCTGAACGTGACACCGCGGCAGTGGTCGTCAGCCACGACTTCTCGGTCATCGAAGCACTCACCGATCGCACGCTGGTGATGAACGTCGGGCGCGTCGTCGAGACGGGCCTGACCGACCAGCTGTTCCAGGACCCCCACCACCCCTACACTCAGCGGCTCGTTGCAGCCGCCCGGAGGTGACCATGTCCGAGCCCACCACAGCAGATCCGGTCCTCACGGTCCGCGACCTGCGAAAATCCTTTACTCTCCACACCATCGACGGCCGCACCGTCACATCGCTGCACGGCGTCGACCTCGAGGTCGGGCGCGGCGAACACGTCGCGCTCGCGGGGCCGTCCGGTGCAGGTAAGTCGAGCTTCCTGCGCTGCGTGCACCGCAGCTACCTGCCCGACGCGGGATCGGTCGTGCTGCACACCGACGGCGGACCCGTCGAACTCACCGAGCTGTCCGACCGGGAAATGGCCCGGCTGCGGGGGCGCGAACTCGGCTACGTGTCGCAGTTTCTGTCGGCGCCGCCGCGCACAGCACCTCTGGAGGTGGTCGCGGCGTCCGCTCGCCGCCGCGGAATGAACCGTGCCGATGCCCGCGACGCCGCTGCCGAAGCACTGCAGCGACTCTCGCTCGACGAAGCACTGTGGGACGTCGACTGCAGTGTGCTCTCGGGTGGTGAACGTCAGCGGGTGAACATCGCTGCCGGCACCGTCCACCCACCGCGACTG
Organism: Rhodococcus sp. JCM 9791; assembly: GCA_001312645.1. GTDB lineage: Bacteria > Actinomycetota > Actinomycetes > Mycobacteriales > Mycobacteriaceae > Rhodococcus. The sequence continues at coordinate 1,270 of BBEG01000361.1, forward strand.
CTCCTGCTCGACGAGCCGGTGTCGGCCCTCGACCCGGTCAACCGGGAGCGTGCACTCGAACTGATCGCGTCGCTGTCGGCGTCCGGGGTCGCGGTGCTCGCAGTGTTCCACGATCTCGATGCCATGCACCGCCTCGCGACACGTGTCGTGCAGTTCGCTGACGGCCACATTGCCCGAATCGGTTCCGCTACAGATGTGTTAGGGAAGGCAGCATGACCGGAACAGAGACCGTGCCGACCACCGACTCGTGGACACTGCAGTCCGCGCCGCTCAACTATGTGGTCGGGCATGTCCGGGCGGTGCTGCCGGACCGAATTCTCGAGGATGCGCGCATCGTCGTGCGTGACGGCAGGATCGAGGAAGTGGGACCGTCCACTCCCGGAGTTCGACCCGACGTGGACGGCGGCGGCCTCCTGTGTCTGCCGGGCCTGGTGGACTTGCACTCCGACGGCCTCGAGAAGGAGCGACTCCCGCGACCGGGAGTCGAACTGCCATGGGCGTTCTCGCTCATGTCGTTCGAGGGCAAGGTGCGTGCGGCGGGTGTGACGACCGTGTTCCATGGTGCATCGTTCTCCGACCGCGCCACCGCGACGACGGGACGCAGCGTCCATGTCGCGCAGCAGATGTGTGAGTCCATCGAGGAATGGAGCACCCGCGACACCGACGCACGACTCGTCGACCACCGAGTCCTGCATCGCCTCGACGTGCGGTCCGCAGCCGGATTCAAGGCCATGCGGGAGGAATTCGACCGTCTGGTAGCGGTAGGTGTCGTCTCCACCGCGACACCTGCGGTGATCTCCCACGAGGACCACACGCCGGGGATCGGCCAATATGCCGACCGAACCTACTACGAGAACCACATCGCCGGCGTACGCGGCATCTCGGTGGAGGATGCACGCAAGGTGGTGGACGGTCTGGCGTCCGAGCGCGAGGCCAACGCCGGTGTCCGCGACGAGACGATGGGTTGGCTCGCAGAGCAGTCCCGCAGCGGTCTGGCCCGAGTCTTCGGGCACGATCCCGAATCGGCCGTCGAGATCGCGGATCTGGCCGCACGCGGAGGCAACGTCGCAGAGTTCCCCACGACCGTCGAGGCGGCGCGGGAAGCGCGTGACCGCGGCATGTCCGTGGTGATGGGCGGTCCGAACGTACTACGTGGACGCTCCCACTCGGGCAATGTCTCTGCCGGTGAACTTGCCGCGCTGGGACTGGTGACGGCGCTGGCATCGGACTATCTGCCGTCGTCGCTGCTCGGTGCGGCGTTCTCCCTTGCCGACGGATGCATGACGTTGCCGGCTGCCGTGTCACTCGTCACGAGTGGCCCGGCGACGGCAGTAGGGCTCGCCGACCGGGGTGCCCTGAGCACCGGTCAGCGCGCCGACCTCGTCCTCGTCTCGTTCGAGCACGGTCACCCGGTGACCCGCGCGGTCCTGCGCGCATCCTGAATTCACGCCCCACGCCATTGGCGTGGGGCCGGTCTCGTAAGTATTGGTCGGACATGCCCTCGCGAACGTCTTCCGTTCGAGGTCGGAAGTTCACCTCGGGTTGGGGAATCCGATGCACCGTACAGACAGTCTTGACCCAACGATGCCGATGAGGTGTCGACCCCTCGTGCCCCACGACTCGCTTCTGCGTGTTCGACAAGGAGTTTTCCTCTCATGCGTAATTCTTCTTCCCGTACTTGGTCTGCGGTCGCCGTGGCCGCCGCCGTCGCGCTGGCTCTGTCTGCGTGTGGCTCCAGCGCCGATGAGGACACCTCGACGACAGGGGCGGCCGGAAGTGGAGGTGCCCCCGAGACCCTGGTTCTCGCCTCCATCCCGAGCGAAGACAGCACGAGCCTGCAGCAGGAGTTCGCCCTGGTCCAGCAGGTCATCGAAGACGAGACCGGTATCCCCGTCGAGTTCCAGAACGCCACCGACTACGCGGCCGTCATCGAGGCCCAGCGCGCCGGCAAGGTGCATATCGGCCACTACGGTCCGTTCTCCTACGCCACGGCGAAGGACGGCGGCGTGCCGGTGCAGCCACTGGGCGTGTTCGCCGACAGCCCGATGAGGAACCCGGTTACAAGTCGTACGCGATCGTTCCCGCGGGATCCGACATCCGTTCGCTCGAGGACTTCCGCGGTAAGACGGTGTGCTTCGTCGACCCCACCTCCACCTCCGGTTATCTCTACCCGTCGGCGGGCCTGCTCGAGGCCGGCGTCGACCCCGCCACGGATGTCACCCCGATCTTCGCGGGCGGCCACGACGCATCTGCCCTCGCGGTCAAGAGCGGCCAGTGCGACGCCGGATTCGCGTTCGACACGATGATCACCGAAACCCTCGTCGAGAAGGGCGATCTCGCCGAAGGAGATCTCGACGTGATCTGGGAGTCCGAGACGATCGCGGCCAGCCCCTCGGCTGTACTGACCACGCTGCCACAGGATCTCATCGACCAGCTCACCGACATCTACGCGACCAAGCTCAACCGTCCGGCGCTCGTCGAGGCAGGCTACTGCGCCAGCGAAGAGGAGTGCAAGCTCCCCGAGGGCACCGAGTACGGATTCATCCCCGTCACCGACGACTTCTACGACGGGTCCGCAAGGTCTGCGAGATCACGCAGTCCCCTTCCTGCGCCAGCTGACCCGACCCTTCGACACCTGGAGTCCGACATGACCGACCCCGACCATGCGCGCCTCGGCGCATCCATCGACAAGATTCTCCGGCCCACGATCGACCTCGACCACGTGAGCAAGGTGTTCGCACCGGATCTCCGCGCGCTCGACGACGTGTCGCTGACGGTCTATCCCGGTGAAGTAGTTGCGCTGCTGGGCCTGTCGGGGTCGGGCAAGTCGACGCTTCTGCGTCTGCTCGACGGCCTGCATCTACCACCTCGGGTGCGGTGACAGTTCTCGGGCGCGATGTCGGCTCTGCCCGCGGACGCGAACTGCGGGAGTTGCGCCGCAAAGTGGGATTCGTGTTCCAGCAGTTCCACCTCGTCGGCAACATGTCGGTGCTGGAGAACGTGTGTTCCGGTGCCCTCGGCTCGCTGCGCGGGCCACGGTTCGGTCTCATGATGTATCCGAAGGCAGTGCGCCTGGCGGCCATGGAGCAGCTCGACCGTGTCGGTCTCGCAGACCGGCCGTTCCAGCGGGCGGACACCCTCTCCGGCGGACAGCAGCAGCGTGTCGCGGTGGCGCGCGCACTCATCCAGAAGCCGAAGATCCTCCTCGCCGACGAGCCGGTCGCATCGCTTGATCCCGAATCGTCGGCACAGGTGATGGCGCTGATCTCGCAGATCGCGTCCGAAGACAACCTGACGGTGCTGTGCAGCCTCCATCAGGTCGATCTCGCACTGTCGTGGGGGCACCGCCTCGTGGGCCTGCGACACGGGCAGGTCGTGCTCGACAAGCCCGTGTCGACGATCGACCGGAGTGAAACCATGAGCATCTACTCCGCCGTCGAACCGGTCGTGTCCGCGCGGGCCGCCGCGAACCGATGACGATCACCACCCCACCGCCTGCCAGGACACTCCCACGCCCCACGTGGCAGACCATCAGTGTGCAGGTCATCCTGTTCGGGCTGTTCGCGGCGGCGCTCTGGTCGATCGCATCACTGAAGATCAACGTCGCGACGATCATCGACAGTATCGGCAATGCGGCCGATTTCCTGTCGAGGATCTTCCCCCTCGACTTCCCGCCCCTCGGTGAACTTGCCGCGATGACCGGCCAGACCCTGGGCATCGTGCTGCTCGCCACCGTGCTGGCTGTGGTGCTGAGCATCC
>BBEG01000362.1 GCA_001312645.1 Rhodococcus sp. JCM 9791
CGCATCTGCGGTCGGCGCAGCCCGCTCGCCGCGGCGCCGAGGAGAACACGGGGATGACGTGTCGTCCGGGCGAGCCACTCACCGAGGGTCACACCGGCGGCGAGGGCACATCCGATGCCGAACGCCGAGAACAACGCCGTCATGCCGCTGGTGACCTCGTTGCGCAGCATCGCGTACAGACCCCGATACAGAGCCAGACCCGGCAGAAGTGGAGTGATACCGGCAACGGCGACGACGAGCGGCGGGATCAGAGCGCGGCGGGCCATCAGACCACCGGCGAAGCGATCACCGTCGCGGCGGTCGCGGACGACACGATCGGCCCCAGGCTCAGCCCCAGAGACAACTGGTAGACGAGGCGCCGGCAGCGCCGGCGAGCGCGGCCACCGTCAGGCCCGGGCGTTCTGCGTAGCAGGCCAGGGCATAGAACAGGCAGCCGCCGCACCCGCAGTGACCTTCGTCGGCAGCTGCGCCAGATCGGGTAGCGCGGCATAGGTGATCAGAGGGAGTTCGGCCCCGAACACCTCGGCGACGCGCAGCGTCGTCGCCACGCCCGCAATGATCCCGCCGGTCATCATCAGCAATTCGAAGAACCGGGCCGACGCGGTGATCGGCGCGCCTGTGATGGCGTCCTGCACCGAACCCACCAGAGAGAGCCCGGACAGCAGCACGGTGACGCCCGCCGCGATGATCAGTCCCGGCGAGATCTCGAAGCCGAGCGCTTCGCGGAACCCGTACAACGTGATGGCCGGGGCCGTCGCAATGATGCCGCCCACCACGTGCTGGAAGAAGAACGGCAATCCTGCACTGTTGAGAAGTCGGTTGACACGGTCGATGACGAAGGTCGACCCGAAGGCCACCAATGCGACGAGAAAGCCGCCACCGAGCAGCACGGAGATCGCCGCGGCCATGCCCGACCACGCGACCGTTGCCACCCAGCGGTTGTAGGGGTGGGGCGCGCTCGTGAGCGCCATGAGTTCTTCGTGGGCCTGTGCCGGTGAGATCGCATCGCGTCGGACTCTCCGAGTGAGACGATCGACCGCCGCCAGGCGAGTGAAGTCCATCGAGCGGTACTGCACCACGCGCATGGTGCTGGCCGGGGGCATCGTCTGCCCGCGATAGGCCGACAGCACGATCGAGTTGTAGGTGACGTCGACGTCGCACTGGGCCAGACCGTAGGTGGCGGCGACGAACCTCACCTGCTCGGAGGTGTCGATCGCGCCGGTGCCTGAAGCGAGCAGAACTTCACCCACGCGGACTGCGACATCGAGCGCTTCGGCTACCACTGCGTCGTCCGTGAGGTCGATCGGCTGGAGTGGTGCGGGTGCGGCGGTGACCGCGTCGATGGTTGCGCGTCGCTTGCCGAAGATCAGGTTGGCGGCGTCATTGAGAAAGCTCACCGGCGACCGTCCGCAACGAATCCGTGGCAGGCAGGGGTGAAACGCATGAGACCCACGGTAGCCAAACCGGGTGGGTGTGCGCGGCGAGTGTGACGCACTATATGATGGGCCGCGCTTGAAATGCCTCCTTAGCTCAGTGGTAGAGCACTCGCCTTGTAAGCGAGCGGTCGTCAGTTCAATCCTGACAGGGGGCTCCAGGGTCGGGGCCCTGACCAGCCATAACGGCGGTCAGGGCCCCGTCTTCATCCACGCAGTACGTGTGGTGGTGTCTCACGCGACACGCCGGCATTCGCAGCAGCAGCCGACGATCGAGCGCGTGGGATTCGACGACGACAGCGTGCGTCACCCTGTCGAGACAGTCTGCCGCTGACGACAACGACGTGGACTGCGCTGCGTCGGCACCGGTCGGTGCGATCGTGCGCGCGGCGTAGTCGTTGGTTTCAGTACGTGCTCGGCGAGTTTGCGCATCGCGGTGCGGATCGCTTCGCGACTTTCGCGCGGGGACTCGACAGCGAATCTCGGGAACCGAAGTTTGTCCGCAACGTCCTTCTTGTGTTGTCGAATTTCCTCAGATTTCACCACGGGCATGGTGATCGTCTCTGACGGTCCAGCTGCGTTGCGTGTGGATGCCGGTCGATATGGCACAGTGCGGCGCAGCCGGAATCCGACCACGCCTGGATGGGAGACGTGCATGAGAGGTGCTCGACGGACAGCGCTCGCGGCGACAGCGACAGCGGCAGCGACGGCCACGCTCGGAATCTCGACGGGGCAAGCGGCAGCGACACCGGCGGTGGACACGATCGTCAACGGGATTCTGTCGGTCACACCGCTATGTCAGGGAACGATCGACGAGTTGATCATTGCCTGCACCGAGGTGGAGAACCTGACCCCTCGTTTTCCAGTGATGCTCGACCTGAATCCGGTCGGTACCCACCTCGTGGTCCTCGGGGCCGGCCTGACCGAGGACGGCAGGATTCAGCCTGTGCTCGAGCAACGGCTCGAAGCGGCTCTCCGTGCGGCGGAGCGCTATCCGACGGCACCCATCGTCGTCACCGGAGGAGTGCCGCGTGACGGCATCACCGAGGCCGGGGCCATGAAGGAATGGCTGGTGTCACGGGGACTTCCGCCCGAACGGGTCATCGAAGAACCTGAGTCGACCTCCACCGTGGAGAACGCGCGCTTCACCAACGACGTTCTGCTCGACCGTCGCGCAACAGGAGCTGTGCTCGTCACCAACCGTGATCACCTCGAGCGCGCAATGATCAATTTCCGTCAGGCCGTCGACGCCAGGATTCCGGTGGCGGGCATCGTCGCTGCCTGAGGGCGAGCATTCAGACGGGGGCGATCTCCAGATCGTCGTCGTCGACGAACACGAGACGCCCGTCGTCGAGCGCGACCGCCCACCGGCGGATAGGTGCCCAGTTGCGCCCGAGTTCCTCGCCCACTGCCTGCTGGGATGTGCCGTAATCCTCCACGATCTTCCCGGGTGTCGATCGCGCCTCGGCGACCCCGGCTCTGACGATCACTGCAATACCGACCGACAACTGCGGTGAAGAGTTCGACGTTGGACGGGCCATATTCGGATCATGCCATCTCGACGCGGGCTTGTCGGGGCGAAAGCGCGTACTCGAGTGGCGACGGAGTCATCGCAGCGCGAGTTTTTCCCGTGCTTCGCCAGCGAAATCCTGCTCCACCATCAGGTCGTATCGGGTGGCCTCGATGCTCTTGCGGGAGACGAAGTCGCGCCGACCGCCCGTGCCGTAGTGGGCCACGAAGCCGAGTGCACCGCCCCAGAGCGCGCCGAATGCGATACCGACGAGGATGGGGCTTGTGACGGTGCTGGCCGGGAGGAAAACGGCGAGTAGAAGTCCGAACAGCAGACCGGTCCACACGCCCACGCCCGCTCCCTTGGCGGTGGAGCGGGCCGTGGTCATCCGGCCTTCGACTTGTTCGACGGTGGTGACGCCCTGGCCCACGACCCGCAGATACTCGACGGGAAAGCCCTCGTCGGACAGGTGGTCGATTGCGCGTTCCACTGCGTCGTAGGTGCGGTAGCTCTCGAGAAGTGTCTCCGAATCGAAGTTGTAGCGCGGAGTCGGTGCATAGATTTCGGTCATGCGTAGCCCCCTGAAGACTGCAAAATTGGAAAAACGATACGCTCAGCGTAGCGTATCGTTTCGTAGGGTTTGATTTCGGGGGGTCTTCTTCCGCAGACTCGATACATTGGCGGGGACACTCGCCCTGGGAGGGATGGACATGGTTGTCGATGCCGACGTGGAACCCGCGTTCGTATCGCCGCGACGCTCCGTCAAGTCGCGTGCTGGAACGGACTCGAGGATTTTGGGTGCGGTCCTCGCGATTCTTCGCGCGCACGGCCCGAACCGGGTCACCGTGGAATCCGTTGCGGCATTGTCCGGTGTCGCGAAGACCACCATCTACCGTCGCTATGCGAACCGCGACGAACTGTTGGAGGCGGCACTCGACTCGAAGGCCGCAGCACCGCCTGTCCCCGACGGACTCTGCGTGTACGACCGAGTGAAGTGGACCCTCGACCTGCTCCGAGTGGCCCTGTCGAGCGACATCGGTATGGGCAGCGTCAGCGCGGTCCTCACCGACCAGGACCCCGACCTCACCGAATCGTTCCGCGACATCATCAACAGTCGCAGCCAGGTCGCGGCCGAGGTGCTCCGCGCCGCAGTCGACGCCGGCGCACTCCGTGCGGACCTCGACATCGACACCGCGGTGTCCACTCTCGTCGGGTCGTACCTCGGTGCATACCTGCGACACGGACGGGTCGACGAGACCTGGGCCGACGAAGTGGTGCACATGGTGTGCCCAGGCTCGAGCGGGGCAGTGCCGCCGAATGACACCGGCGTGCCACAGCAGTGTGTGGTGGCCGTCGTCGGATCTCTGAACCTCGACCTGACCGCGCTCGTGACACGTGCCCCGGCGGACGGGGAGACGGTGCTGGGCCGAAGTCTGTCGACCCATCCCGGTGGAAAGGGCGCCAACCAGTCGATCGGAGCTGCACGGATCGCCGCCACGGCGATCATCGGGGCGGTCGGAACCGACGATGCCGCCGACGTCCTTCGCGCAGCACAGCAGTCCGCGGGTGTCAGCACGCGCCACCTGACCGAACTCGACGCCGCGACGGGTCGCGCCATCGTCGTTCTCGCCGAGGACGGCAGCAACAGGATCATCGTGATCGCCGGGGCGAACAGTCTCCTGGACCCCGCGTATGTCACCGCGGCGCTCGACGAACTCGATCCGGCGGTCGTCCTCACACAACTCGAACTGCCGCCGCCGGTGACGCGCGCGGCGGCGTCATGGGCGAGTGGTCGTCGGCGCAGGTTCGTGCTCAACCCCAGCCCCACGGCCCCTCTGGCGCCGAGATCCTCCGGGTGGCCGACCCTCTCGTCGTCAACGAACACGAAGCCGCGTACTACGCGGGGACGAATCCGGGCGACGACATCGACGTCGCGGTCGCGACGCTGCTCGAACGCGTTCCCGCCGTGGTGGTGACACGAGGCGGCGACGACGTGTGATCGGCACGGCGGACGGCGTCGAACGCATTCCGGTGCCGCACGTCGACGCCGTCGACACGACCGGCGCGGCGACCATT
>BBEG01000363.1 GCA_001312645.1 Rhodococcus sp. JCM 9791
CACTGCTCGCCCGCGACGCCGGGGCGCGCGTGCACATCTGCCACGCCTCCACCGCCGGCACGGTCGATCTCGTGGAATGGGCTCGCGGGCAGGGTATCTCGATCAGCGCCGAGGTGACGCCGCATCACCTGCTCCTCGACGATTCGCGGCTCGAGACCTACGACGCTGTGAACAAGGTCAACCCGCCGCTGCGTGAATGCTCCGATGTCGAAGCGCTGCGTCGCGGCCTGGCCGCAGGCATCATCGACTGTGTGGCCACCGACCACGCTCCGCATGCCGAGCAGGACAAGTGCTGCGAGTTCTCCCAGGCCCGCCCGGGCATGTTGGGTCTCGAGACGCCCTCTCGATCGTGATCGAGACGATGGTGCGCCCGGGCCTGCTCGACTGGCGTGGCGTCGCGAAGGTGATGAGCGAGCGGCCCGCGCAGATCGTCGGGCTCGATGATCAGGGCCGGCCACTCGCGGTCGGCGAACCCGCCAACGTGGTGCTCGTCGACCCGGACACCGAGTGGACCGTGAGCGGACCGGACCTGGCGAGCATCTCGCACAACACCCCGTACGACGCGATGACCCTGCCGGGCAAGGGTCACGGCCACGGCGCTGCGCGGACGGATCACCGCCCGCGACGGCGCGGTGTTCCCGCGTCACGGCGGCGAGTGGGGGCTCTGATGGACCGCATCCTGCTGACCCTGATCTTCGTTGCACTGTGGCTGGTGCTGGTCCTGCTCATGTGGAAGGGCTGGCGCAGCCGCGCCCGGCGGCAGGCCGATGTCGTCGGTGAACTGCCCGCGCTGCCCGACGATCTCGGCGACGAACTCATCGCCCCGAGCAGCGGCCTGTATGTGGGCAGCACCCTCGCCCCGAGCTGGCAGGACCGCATCGCCGTCGGCGATCTCGGACACCGCGCAGTGTCGGAACTGAGCCGCCACACCAAGGGCATCCTGCTGAGCCGCACCGGTGAGATGCCCATCTGGATTCCACAGGACTCGATCCGTGCCATCCGGACCGAACGGGGACTCGCGGGGAAGGTGATGACCAAGGACGGTGTCCTGGTGATCCGCTGGGAGTTGCCCTCGGGTACCGAGATCGACACCGGATTCCGCGGCGACGACAAGTCGGTGTACCCGGCCTGGACCCACGAAGAGAACGAAAATTCATAGGACTGTGACGATCACAACGACGATGACGATCACGACAATCACGACACGCGAGAATTCAGCCCATGCGGCCGGCTCTGGTGAGGTCGAACAGAACGGAGACAACGCATGAGCGACAGAACATTCGGCGGTGGCACCGCAGTGTTGGTCCTCGAGGACGGGCGCGTCTTCCGAGGCATCCAATTCGGCGCCGTCGGGCAGACCCTCGGTGAGGCCGTGTTCAGCACCGGCATGACCGGCTACCAGGAAACTCTGACCGACCCCAGCTACCACCGTCAGATCGTCGTGGCCACCGCGCCGCAGATCGGCAACACCGGCTGGAACCAGGAGGACAACGAATCGGTCGGCCCGACCGGCGAGGCCTCCGAATCGAAGATCTGGGTGGCGGGATTCGTGGTTCGCGACCCGTCCCGCCGCACCTCGAGCTGGCGCGCCACCGGATCGCTGCAGGACGAACTCGAGCGGCAGAACGTCGTCGGACTCGCAGGTATCGACACCCGCGCGCTCGTGCGGCACCTGCGCACCCGCGGCTCTATGCGCGCCGGCGTGTTCTCCGGCGACGCCCTCGCGTGGAAGGGCGACGACCTCGACATCGATACCCTCCTCGACCGCGTCAGGAGCCAGCCGTCGATGCTCGGCGCCGACCTGGCCGGTGAAGTGAGCACCAGCAGCGGATACGTGGTCGAACCCGCCGATGGCACGGCACGCTTCACGGTCGCTGCGATCGACCTCGGTATCAAGACCAACACCCCGCGCATGTTCGCGCAGCGCGGCATCCGAGTGCATGTGCTGCCGTCCACCGCGACACTGCACGACATCCTGGACCTGAAGGCCGACGGTGTGTTCCTGTCCAACGGTCCCGGCGACCCGGCCACCGCCGACGGTGCGGTGCACCTGACCAAGGAGGTGCTCGGTCAGGGCCTGCCGCTGTTCGGTATCTGCTTCGGCAACCAGATCCTCGGCCGCGCACTCGGGCTGAGCACCTACAAGATGAAGTTCGGCCACCGGGGCATCAACATCCCGGTCGTCGAACACGAGACCGGCCGTATCGCCATCACCGCGCAGAACCACGGGTTCGCGCTCGAAGGTGAGGCGGGCCAGGAATTCGACACCCCGTTCGGACGCGCCGTGGTCAGCCACACCTGCGCCAACGACGGTGCAGTCGAAGGCGTCAAGCTCGTCGACGGCTCTGCGTTCTCCGTCCAGTACCACCCCGAAGCGCAGCCGGACCGCACGATGCCGCCTACCTGTTCGATCGTTTCACCCGCATGCTCGAGGGAGAGAAGAACTGATGCCACGCCGTACCGATCTCTCCCACGTCCTGGTCATCGGATCGGGCCCGATCGTCATCGGTCAGGCCTGCGAGTTCGACTACTCCGGCACCCAGGCATGCCGGGTGCTGCGCGAGGAGGGCCTGCGGGTCTCCCTCGTCAACTCGAACCCCGCGACGATCATGACCGACCCGGAGTTCGCCGACTCCACCTACATCGAGCCGATCACCGCCGAATTCGTCGAGAAGGTCTTCGCGACCGAAGCCGCGAACGGCACCCCGATCGACGCCGTGCTCGCCACCCTCGGCGGGCAGACCGCGCTCAACACCGCGGTCGCGCTGTCCGAGCAGGGCATCCTCGACAAGTACGATGTCGAACTGATCGGCGCCGACTTCGATGCCATCCAGCGCGGCGAGGACCGGCAGAAGTTCAAGGACATCGTCGCCAAGGTCGGCGGGGAGTCCGCGCGCTCGCGGGTCTGCTACACGATGGACGAGGCCTACGACACGGTCGCCGAACTCGGTTACCCGGTCGTCGTGCGCCCGTCGTTCACGATGGGTGGTCTCGGCTCCGGCATGGCGTACGACGCGGCTGACCTCGAACGTATCGCCGGTGGTGGTCTCGCCGCGTCGCCGACCGCGAACGTGTTGATCGAAGAGTCCATCCTCGGATGGAAGGAATACGAACTCGAATTGATGCGCGACGGCCGCGACAACGTCGTGATCGTGTGCTCGATCGAGAATGTCGACCCGGTGGGTGTGCACACCGGCGACTCGATCACCGTCGCCCCGGCGATGACGCTGACCGACCGCGAATACCAGGCGATGCGCGACCTGTCGATCGATATCCTGCGTGAGGTCGGCGTCGACACCGGCGGCTGCAACATCCAGTTCGCGATGGATCCGCGCGACGGCCGACTCGTCGTCATCGAGATGAACCCGCGCGTGTCGCGCTCGTCGGCGCTCGCATCGAAGGCCACCGGTTACCCGATCGCGAAGATGGCCGCGAAGCTCGCCATCGGCTACACGCTCGACGAGATCGTCAACGACATCACCAAGGAAACCCCGGCGTGCTTCGAGCGACGCTCGACTACGTCGTGGTCAAGGCCCCGCGATTCGCGTTCGAGAAGTTCCCGGGCGCGACGGCACCCTCACCACGACCATGAAGTCGGTGGGAGAGGCGATGTCCATCGGCCGCAACTTCACCGAGGCCTTCGGCAAGGTGCTGCGCTCGCTCGAAACCAAGCGCGCCGGATTCTGGACCGGCCCCGCGGTGGACGGCACCCTCGAAGAGCTGCTCGAAGCGATCAAGACCCCCACCGACGGCCGGTTCTACCAGATCGGGCGGGCCCTCGACCTGGGCGCGACCGTCGAGCAGCTGTTCGACGCCACCAAGATCGACCGGTGGTTCCTCGACCAGTTCCAGCAGATCATCGAGCTGGGCGAGGATGTGCGCTCGGCCGAGGAATTCGGCGCGACCGAGCTGCGCTACGCCAAGCACCACGGCTTCTCCGACCGGCAGATCGCGGAGCTGCGACCCGCACAGTTCTCCTCCGAGGACGACGTGCGGGCACTGCGCAGCGAACTCGGCATCCACCCCGTGTACAAGACCGTCGACACGTGTGCGGCCGAGTTCGAGGCGAAGACCCCGTACCACTACTCGACGTACGAGCTCGACCCCGCCGCCGAGACCGAGGTCGCGCCGCAGCCCGACAAGCCGAAGGTGCTCATCCTCGGCTCCGGCCCGAACCGCATCGGCCAGGGCATCGAGTTCGACTACTCGTGCGTGCACGCGGCACTGACCCTGTCGGAGGCCGGGTACGAGACCGTCATGGTCAACTGCAACCCGGAGACCGTCTCCACCGACTACGACACCGCCGATCGCCTGTACTTCGAGCCACTCACCTTCGAGGACGTGCTCGAGGTGTACCGCGCCGAATGCGAATCCGGCACGGTCGAGGGCGTGATCGTTCAGCTCGGCGGTCAGACTCCGCTGGGGCTCGCGCGCCGGCTGAAGGACGCGGGCGTCCCGATCGTGGGTACCAGCCCCGAGGCGATCGACCTGGCGGAGGATCGCGGCGAATTCGGTCGTGTCCTCGACGAGGCGGACCTGCCGGCCGCGAAGTACGGCACCGCCACCACGTTCGACGGCGCACGGGAGATCGCCGCAGACATCGGGTACCCGGTGCTGGTGCGCCCGTCGTACGTGCTCGGCGGCCGCGGTATGGAGATCGTCTACGACGAGAAGGCCCTCGCGACCTACATCGAGAACGCCACCGAGATTTCCGACGACCGCCCCGTGCTGGTCGACCGGTTCCTCGACGACGCGATCGAGATCGACGTCGACGCCCTGTGCGACGGCACCGACGTGTACATCGGCGGCATCATGGAGCACATCGAGGAGGCCGGCATCCACTCCGGCGACTCGGCGTGCGCGCTGCCCCCGATCACCCTCGGCCGTGCCGACATCGAGAACGTGCGGCGCTCCACGGCGGCGCTCGCGAAGGGCATCGGCGTCAAGGGCCTGCTCAACGTCCAGTACGCACTCAAGGACGACATCCTCTACGTCCTCGAGGCGAA
>BBEG01000364.1 GCA_001312645.1 Rhodococcus sp. JCM 9791
GGCTCGCGGTGCGCGTGCTCGACCGACGCTACAGCCGGTACGCAGGGTGTGCCCGGTGAGGTCTATGTGTCCGGCGACCAGTTGTCGCGCGGGTACCTCGGACGTCCTGATCTGACTGCGGTGCGGTTCGTCGCGGATCCGTTCGGCGGAGGCAGGCTCTACCGCACCGGCGACATCGCCCGCTGGAACCCGGACGGCGTTCTCGAATACGCGGGCCGCAGTGACTCCCAGGTGCAGTTGCGCGGTTTCCGCATCGAACTCGGCGAGATCGAGGCGGCGCTACTACAGGCATCGGGTGTCGCCCATGCTGTTGCGATGGTTCGCGACGACGGGCTCGGTGAACGACTCGTCGGCTATGTCGTACCGCGCGCCGGTGAGACCGTGGTCGCGGCAGACGTGCGCACCAGGTGTCGGAGTTCTTGACCGGATACATGGTGCCCGACATCGTGACCGTGCTCGACGAACTGCCCCTGACCGTCAACGGAAAGCTCGACCGACGAGCCCTTCCGGCTCCGCGGATCGACGCTCTCGGCGACGACTACCGGGAACCCGCAACGGAGTCCGAACGCGCAGTCGCGCGGATTCTGGCGCAGATCCTCGACGTCGAGAAGGTCGGCGCGGACGACTCGTTCTTCGATCTGGGCGGTAACTCACTCATCGCGACACGGGTGATTGCGCGGATCAACGAGACGCTGGGTTCGAGTCTGGCAATACGTGAACTGTTCGAGGACCCCACCGTTGCAGGTCTTGCGGCGCGAGCCGACTCCGGGCAGGGCGACCGGGTACTTCCCGATCTGGTGGCCGGGCCACGGCCCGATCGGATCCCGTTGTCGCTCGCGCAGCAACGTATGTGGGTGCTCAACCAGCTCGATCCGGGATCGGCGACCTACAACATTCCGCTCGCCATCCGATTGCGCGGCGACCTCGACACCGCGGCGCTGGCTGCCGCCGTAGGTGACATCGTCGAGCGACACGAGTCATTGCGCACCGTTTATCCGCAGGACGAGCAGGGCCCCCACCAGAAGATCTTGGGAGCCGACGCGGTAGATGCCCTCACGACGGTGACGGTGGACTCCGAGGCGGAGGCATTCGCGGCCGTCGTCGAGGTGGTCTCGCAGGGATTCGACGTTGCCACCGAGGTGCCTGTTCGCGGTGGGCTGGTCAGCATCGGCTCCGACGACCACGTCCTTGCGCTCGTGGTCCATCACATCTCGGCCGATGGCGCGTCCCTGCCGCCGCTCGCTCGGGATCTGATGTCGGCGTATGTGGCTCGACTTGCAGGGGATGCTCCCGCTCCCAGTGCTCTCGAGATCCAGTACGCAGACTTCGCGTTGTGGCAGCAGGAAGCCTTCGGTGCCGCCGACGATCCGCAGTCACCGGCGGGCATCCAGCTCGCGTACTGGCGTGAGCGTCTCGCCGGGGTCCCCGATCTGCTCGACGTGCCCACGGATCGGCCACGGCCGGCGACTCCGAGCCTGCGTGGAGCCACGCATGTCACCGAGGTGACCGCAGCAACCCGCACGCGCCTCGACGAACTCGCTGCGGCGCACCGGTCCACGCTGTTCATGGTGGTGCATTCCGCACTTGCGGTCTTGTTGTCGCGGCTGAGTAACTCCCGCGACATCGTCGTCGGCACCCCCGTCGCCGGACGCGGTGCTCGCGCGCTCGACGACGTGGTCGGCATGTTCGTCAACACTCTGGCGTTGCGCACCGACATCGACCCTGCCGCCACCTTCGGTGCGGTCCTCGATGAGGCCCGCGCCACGGACCTCGAGGCGTTCGCGAACGCGACGTGCCGTTCGAGCGCATCGTCGACGAGGTGGTCGCAGCACGATCGGCAGCGCGACATCCCGTGTTCCAGACGGTGTTGTCGTTCCAGAACATCGAACCGGCACGACTCGAACTTCCCGGGCTGACAGTCGAAGCCGTCGACGGTGGTGAGCTGGCAGCAAAGTTCGACCTGCAGGTGACCGCGGAACCGAGGGAAGGCTATGACGGTGCGGCCGGGGGATGGCACTCGCCTTCACCTACGCGACCGATCTGTTCGACGCGGATACCATCGGGACGCTCGCAGACAGGTTCGTGACGATCCTCGACACAGTGGCCGCCGACCCCGCCGCGGTGGTCGGCGACCTCGATATCCGTACGGACAGTGAGCGTTCGGCGAGCGTGACGGTGGCGCCTTCGGTGCCGTCGACGACGCCGATGAGCGTGGATCGCACCCTCGCGCAGGAACTCCAGGTTGCCGTCGAATCGGATCCGGACGCTCTCGCCGTCGTGTTCGGCGACATGGAGTCGAGCTTCGCGGAGATCGAGGCGCGCTCGTCCCAGTGGGCGAGATACCTGATCTCCCTCGGAGCGGCGTCGGGCGATGTTGTGACGGTGGACCTTCCTGTCGGTGTCGATCTGGTGGTCGCATTGTGGGCGGTGGCGAAGTCGGGGGCCGCGGTGTCCGTCGACCGGCAGGTGCCCGCACGGTGGTGTCTGGCCACGACCGACCGGGTTGTCGAGTTCGAGGAGGCTGAGACGGCTGCCGAAACGACGTGATCTCGATCGACGATCCGGCGGTCGACGCGGCTGTGGCCGGCCTGTCCGGCCGTTCACTCGGCTACACGGATCGTCCCGAGGTACTCGGTCCCGGTGACCGGGCATTGTGCTTCGGTGATGTGTGTCTCAACCACGGTGAAGTGGTCGCCGCGTTGCGTCGGGGGCAGCAGGAGCTGGCCCTGACCTACGATTCGCGCATCCTGCCGGGCAGCGCAGCTGCCGATCGATGGACTGTTTTCGCAGTGCTGGCCGCAGCGGTTGCAGGCGCGGTGGTCGTTGTTCCTGGTCACGACGATGATCTCGGCGAACTCGTGCTCGAGGAGTGGGTCAGCCATGCATTCGTTCCGGCCGCTGAGGTATCTGCATTGTCCGATTCCGAGGACCTCGAAGCTGTGATCGTCACCGACCGACACGCCGGGGTGGACATCGTTGTTTCAGGCCCGCTGGCAGGCAAGAGTGCCGGTGCGGCCGATCCGTGGGTGCTGCAAGAAAGGTAACTGTTCGGTAACTTTACTTCCGGTCGAGCGGCGTCGGGGTTGCTCGACCGGAAGGAGTCGATTTCGTGGTGGCTGACCGGGGGTCGCGTTCGGTTGGACAGGCCGAAGCGGAAGAATTGCGACAAAGCGGCCGGATCGCACGGACGGACGGAAGAACTCCTCGAAGCAACGTGGTGGGCGTGGTCGGGGTGTGGTGTTGCCGCAGTTGTTGGTGTCGGCGGTGGAGTCGTGTGGTGATGCGGTGGCGGTGGTTGCTGGTGGGCGGTCGTTGTCGTATCGGGAGCTCGATGAGTGTTCGTCGCGGTGGGCTCGGTGGTTGATTTCTCGGGGTGTGGGTCCGGGGGATGCGGTGGTGGTGGCGGTGCCGCGTTCGTTGGAGTCGGTGGTGGTGTTGTGGGCGGTGGTGAAGTCGGGGGCGACTTTTGTGCCGGTGGATCCGGGGTATCCGGCTGAGCGTGTGCAGTTCATGGTGGCGGATTCGGGTGCTGTGTTGGTGGTGACGGTGTCGTCGGTGGTGGATGTGGTGTCGGTGTCGTGTCCGCCTGCGGTGCCGGTGGTGGTGTTCGATGATGCGGGTTTGGTGTCCGAGGTGGGGGGGTTGTCGTCGCGTCCGGTGTCGTATGCGGATCGGGTGCGGTCGGTGGAGGTTTCTGATGCGGCGTGGATGATTTATACGTCGGGGGTCGACGGGGCGGCCTAAGGGTGTGGTGGTGTCGCATGCGGGTGTGGCGCCGTTGATTTCGGCTGAGCGTGAGCATTTCGGGGTGGATGGGTCGTCTCGGGTGTTGCATGTGTGTTCGCCGAGTTTCGATGTGTCGTTGTTGGAGTTGTTGGTGGGGTTTTCGGCGGGGGCGTCGGTGGTGGTGGCTCCGGCGGGTGTCGGTGGTGGGCCGGAGTTGGCGGAGTTGATTGCGGCGGAGCGGGTGTCGCATGTGTTCATGACGCCGGGTGCGTTGGGGTCGATGGATCCGGTGGGGTTGGATTCGTTGTCGACTGTGGTGGTGGCGGGGGAGGCTTTTACGCCGGAGTTGGTGCGGCGGTGGTCTGTTCCGGGTGTGCGGCGTTTTTTCAATGCGTATGGTCCGACGGAGACGACGATTTTGGCGACGAGTTCGTCGGAGTTGGTGCCGGGTTCGGGGGTGTCGATCGGGTCGGCGATTGTGGGGGTGGGGTGTTTTGTGCTGGATGAGCGTTTGCGTCCGGTGCCTGATGGTGTGGTGGGGGAGTTGTATGTGGCGGGGGCGCAGGTGGCGCGGGGGTATCACGGTCGTGTGGGGTTGACGTCGTCTCGTTTTGTGGCGGATCCGTTTTCGTCGTCGGGTGGGCGGATGTATCGGACGGGGGATGTGGTTCGTCGTGGTTCGGGTGGGGTGTTGGAGTATGTGGGGCGTAGCGATTTTCAGGTGAAGGTGCGGGGGTTCCGTATCGAGTTGGGTGAGGTCGATGCGGTGTTGGCGTCGTTGCCGGGGGTGGGTTTTGCGGTGACGGTGGGGTCGGTGTTGGCGTCGGGTGAGTCGGCGTTGGTGTCGTATGTGGTGCCGGAGTCGGGTGTGGTGCTCGATTCGGGTGTGGTGCGTGAGCAGGTGGCGGGGGTGTTGCCGGGGTATATGGTGCCGGCGTTGGTGGTGGTGTTGGATGAGGTGCCGTTGACTCCGGTGGGGAAGGTGGATCGGGGGGCGTTGCCGGAGCCGGTGTTTGCGGTGCGGGAGTTTCGGGCGCGCGGTCGGTGTTGGAGGAGTCTGTGGCGTCGGTGGTGGCGTCGGTGTTGGGGGTGGAGCGGGTCGGTTTGGATGATTCGTTTGTGGATTTGGGGGGTAATTCGTTGGCGGCGACGCGTGTGGTGGCGCGGTTGTCGTCGGTGGTGGGTGTGCGGGTGTCGGTGCCGGTGGTGTTCGAGTCGGGGTCGGTGGAGGAGTTGGCTGCCCGGATCGGG
>BBEG01000365.1 GCA_001312645.1 Rhodococcus sp. JCM 9791
CCCGTCGACCGCGTCGGCTCCGGCGTGCCATGCCGCGACATAAGTAGCGAGCTGGCCACCGGGGGTGTCGTGCGTGTGCACGTGCACCGGGAGATCGAAGTTGCTGCGCAACGCCTTGACCAGCGTCGCCGCGGCGGGCGCGCGCAGCAGACCTGCCATGTCCTTGATCGCGATGATGTGCGCGCCTGCATCGACGATCTGCTCGGCCAGCTTCAGGTAGTAGTCGAGGGTGTATAGCGTCTCGTTCGGATTCGACAGGTCGCCGGTGTAGGACATGGCCACCTCGGCGAGCGTGGTGCCCGTCTCGCGCACCGCGTCGATCGCCGGACGCATCTGATCGACGTTGTTCAGCGCATCGAAGATGCGGAAGATGTCGATGCCCGTGTCGGCGGCTTCCTGTACGAACGCGCGTGTCACGGCCTCCGGGTACGGGGTGTACCCGACGGTGTTGCGGCCACGCAACAGCATCTGCAGGTTGATGTTGGGGATGGCCTCACGCAGCGCCGCGAGCCGCTCCCACGGATCCTCGTGCAGGAAGCGCAGCGCCACATCGTAGGTCGCACCGCCCCACGCCTCGATCGACAGCAGTTCCGGCGTCATGCGCGCGACGTGACCGGCGACCGTGAGCAGGTCCTTGCTGCGCACACGCGTCGCGAGCAGCGACTGGTGTGCGTCGCGGAACGTGGTGTCGGTGACGCCGATGGCCTTCTGTTCGCGTAGTGCCCGCGCGAAGCCCTCGGGGCCGAGTTCGAGCAGTCGTTGCCGCGACCCGGGAGCCGGAGGTGCCGACAGGTCGATCGCGGGGAGTTTGTCGTGCGGGTACACCGTCGCGATCCGCTCGCCGTGCGGCTTGTTGACGGTGACGTCGGCGAGGTATTCGAGGATCTTGGTGCCACGGTCGGCCGAGCGTCGCAGCGTCAGCAGGTGCGGGCGCTCTTCGATGAACGAGGTCGTCACGCGACCCGCGCGGAAGTCTTCGTCATCGAGCACGGCCTGCAGGAACGGGATGTTCGTCGATACACCGCGGATCCGGAACTCGGTGACCGCACGACGGGCGCGGGCGACGGCCGCCTCGAGGTCACGACCGCGGCACGTGAGCTTGACGAGCATCGAGTCGAAGTGCGCCGAGATCTCTGCGCCGACCGAGGTGCCACCGTCGAGGCGGATACCTGCACCACCCGGGGTGCGGTAGCCGGTGATCCGGCCGGTGTCCGGACGGAAGCCGTTGGCCGGGTCCTCCGTGGTGATACGGCACTGCAACGCGGCACCGTGGATTCGGATCTTGTCCTGGCTCAGACCGAGGTCTGCCAAGGTCTCGCCCGAGGCGATCCGCAGTTGCGCCTGCACCAGATCCACATCGGTGATCTCCTCGGTCACCGTGTGCTCGACCTGGATGCGCGGGTTCATCTCGATGAAGACGTGTTTGCCGCGCTCGTCGAGGAGGAACTCGACGGTTCCCGCGCACTGGTAGCCGATCTGCTCGGCGAACGCGACGGCGTCCGCGCAGATCCGGTCGCGGAGTTCCGGGTCCAGGTTCGGGGCCGGTGCAAGCTCGATGACCTTCTGGTGGCGGCGCTGCACCGAGCAGTCCCGCTCGTACAGGTGGATGACGTTGCCGTGCTTGTCGGCGAGGATCTGCACCTCGATGTGGCGAGGGTTGACCACGGCCTGTTCGAGGAAGACCGTCGGATCACCGAATGCCGCGTCGGCCTCCCTGGAGGCCGCCTCGATGGATTCGCGTAGCTGCGCGGGATCGGCGACACGTCGCATACCGCGTCCACCGCCACCTGCCACGGCCTTGACGAATACCGGGAATGTCATCTTCTCCGACGCCGCGACGAGCGCCTCGATATCCGCAGACGGCTCGGACGACGCCAGCACGGGCAGACCCGCTGCCTTCGCGGCCGCGATCGCGCGTGCCTTGTTTCCGGTCAGTTCCAGGATCTCGGTCGACGGACCGACGAACGTGATGCCCGCCCGGTCGCACGCCGCGGCGAGGTCCGGATTCTCGGACAGGAAACCGTAACCGGGGTAGATGCGTCGGCGCCCACCGACACGGCGGCATTGACGATCTCGTCGACCGCCAGGTACGCCCGTACCGGGTGGCCTTCTTCACCGATCTGGTACGCCTCGTCGGCCTTCAGACGGTGGAGGGACTTGCGGTCTTCGTACGGAAACACCGCGACCGTTTCGGCACCCAGTTCGTAGGCAGCGCGAAACGCGCGAATTGCGATCTCGCCTCGGTTGGCGACAAGCACTTTGGAGAACATTGCACGACGGTACCGTGCCCGAACAGCACTTCCTTCGCCGGGATTCCACATCTCGAGACAACGCTGGGTTCATGCGGGACTGTAACGATGCAGTCGTCGAACGGGTAACACACACGAAACCTCCGCAGTCGCAAGGCTGTAACACCGCACCGCGGGGCCGACCGCGCTCCGAAACACGCACCGATGATTTTTCTCGGTCGGTGCGGTCCGTTTTCTGTAACCGGGAGTTGCCGTTCCGAGACACTGTCGACAGGGAAATCCCCGGGTTGCACACCGCAGAAAGGACAACGCACATGGCCCGCAAGACCACCGCGCATCTGTTCAGCTCCGTCAACGGCGTCGTCGAGTCGCCCGACAAGTTCCAGTTCGACGCCTTCGGCCCCGAAGAAGGCGAGCTGATGGCCAAAACACTCGACGGGGTGACCGATGTCGTCATCGGCCGGAAATTGTGGCAGGAGTGGTCGGAGTACTGGCCGGGCGCCGACGACCCGTTCGGAGCGTTCATCAACCCGGTCCGCAAGCACGTCGTCACGCAGACCCTGAACGGCGGTCGACGGGGCGACGCACACGACGGGGTAGCGCTCGGATGGAACAGCACCGCGATCACCGGCGACCCGGTCGAGTACGTCCGCACACTTCAGCAGGACGGCTCGGGTGGCATCACCGTGCCGGTGGCATCGAGACGGTCCGCTCGCTGTTCCTCGCCGGTGTCGTCGACGCACTCACCTTGACCATCCATCCAGCGGCGACGAACGAAGGCCGGCGACTGTTCGACGAGTCCGTTCCGCTGACCAGGCTGAATCTGGTCGACAGCATGATCACCAACAAGGGCAACGCCGTCCTGACCTACACACTGCGCCGATAACCACCGGTCAGGATTTCTCGAGGTACTCGGCCTTCCTGGTGTCGAGCGCGGCGTCCACCATGCTCGCGAGCCCCGAATGTTGCTTCAGTTCCGGGTCCTTCTCAGTTACCTCGCGGGCGAATCGCTGCGCGGCGGCGATCACCTCGACATCGTCGACGAGCGACAGCAGACGCAGGGCCGACACCGTTCCGGACTGGGCGACACCGAGTACATCGCCTTCACGGCGCAACTGCAGATCGAGTTGGGCGAGTTCGAATCCGTCGGTGGTGCCGGCGACCGCCTCGAGCCTGGTCATCGTCGGGCTTCCGGGTTTGGTGTCGGTGATGAGCAGGCACAGGCCCTGATGGCCACCTCTGCCGACACGGCCACGAAGCTGATGCAGCTGACTGACACCGAAACGGTCGGCATCGACGATGACCATCACCGTCGCATTCGGTACGTCGACTCCGACCTCGACGACCGTGGTGCACACCAGCACGTCGATCTCCCCCGCCCCGAAGTCACGCATCACAGCGTCCTTCTCGTCGCCGGGGAGTCGCCCGTGCAACAACCCGACACGCAGGTCTGCCAGCGGACCGGAAGACAGTTCGTCGAACTGCTGCAGGACCGATTTGGTGTCGGGCGGCTTCTGTTTTCCCTTCTTACCTGTGGCGGACTCGTCGAGCAGTTCGAATGTCGCGGGGTCGAAGGCAGCGTCGTCGTCGGACTCTCCGTCGCCGATCCGCGAACACACGACGTACGCCTGGCGTCCTTCCACGGTTTCCTCCCGAATGCGTTCCCACGCCCGGTCGACCCACGTCGGATGGACTTTCGCCGCCACCACACGGCTGACGATCGGGGAACGTCCCTTCGGGAGCTGACGCAGAGTCGACACTTCGAGGTCGCCGAGCACCGTCATCGCGATGGTGCGCGGGATCGGGGTCGCGGTCATCACCAGCACGTGCGGCGCCGCACCGTCGCGGCCGCGGGACCGCAACTTGTCGCGTTGCTCGACTCCGAATCGGTGCTGCTCGTCGATCACGACCAGTCCGAGATCGAAGAAGTTGACCTTGTCCTCGATGAGTGCGTGGGTACCGATCACTATTCCTGCGTCGCCTGTCATCGCCTCGTTCAGTGCCTGCCGCCTCTGCGCCGTCTTCATCGATCCGGTCAGGAGCGTGATGCGGGTGGCGAGTGCGTGCGCGCCGAGCTCGCCGGCGGCGGCGAGGTCGCCGAGCATCGCGGTGAGTGAGCGTGCATGCTGGGCTGCGAGGACCTCGGTGGGTGCGAGCAACGCGCACTGGTGACCGGCATCGATCACCTGCAGCATCGCGCGCAACGCCACGATCGTCTTACCGGAACCCACTTCGCCCTGCAGCAATCGGTTCATCGGGTGGTTCTGCGACAGATCCGCGGAGATCTCCTCCGCCACGGAGAGCTGCCCCTCGGTCAGCTCGAACGGCAGTCTGCGATCGAACTCGTCGGCGAGCGCATCGGCCCGGAGCGGACACTTCGGTGCGCTGCGCACCTCGACGTCGTGGCGCCGACGTGCCATCACGAGCTGGACCGCGACAGCCTCGTCGAACCGCAACCGATCCCGCGCGCGGGTGACGTCGTCCTTGGAATCGGGCAAGTGGATCGTCCGTAGGGCCTCGTCGAGTCCGATCAGGGAATGCTCGCTGCGCACCCCGTCCGGGAGCGGGTCGTCGACGGAGTCGAGCTGATCCAGGACCTGCCGGACACACCGCATCACGGTCCACGACTCCACGTCGCGGGTCGCCGGATACATCGGGATCAGGCCCGGTCGAAGATCGACATGTCGATGCCGTCGCCGCCTTGGGCGCTGCGCGC
>BBEG01000366.1 GCA_001312645.1 Rhodococcus sp. JCM 9791
CGCCCCGAGGCGTTGTCGGCCGCGCCCGGCGGCGCCGTCACCATCGGCGCAGCGCTGCTGACCTGTCTGGCATTGACGTGGCTCAATCCCCACACGTATCTCGACACCGTGCTCATGCTCGGATCCGTCGCCAACAACTACGGAAACCCGGGACGCTGGTGGTTCGGCGCGGGTGCCATCGCTGCGAGCGGTGTGTGGTTCGTCGCCCTCGGATACGGTGCGCGCTACCTGCGCAGCTGGTTCGCCAAGCCCGGATCCTGGCGGATTCTCGACGGTGGCGTCGCGGTCCTGATGTTCGGCCTCGGTGCCGGACTCGTCGTGTCCTCCTGACGGTCGCGCTACGCGTGCGGAGCAGTGCCACGCTTCCGGTAACCCAGTGGCTCGAGGTGGGTGAACACCGTCACCCCGGGCAACGCGTCCTGAAGATCGGCTTCGAGCCGGTCGAGCAGATCGTGCCCGGCACGCACCGACCAGTCGCCCGGCGCCCGCACCGTCAGATACACGAAACGCTGGCGTCCCGACTCGCGCGTGCGCGGCGGTAGGAACTCCACCGGCTCCGACGCGCGGTACCGGTCGAGCACCCCGTTCACCACGGCGACATCCTCGGTGGGGAGCGCGGCATCGAGCATGCCCACGACGGACTGTTTCACCAGTCCGTACCCGATACGCAGGATGTTCAACGCCACCACGATCGCCACGATCGGATCGAGCACGTCCCACCCCGACAACGCGACCAGCGCGACACCCACCAGGACGCCGGCCGACGTCCACACGTCGGTGAGCAGGTGTTTGCCGTCGGCGACCAGCGTGATCGACCGGTGCTTCCTGCCTTCGCGGATCAGGACGAGTCCGACCGCGAGATTGATGACGGACGACCCGGCCGACAGTGCGAGACCGAGACCGGCTCCTGGACCGGCTGCGGTGACAGCAGTCGGTCGATCGACGTCCACAGGATTGCGGTCGCGGCCGCGAAGATCATCGTGCCCTCGACAGCGGCCGACAGGTACTCGGCTTTGCCGTGGCCGAAATCGTGGTTGAAGTCGGCCGGTTTCGCGGACAAACGCAGCGCGAGCAGACCCACGATCGCCGCCACCAGATTGACGCCGGACTCCAGCGCATCGGAGAGCAGACCCACCGATCCCGTCAACCACGCGGCGAGCGACTTCAGGGCCATCGTCGCCAGCGCCGCAGCGACCGACAACCACATGAAGCGCATGAGCAGCCGATGCGACTGCGCCGAGGTCACCGTCGTGTCAGTTCTTGACGAGGTTGTACTGCAGTCCGGTGATTTCTGTTGCCCGGATCTCGACGTAATCGAACTTCGGCGTCGGAACCCATGGGGTCAGGCCCAGTGCATCGATCTTCGCGGCGTCGTCGAAACTCCGCAGCACATGGGCGCTGCCGTGCACGACGATGCTCCACGCGGTGTCCTCGTGGATGTGATCGACCTGGAACGCGACGTTCGCATGGACGGCCAGTTCGGACAGTTTGCTGCCCTCTCCGGTGCGGAAGTACACCTTGCCGTCCGTCACCACATAGTTGACGGGATAGATCTCGGGGCGGTCACCCACGACGGTGACGAGGCGTCCCACCTTCGCGGACGCGAGTCGCTCCCAAGCCTGTTCCTCGGTCAGACGAACGACAGGCTGATCGGATTCCGGGAACTCGCTCATCGGTGCTCCTCCTCGAACTTCGATGCTTCCCCTCCACCACATCACGAACGTACGCCCGGCGCAGGAGTACCACCTGCAGTTACGGTGAGAACGACCCACCCGCGCACGTGGATCGGAGTATCGATGAGTGTCGAGACCGCGTCGAGGTGGCACACCCGCCCCGCAGACGACGTCGCCGAGGCCTTCGATGTCGCCCCGGATCGAGGCCTGGCCGCAGGCGAGGTGGAGCGTCGCCGCGCAGAGCACGGACCGAACGTCCTCGACGAGGCCAAGAGCATCCCCGCGTGGCGGAAGGTGCTGTCGTTGCTCGCCGACAAGATGACGCTCGTTCTCGTGGTCGCGGCCGTCGTCAGCGCGACCGTGTCGCGGGAGTGGGAAACCCCCGTCGTCATCTTCGCGGTCATCGTCCTGAACACCGTCCTCAACTACGTGCAGGAAGCCCGAGCCGAGAACAGCCTGCAGGCACTGAAACAGATGTCGGTGTCGACACGCGGGTCTTGCGTGACGGTCGCGGTGTCGAACTTCCCCGCGCCGATCTCGTCCCCGGCGACATCGTGCAGCTCGAGGCCGGCGACTCGGTGCCCGCCGACGGCCGCATCGTCGCTGCCGTGCGACTCCAGGTCGCCGAGGCCGCACTCACCGGCGAATCGCAGCCCGTCGACAAGACCGCCGATCCCGTCGACGACCCGCAAGCCCCACTCGGCGACCGCCACGACATGCTGTTCATGAACACCGAGGTCACCCGCGGGCGCGCCTCGATGATCGTCACCGACACCGGAATGCGCACCGAGATGGGAGCGATCGCCGCGCTGCTCGGCGCAGCCGGTGTCGAACAGACCCCGCTGCAGCGCCGCATCGGTCAGCTCGCACAGACCCTCACCATCATTGCGATCATCACGGTCGCGTCAGTGTTCGTCCTCGGTCTGCTGCGCGGGCAGACGTGGTCCGAACTCCTCGTCACCGCTGTGTCGCTCGCGGTCGCCACCATCCCCGAGGGACTCACCGCGGTCGTCGCATTCACCCTGGCGATGGGCGCGTCCCGGCTCGCGGCGCGCGGCGCGATCGTCAAACAACTCGCGGCCGTCGAAACGCTCGGAAGCACCACCCACAT
Source organism: Rhodococcus sp. JCM 9791 (assembly GCA_001312645.1). Lineage (GTDB taxonomy): Bacteria > Actinomycetota > Actinomycetes > Mycobacteriales > Mycobacteriaceae > Rhodococcus. The sequence goes on from BBEG01000366.1 coordinate 2,785, forward strand.
CGCGACCGACAAGACCGGGACGCTGACCCTCAACGAGATGACGGTGCGGCGGCTGCTGGTGCACGGGCGCAGCTTCCGCGTCACCGGTACCGGTTACGGAACCGACGGCAAGATTCTCGTCGGCGACGGTATGCCCGCGCCCGACCTCACCGACGCGCTGCTGGGTATGGCCATGTGCAACGACGCGACCGTGCGCGAGGCACGCTCGTCGGCGATCCCACCGAGGGCGCACTCGTGGTGCTGGCCGAGAAGGGCGGCATCGACGTCGAAGGAAGCCGTGCGGCGCTGGCCCGGATCGAGGAGGTGCCGTTCGACTCGGACTACAAGTACATGGCGACCTTCCACGCACTCCCGAACGGCGGCTACCGGTGTTTCGCGAAGGGCGCACCCGGCGTGCTGCTGGACCGTGCGTCGACCACTCTCGGCGATGACGGCCCGATCCCGATCGACGACGTTGCACGCACGCGGATCCGCCGAGCGGTCGACGACCTTGCGTCCGAGGGTCTGCGTACGCTCATGATCGCCGGCCGTGCACTCGACGCAGTGCCCCGCGGCGACGCAGAGGCGCTGCAGAACAAGGTGTCCGATCTGACCGTGTACGCGATCGTGGGCATCGTCGACCCGCCGCGACCCGAGGCGAAGGACGCCATCGAGGTGGCGCACGGCGCGGGTATCGCGGTGCACATGATCACGGGGGACCACCTGGTCACCGCGTCGGCGATCGCGGACGAGCTGGGCATCCACGGCAAGGCCGCGGACGGCGCCGACCTCGATTCCCTCGGAGACGACGAATTACGCGATCAGGCAGCACAATTCGGTGTCCTCGCCCGCGTGGCGCCCGAACACAAGATCAGGTTCGTCAAGGCACTGCAGGCCGACGGTCAGATCGTCGCGATGACCGGCGACGGTGTCAACGACGCACCCGCGCTCGAGCAGTCCGACATCGGCGTCGCCATGGGTATCACCGGCACCGACGTATCCAAGGGCGCTGCGAACATGATCCTCACCGACGACAACTTCGCGACCATCGTCGCGGCGGTCTCGGAGGGGCGTGGAATCTACGACAACATCGTCAAATTCGTGAAATTCCAGCTCACGACCGCCTGGGGGTTCGTGCTGATCTTCCTCACTGCGGGTGTGCTCGGGCTGGCGGGCGGAGCGCCGTTCACCGCCCTGCAGATCCTGTGGGTGAACATCATCATGGACGGACCACCCGCGCTCGCGCTCGGAGTCGACCCCACCGAGCCGGACGCCATGAAGCGGCCACCGCGACCCGTGCAGGAAGCCCTGCTCACCCGTGAGCGCGTGCAGCGCATACTCGGGCTCGGTGTACTGATGACCGCGGGCACGATCGCTGTCCTGTACTACGGACCGAAATGGTTCCCCGACAGCGCATCCGACCCGTTGTTCGCGACCACCCTCGCGTTCACGACGTTCGTCTTCTACCAGGTGTTCAACCTGTTCAACGTCCGCTCCGATCTCGGCTCGGTGTTCTCGATGCGGACGTTGACCAATCACACGATCTGGATCGCGATCGTCGCGGTTGTCGTGTTGCAGATCTGCGTGGTGCAGACGAGCATGCTGCAGGGATTCTTCGACACCACGTCACTGACGTCGCAACAGTGGGCGCTCGCAGTTGCGGTCGGATCCACGGTGCTGTGGGCCGACGAAGCAGGCAAGTTCGTGGCCCGGCGACTCGAGGCTCGGAGGTCGGCGCGAGTCGAGACGCCCGTCCTGACCTGAACGGTTGACTCGACACAGCAGGGGAGACAACGCTGGACACCATGAAGCGACGATCCCGCGTCGACGTGCACCAGCACCTGTGGCCCTCGTCGTTCGTCGACGCTCTCCGCGACCGCAGCGGCCCGCCCCGGCTCGAAGGCTGGACACTGCATCTTTCCGGCGAGCCGCCGTATCAGGTCGATCCCGCCGATCATTCGGTCCGCGCGAGGGCGGCCCTTGCGGTCCAGGACGGAATCGACCTGGCCCTGGTGTCGATGTCGAGCGCGCTCGGAATCGAGACACTTCCCGCGGACGAGTCCGGCCCGCTGCTCGACGCCTACCACGAAGGTGCGCTGGCGCTACCGGCTCCGTTCGGGGTGTGGGCGGCCGCGAATATTGCCGAGCCCGACCCCCGGATGCTGCGCGACGTGCTCGCGGCCGGGTGCGTCG
>BBEG01000367.1 GCA_001312645.1 Rhodococcus sp. JCM 9791
CGAGCGAGTCGGGTGTCGCCCGTCGCCGCGCTGGCCGGGTAGGGTCACCGGGCTTCGGGCCGCCCGATATCGGCGTGCCGCGTCCATGGCGAGCCGGACATGCGTTCGATGTCGGTGTTGAACCGTTCGAGATACTGCGCGAACTGGGCCACGTCTTCGGCATCCCAATCGGTCAGAACGCGCTCGAGCGACTCGATCGCTCGGGCGCGCTCGTGGTCGAGGCGGCGCGCACCGTCTTCGGTGATCTGGAATTTGCGTGCAATGCCCCCGTCGGGGTCGGGGATGCGCTCCGCCAGCCCGGCCTTGAGCAGTGCTGAGGTCTGGCGATTGACCGTGGATGAATCGAGTCCGAATGCGTCGCTCAGCTGGCCGATGCTCATCGGTCCTTGGGCGGAGAGACGACTGAGCATCGTGTACGCACTGCGGTCCAGGCGTCCTGCATCTCGCCGGCGGGGGCCGAAAAAGTTGAGATGCCGCCCGATGAGCATCATTTCGAACTCGATCAGGTGCGTCGGCTTGTCCATCTGTGCGTCTCATCACTCCTAGGTCGTGTTTTCCCAGTATGGGCGAACTCGGTGTTGACCCGTAGGTATGCATCATGCATACCATCTGCTCAATACATATTACCCGCTGGTTTGGGACTTTCTTTACTCGAAGACGGAGTTCGTTTCATGCAAGGTTCTGTTGCGACGCCGGAAGTGCGTCCCTCACTGTTGGTGGGGGTGCTGGCGTTCACTGGAATCGTCGGGGCCCTCACTCAGACGCTCGTAGTTCCGCTCATCGGTCAATTACCCGCAATCCTGAACACCACGGCGTCCAACTCTTCCTGGGTCATCACAATCACCCTCCTCACCGGTGCCGTCGCGACACCGGTCGTCGGGCGACTGGGCGATATGTACGGCAAGCGTCGGATGCTGCTGATCTGCACGGTTCCGCTGGTCCTCGGCGCGATTGTGTGTGCGTTGTCGTCGTCGTTGCTGCCGATGCTCCTCGGTCGCGGCATGCAGGGACTCGGCGTGGGACTCATCCACTGGGCATCAGCCTCTTGCGTGACGTGATTCCTGCCGAGCGTCTGCACTCGTCCATCGCGCTGATGAGCGCGTCGATGGGTATCGGTGGCGCCCTCGGGCTCCCCGTCGCTGCCGCGGTTGCAGAGAACACGAGCTGGCGTGTGCTGTTCTGGGCCACTGCGGTCCTGAGCGCCGTCGTCCTGGTCATCTTGTGGAGGGTCGTGCCCGAGTCCTCGGGCAAGGTGAATCCCGGACGCTTCGACCTGGTGGGCGCCATCGGTCTGGGTATCGCACTGACGGCCCTGCTGCTCGCGGTGTCGAAGGGCGCCGACTGGGGCTGGGGGAGCTCGACGACGCTCGGACTGTTCGCTGTCGCGGTGATCGTGCTGGCGGTCTGGGGCTGGTGGGAACTGCGCCTCTCCGAACCGCTCATCGACCTCCGGATCGCCGTCCGTCCCGTGGTGCTGCTCACCAACGCGGCATCGGTCGTCGTCGGTTTCGGAATGTACGCGCAGTCGCTGATCATCCCGCAGCTGCTCCAACTACCCACCGAAACCGGATACGGACTCGGCAATCGATGCTGGCGATGGGTCTGTGGATGGCACCGGGCGGTTTGATGATGATGGCGGTCTCGCCGATCGCCGGCAAGCTGTCGTCGGTGCGCGGCCCCAAGGTCTCCCTGTTCGTAGGGTGCGTGATCATCGCGATCGCGTACGGCTCGTCGCAGTTGCTCATGGGCTCGACGTGGGGCCTGATGATCGTTGCTGCGATCTGCAGTACCGGCGTCGGATTCGCCTACGGTGCAATGCCCGCGCTGATCATGAGCTCCGTCCCGCAGAGCGAAACGGCATCGGCCAACAGCGTCAACTCGCTGATGCGCGCGATGGGCACGTCGATCTCGGCCGCCGTCGTCGGTGTCGTGCTGGCGCAGATGAGCGTGCAGTCGGGCGGATACAGCATCCCGACCGAAGCGGGCTTCCGGACAGGGCTGTTCATCGGGTGCGGGGTCGCGCTGGTCGCGGCCGCAATCACGCTCACCATCCCCGTCGCCAAGCGGAAGAAGCTCGACAAGGTGGAAGAAGCTGTCCCGGTACGGGCCTGAACAACGTGTCGCGGGTGGGCGGTCCTCGTGTGAGGGCCGCCCACCGTCGTCGCTAGGCTCGACTCGTGTCGAGAACAGGCCGGACTGCACACCGTATGACGCGGGCGTCGCGGGGAGTGCCGTCCGCCCGTATCCCGACGGCCATCGCTCTCGCCTGGGCACGTCTCTGGGGAGGTGCGGTGGCGTTCGACGACGAGTTCGGTCTCTACGTCAGCACCGGGATGCGGGGCGGATTCGCGCGCGGCGGCACCACCGTCGGTGGAGTGTTCCTCACCCGAAACCCACCATCGCGCCGACTGCTTCGTCACGAGGCCGTTCACGCCGACCAGTGGGCGCGTCACGGCCTCGGTTTCGTGGTGCGCTATCTGTGGGAGGAACTACGCAATCCCGGTTCGCGCAACAGGTTCGAGATGGAAGCGGGGCTCGAGGATGGCGGCTACCGCACTTCGTCGCAGAGCTCATCACAGCGTCGATTGCCGGGACAGCCCGACGTGTGACCCAAGGTCACAGAAGGCAGGTCCTTGTCCCCAACGCCGCGACAGATGTGCTACGCGGAGTGGCGGGGGACCGGCCGGGGGTCATGCGTCCAATCGTGCGGTGACCTTCTCGCTCTCGATGCGCCGTTCGATCGCGGCAGGGTCGGGATTACTCACCTGGACGAGGGAAGCTCCGACGACGAGCGCGGCGAGCAACCCGTCGACGAGTTCGTCGACGGTGGTCCAGTCGCGGCTCGACAACACGCGGTCGGTGCCGGTGATCCCGGATCGCGACGCAGATTCCTTCGCTGCCGCAAGGACGTCGGCGACCGTGCGACCATCGAGCGCGGCATCGGGGGCGCCGGACGGGCGGAACTGGTCGCCGTGCAGCCGCACATTCGTGGCGTAATCGGTGACACCCGGGGGCAGGTCGGGGACGGGGCGGCCGAATGCGTCCAACGACAGTGCCGCCACTTCGGCGACCTCGTCGACCTCGTCGAGTCGGTCCGGGGTGACGAGCGCGAGGTCTGCTCCGGGGTCGGCGTCGAGGACCACCTCGGTGCCCGCCCACCACGCGCCGAGCAGGACCGCAGCGCTCTGCCAATGCGCGGGCAACAGTACCGATACCCGGCCACCCGGCAGCACCCCGAACTCGTCACGGATCATGTTGGCGGTCTTGGCTGCCCAGTTCGCGAGCGTAATTGCCGACAATTCGATCCGAGCTCCGGTCGCGTCGTCGTACCACGTGATGCGCGGTCCGGCGGGATCGGACGCGAGGATCGGGTCGAGTAGGGCTGCGGTCAGGGTGGTCACGGAAAACCTCGTTCTCGGGAGTCGGTCGGGGATCGATCAGTTGACGCAGCGAGGTCCGTCGGACCCGGCGTCGATGGGCGGTGCGGCCGGGGCCGGCGTCGCGACTCACCCGCCGGCATCACGTCGGATTGCGTCGTCGTGTCCGAGGTGGATCCTGAGCTCGATCCGGAATAGGACGATGAACCGGGCCGGTGTAGTCGTCGGCGAGTACCACCTCGACGGTGCCTGTCGGCAGGCTCGGGTCGGAGTCGATGTCGACATCACCGAGTGCCGCCGCGACGGCGAGTGCCTCGTCGGAGTCGGGGTCGGCGGCGTACAGGGTTGTCGAGGACATCGCGCCGCCCGTGTAGTTGCCGACCTCGCCCTCGATATAGCCGCCGGAGCTCATCGCCAGCGACACCTCGGACGCCAACCCGGACACGCTGCCGGCGTTGGTGACGTTCACGGTCACGGTCGACGGGTCGATGTCGGGGGCCGGTGTCCCGTTGGAGGTGGTCGTCTCCGACCCCTCGTAGTCGGCACCCACCAGGCCTGCGACGTGCTCGCGCACCTCATCGGGATCGACTTGGACGACGGACTCGCCATAGTCGGTCATCGCATTGATGTCTTGCACAGGAATCGTCGAGAACTGCACGGCACCGCCCGCCAGGTCCTGCATCTGAGTCGCGAGTTGCACGATGTTCCAATCGGAGTCGAGCACCACCGAGCGCTGCACCGCAGCGGTGAGTTGCGCGACCTTCGACGGATTGCTCAATGTCTTCGCGCTGAGGACCTTCTGCACGAGCGAGGCCATGAACACCTGCTGCCGCACGATCCGATCCAGATCACCGCGCGGAAGGTCGTGGCGCTGGCGGACGAAACTGAGTGCGTCGGACCCCTGCAGCGTCTGTTCCCCCGACTGGAAATGGGCACCCGACAGCGGTTCGTCCACCGCGGCGTTGAGGCATACGTCGACACCACCCACAGCGTCGGTGAGAAGGACGAATCCGAGGAGTCCGACCTCGGCGTAGTGATCAACCGTCACACCGGTCAGGTCCGCGACAGACTCGATGAGCGCATCCCGACCGGCTTTCGTGGACTTTTCCTCCACTTCCGTCTCGTCGGCACCGGACTCGACGGCGTCGAGCCGCGCGAGTTCCTTCGTGGCGCCGTACGCGGCGTTGATCTTGGACATCCCGATGTCCGGAACCTCGACGTACGTGTCGCGGGGGATCGAGATGGCCGTCGCGGAGCTTCCGTCGTTCGGTACCCGGATCAAGATGATGGTGTCGGTGTTGTTGGCGACCTCCTCGCCGGCGCGCAATGCGTCGAGTTCGCGTTGCGACAGGGGGTTGCCGTGCGCGTCGGTGCGGCTGTCGGTGCCCACCAGGAGGATGTCGAGGGCACCGTCCTTGCCGTTTCCGAGGTTCAGGCCGTCCACCGATGCGAGCGACGACACGAACGAATCGTAGGTGCGCCATCCGACGCCGGTGGCGATCAGGACGAGTGCGGCGGCGATCGCGGCAGCGAACTGGCGCGGCCGGCCCGTGAACACCCGGGACACGCCTGGG
>BBEG01000368.1 GCA_001312645.1 Rhodococcus sp. JCM 9791
GGTGGGGACCGGGGCGGCGGGGCCGGGTTCACCGCGCGGGGGGTCGCGGTGAACCAAGGGTCGCCCGACAGGAATGTGGGGATACCACCATGGATGATACTGCACCCGTGGACCTGTCGGAATGTCCGGCCCGGTTCGGGACCCGCGTGGGCGTGTGATCGATGTCGGTGTCCGAGCTCTCGTGTGCACGCAGCTGTCAGCGTTTCCGGCGGAACCGCTCTGCCGAGGCGAGCCTGGGTCACCGTCGGCGAACGTTTCCGGCGGAAACTCCTGTCCTCCACCCGGCAGTGCCTCTGCTCCGAACGTCACACCGGGCCGCACAGCACCGCGGCGACACTGAGGATCGGGCGAGCCTGGTCGGCAGTGTTGACCCCATTGAGTGTGACTCTTGACTTCGCGATGACTACCTCGCTCGGTCTGCGACTGTGTCACGGCCGCAACGGTTTCGGGTGCCCTGTTCGGAGCCCGTATCGTCATGGCGTCGAGGCCGGTCCTCGTGCGCAGCAGGTACACCACCGCGACCGGAGGACTATCTGTGGTTGCAGACGCAGGACCGCAACGTCCTTCAGCGGATCAACACCCGGATCGCCGAGATCGCCCACCTCGACACCCTGCCCGCCCCCACCCCGGCTCCCGGCTCCCGGCTCCCGACACCGACGACCTCCACGACGCGACCGCGTTGGTCACCATCGACCAGTGTGCCTTGGTCAATCTGTACGGGCTGGCCGTAGGCGGTGAAGCCGGCGTGCGACGAGCGCCCGACATTCTGCAGGACGAGACCGAGAACGCTCTGGGTCTGCTCCGTTACACCAACGTCGACCAGGTCAAGCGGAGCTGCGTCGTCCTGCCGCATGAGCGTGGCGGACTCCGGTGCACGAAGTTGTCCTACAGAGGTTTCGGTAATTGAGTTAGTGGTGGTCACAGGGAAAGCCCGGTGTGATCGAGGAAGCCGTGGCACAGGTCGTAGTTCGACCCGATCCGGACCAGCCCGGCCTCGGTCGCCACACGGACTTCGTCGAGGACGTCGGGGCAGAGATTGGCCAGCTCGGTGGATTTCATATTGCCCCAGACCTGTTCGATCGGGTTGAGTTCGGGCGCATAGGCAGGGAGCCGTTCGACGTGGAGCCAGTCGCGCTGGGTCGCCACCCATGCCTTCATCGCTGCAGACCGGTGAGCCATCAGCCCGTCCCAGATCACGATGACCTGCTCCCCAGCGAAGTGGGCGCGGAGTTCGGTGAGGAACTCGATGAGCTTGTCGGTGTTGTACGAGCCGTCGGTCATGGAGAACACGAACGCGCTCTCGCTGCGGTCGGGTCGATAGGCCAGGACTCCGGCCATGGACATGCGTTTCCAGGAGAATCGGTGATGCAGAACAGGTGTCACGCCTTTCGGCGCCCAGGTTGCGCGGACCACAGGCAGCAGCGACACACCGCTTTCGTCCTGGAAGCAGATCCACGCACCTCGACGCCGCGCTATTTTTTTATCCGCGGCCACTCGTTCTCGCGCCAGGCGACAATGGCGTCCTCGTCGCGTTCGACTGCCCGCCGTGCGGGTCGCTGTCGGCTCCAACCGAGCCGGGTTCGTAGGATCGTCCACGTCTGCGTGGGGCCGTAGGTCACGCCGGTGAGTCGCTCGATCACGATCGCGACCCGGCCCAGGGTCCATACTCCGGTTGCGAAGCCGTGGGCTTGGGGTCCTTTGAGTAGTTCCTCTCGGATCACCTCGATCTGGGTGTCGTCGAGGCGGGGCCGGCGTCCTGCCCGACCTGCTCCTTCAAGTGCCTCGTTGCCCCCGTCGGTCCACTGCCGGTGCCAACGTGAGGCGGTCTGCTGGGAGACCTCCAACTCGACCGCGACATCGATCTGGCGTCGCCCTGCGGCGAACATCTCTGCGGCCCGCATCCGTCGGTCACGCAACGCGTCGAGATCACGACGAGTGCCGCGTTGCTTGACTTTCCGGGCGTCGGACTCCTCGCCGGAACCGGTCTTCTTCCCTGCCATTCGTCAATGATCAAGCAGCACGGTGCGAATCACGCGCAACGACACGCCCTATTACCGAAACATCTTTTAATGTGAGCTTTTGCAGGCACGTCCGTCGATCACTCGCGAGATCGGCTCTGCTTCTCGACGTCTCCGACGCGATGCAGCGGTACGACTTGGACGAAGTGGCGGATACCGGTCTGGGAGAATTATGGCGGAAGCTGTCCTCATCTTACCGCGTACGCCACCTGCAGCCCCTCTGGTGAATGACAGACAGGCCCCGTCGACACGATCGAGAAGCTCACCAAACTGCTCCACGGGGCCGCTCTGACCCCTCACGGACTCACCGCACAAGTCTGGTTCGTCGGCATCGACTCCTGCGCCCAACTCGGCTGGGCTATCGATCCCGGCATCGAAGACGACGTCGATGATCTCGAACAGCTACGCCAACGCGCCGCAGAAGAACTGAACCACACGATCGCGACGACCCTGCCTCCACTCATCTCTGAGTGCTGGGAACTACGCGGAGACCTAGGCTGCATCGCGCACCTCGAACGCCAAAGAGCAGCGCTCCAGGTGCCGGCCCTCAACTCCTTGGATGCCCGGATTGGGCGGAGAACGACGTCGTTCCCCAAAGGGCCGGTCTGTAAGGGTCCGGTCTCTCACTCTCTCCCTAATCACGCATCTCAAATCGGTCAGAGCGCGGCATGGGTTTGTCGATCGCCCTGTTGAGGTGGCGAAGTGTGGTCTTGGCTCAGGAAAACCGTTGAAAAATGCCTACAGGCGGTTTATGACGACAAGGCCGGCAACGAGCCCGATATACAACCGAGAATGCAGTTCAAAGCACCAACTCTATCCATGGCTGTAGTACTCAACTGATGACAGGCCGGTTCCACCGAATGCATCACTGCCGGACTCGGTCCTTCACGCCGTTGAATGTATCATCAGTGTATGACATCAGGCATCCACAGCCGTGACGGACGGAAGCTTCGTGCGGAGAGAACTGGAGCGGTCCAGGTCATAGAGACACAGTTGGCGGTGCTTGTGAGGCTGTTGGACCATCAGAGTCGAAGGGCGATCACCTACAAGGAGATGGACCGAGCGAGTTATCTCATTGCGCGCGCCCTCGATCGCGTCGCTCCCGTCAGCATCCACAACTTAGCGAAGACGCTTTCTCTCGAGCCCACGACTGTGACACGGAAGATCGCTTCGATGGAAGCGGCCGAGTTGATCACCCGGTCGACGTTTGCCGAAGACAAGCGGGTTTCTCTCATTCAGCTGTCACAGATCGGGAGGAAGAAGATGGAAGCGGTACGCGACCTGCGGCAGCGGCATAATGAGATTCTCTTGAGCGACTGGCCAGTAGAAGAACTCACCACTTTCGGGGAGCTCATGCGGCGATACAACGACTGTATCGACCACAACGCAAGACAGCCGGTCGAGAAGAATCAGTTCTACTAGCCGTTCTCCAGCGAGTTATTCTTGTGAGGGATGCATCTGAGCCGGACTGGAAGAGACGATAACACTGGTAGGACCGACTGATATGCCCCGAGTTCCGTGGAGCCGAGTTACCGGACTTCAGGCTACAGGTTGAATGGACTGATGGAACACTTCGAACTCTATAGGAGTGCGCATACCGAGTGCCGAGTAATGATCAGAACCTGTGGATCCCGGGAGGGCGCGCTTCCCGGAAGATGATCTGCAAGGAACCCGAATTCTGATCAAGACCAGCGTTGGCGCGCTGGCGGGAAGGCACGCCCGTGCTCACGGTGGTGAGGGTCCCTTGCCGGACGGCAGGTTCCATGTGATCGAGGCATCGTTCGCGATGGCGGCGAACTTTACCGGTGTGCAGATCACGCCGGAGTTCTTGTCCACGGCGACCTTTTTCGTGGGTAGCGCCGACTGATACGGAGTGAAGTAGCCCTGCCGGGTGTCAGGCGACACGCGACGAGCAGGATCCACAGGATTTGACTATTCCTCTACCGAGTGCAGAGTGTCGTCTTTGACGGTTGTGGAAGATCTCGAGGTAGTCGAAAATCGCGTTGCCAACTCGATCCGCGTTCTCCCATCTTCCGATTGAGCAGCTCTGTTTGCATTCTTCCCCAAAATGATTCGATCATCGCATTGTTGTAGCGTTGGACGGCTAATCGCCGCCCAGATCTCGGTGATTGCGGTCGGAATGGTTCATCGTCGGGGGCGGATCACGGCGAAGCCGTCGCAGTGGTTCCTCGTTTCGGGTCACCCTGCCGGCAAGCTCTTCGACGACGATGCGCAAGTGTGCGACTTCGCTGGCCAGGCCGGTCGAGGTGCGAGCCTCGGTTTGCCGGGTGCGGTGTTCGTCGCCGGCAGCACGCAACTGAGTGTCGCGGTAGAGCGTCGCCCGCGCGACCTGCGCCCGTTTGGCGACGGCAGTGAACGTGATCGGCTCGCCCACGGCGGCGAGCTCAGCGTCGACCCGCTCGACCCTGACCAGGGCGTACTCGCTCATCCGGCCGTCGATTCGGAGATCAACACCTCGAGTCGGGACACGAGAGCGCGATGCCGCTCCGCCTCCTCGATCCAGCCACGCTTCTCTGCCTCATCAGCGAGGTCCCGGGCGTCGACACATTGCGCTACCAGGACCGCGGGGTGGGTGGAGCCGGTGTGGAAACTCGGATAGTGCTCGCAGATGTTGGCATACGGGCACGAGCCTTGCGCGGGCGCCTGCAGGCAATACTGGGACACCACTCGACAAGATCACGCTGTGTCCCAACCGGATCGGATTCACCAAGACAGCGCGCATGCTTATGCAGTTCTAGCTTGCGGGCTGCTACTGAGCAACCTTGAGAAACTGGAGCCACCGTCCGACAACGACCACGAGATCGCCAGGTTCCGGTACTGTTCGAGCGGTCCGGCGGTCTCGGTGAGATCGTGATGCCCCCTCGATGCGCTCCATACGCAACGCTCCCAAGCCGGTCTGCGCACACATGCCGGACTCA
>BBEG01000369.1 GCA_001312645.1 Rhodococcus sp. JCM 9791
TGCCGCCCACGGAGTGGGGTGTGCGTGGCGCGGGCGACCCGACCGCCCGATCCGGACGGTGGCGGTGTGCGGCGGATCGGGCGACTCGTTCCTCGGAAAGGTCTCGGCTCTGGGAGTCGATGCGTATGTGACGGCCGACCTGAGGCATCACCCCGCAGACGAACATCTGCGGCCGGTGGTCCGGCGCTCGTCGACGTCGCACATTGGGCGAGCGAACAACCGTGGTGCGCGCAGGCGAGCGCGATCCTCGACGAAGCATTCGGCGATCACGATGGTTGGGAGTCCCGCGTCACCGACCTGCGGACCGATCCCTGGACGACGGCGGCCCGCGCGGTACGGTAATCAGCTACGAGACCGTCGTCGCGGTCCGGTCGCGACCAGGGCCGTCGTCGCGGCCTCTCCCGAGTCGAGAACCCGAAAGCAGGAACCACCCGAGTGAACGTCGAACCCGCAGTGCAGGCAAAGCTCCTTTCCATCGCCTCAGTGGACAACGAGCTCAACCGTCTCGCGCACCGTCGCCGCACCCTGCCGGAACAGCAGGAGGTGGACCGGCTCCAGGCCGAGCGGGCGTCCCGGAAGGACGCGGCAGTTGCCGTCGAGATCGTGCTCGATGATCTCGACCGTGACATCCGCAAGATCGAGGGTGAGATCGACGCTGTGCGCCAGCGTGCACAGCGCGACCGCGCGTTGCTCGAGGGAGGCACCATCGGCTCGAAGCAGCTCACCGAGCTGCAGCATGAACTCGGAAGCCTCGAGCGGCGACAGTCGGCCCTCGAGGACGACCAGCTCGACGTCATGGAGCGGCGCGAGGCGTCGAAGGCCGATCATGATCACGCCGGCGCACAGGTGTCACAGATCGACGACCAGCTCGGCGACGCGACCCGCGCCCGGGACGAGGCTGTCGCCGACATCGAGGTTGCCGAAGGCCGCTGTCGAAGTGACCGCGAAACCTTGATTGCGGCGTTGCCCGTCGAGCTGGTGGCGGTCTACGAGAAGCAGCGTGAGCGGTCGGGTATCGGCGCGGCACTGCTGCAGGCTCGTCGGTGCGGCGCGTGCCGCATCGAGCTGGACCGCGGCGAGATCGCCCGCATCGCGGCCGCGCCGGCCGACGTGGTGGTCCACTGCCCGGAATGCAACGCGATCATGGTTCGTACCAAGGAATCGGGTCTGTGAGTCGGGTCGTCGTCGAGGCCGACGGCGGTTCTCGCGGGAATCCGGGGCCTGCCGGGTACGGTGCGGTCGTATTCGACTCAGATCACCGAGCGGTGCTTGCCGAACGTAATGCGAGCATCGGCCGTGCCACCAACAACGTGGCCGAGTACCGGGGATTGATCGCGGGGCTGGCAGCAGCGGCCGAGATCGGTGCCGACGAGGTCGATGTCCGGATGGATTCGAAGCTTGTCGTCGAGCAGATGTCGGGACGCTGGAAGGTCAAGCACCCCGACATGATTCCGCTCGCGACGCAGGCGAGGGCGTTGGCGTCGAAGTTTTCGCGGGTGAACTACACGTGGGTGCCGCGCGCGGAGAACGGCTACGCCGACAGGCTTGCGAACGAAGCGATGGACGCGGCCGCGACACCGAAGATGGAGACACCCGCGACCGAGGCACCGAAGGCGCCCGGTTGGAACGCTGCGACCGGCACTCCGACACGGATGCTGCTCCTGCGTCATGGCCAGACCCCGCTGTCGGTCGAGCGTCGCTATTCGGGGCGCGGAAATCCCGAACTCACAGAGCTGGGTCGCGGCCAGGCTGCCGCAGCTGCACAGATGTTGGCGAAGCGCGGTGGGCTTGCCGCGGTGGTGTCGTCGCCGCTCGACCGGGCACGGGACACCGCGGCCGCGGCTGCCGGCGCATTGAATCTTCCGGTCACAGTCCACGACGGTCTGATCGAGACCGACTTCGGCGACTGGGAGGGTCTCACCTTCCAGGAAGCGGCCGGGCGCGATGTCGACCTGCACAAACGATGGCTCGGCGACACGTCGGTGCGGCCGCCCGGCGGTGAGAGCTTCGACGACGTGCGTACGCGTATCGCGGGTGTCCGGGACGACCTGACCGCTGAATATCCGGGCTCGAACGTGCTCGTGGTCTCGCACGTGACACCGATCAAGACGCTGCTGCAGTTCGCACTGGATTCCGGCCCGTCGTTGCTCTACCGCCTGCATCTGGATCTGGCGTCGTTGAGCATCGCCGAGTTCTACCCGGACGGTGGGTCGTCTGTGCGCCTGGTCAACGACACGTCGTACCTGTAGGCAGCCGACCCACACACGAAAAGTGGCCGCGCAGACATGTCGGGGGTGTGCCTGCGCGGCCACTCATCAGGTCTATCGGGTCCGCGCTCCGCTCGTTACACAGATTCCGAAAATACTTCTTCGGGGAGTTCTCGGTCCCGCGCGTGACGACGTCGTTGTGGCGGGCAGCCCACGCGTTCTGCCAAAATGGGTTCATCACGCGAGCAGGAGGTACAGCGATGGGCGGCTACCGGGTTCACGCGTATGCGACCCCTCCTTCCGGCCTCTCGCCGCTCGGAGTTCCACCCGCCCCGGATTTCGTCGTGGATCGGCGGCCCTGGTGGAGGCGCCATCCGATTCTCACCACTCTCGGTGTGCTGTGGCTGGTCGGGTTCGCTCAGGAGGAACCGGCGGTCGCTGCGGTGTTGCTCGTGCTCGTCCTCGCTGTGGTCGGGGTGGGTACTCGTCGTCGTTCCCGCGACGAGCGTCGGCGCGAGGAAGCGGCCATCGTGGCCCGCGCCGATGCGCAGCATCAGGCGTACCTCAACGGTGACCCTCGGGGAATCTACGGATTCCCGACCGAGTCGACACCGCTCCCGCAGCCGATTCCGTACTATCGTCCCGCCGCACAGCAGCCCTGGGTCGCGCCGCCCGCTCAGCAGCCGTACGCACACCACATGCACCAATGGCATGCACACCGGCGGTACTACCGCTAGGGGCAGTAGGTCACACCAGTTTGCGCAACGTCCGCAGATTGCGGTTGGTGGTCACCGCCTTGAATCGAGACGCGCCGATCTTCTTGCTGAAGATGCTGCCGATCGTCTCGCCCTTCTCGACTTGCCAGTAGACGACGCCGTCGCCGACGGCGATCTGCTCGACCGCCGGATCGAGTGTGTCGGCGACGTCTGCAAGCTCGCCGATCACCGAGTCGTCTGCGACGAACACGGCATACGAGTGCCGGCCGTCGACGTCCTCGTCGAACGGGTAGCATCGGCCACTGCCGACAGATACGACTGCGGATGGACGAACACATATGCGTCGTACCCGAAAGCGTCGGACAGTGCGTGCTCGAGCCGCGCTTTCAGCTCGGTAGCGTTGGCGTCTGCGTCGAACAACACATTCCCCGAGGCAAGGACCGTCCGGACATTGCGAAGTCCGAGGTCGGTGAACAGTGCGGCGAGATCGGCCATCTTGATCCTGACGCCGCCGACATTGATTCCGCGCAGCAGCGCCACGTATCGAGTCATGCTCGAAGACGGTAGTTCGCGCCGGTGACATCCGGAGCGCTACTCTGTTCGAGCGGATGAGTCGGCCGGGCGACCGCGGAGCAGGGAACCGGCACCGAACGGTGCCAGGCCCTGAATCGAGGAAAGTCCGGACTCCACAGAGCAGGGCGGTTGCTAACGGCAACCCGAGGTGACTCGCGGGACAGTGCCACAGAGAACAGACTGCCTGCCCTTCGGGCAGGTGAGGGTGAAACGGTGCGGTAAGAGCGCACCAGCACCCCGGGTGACCGGGGTGGCTTGGTAAACCCCGCCCGGAGCAAGGTCGAAGGCCGCACCGATTCCCTTCCGGGAACCGGTGCGGCTGCGCAGGTGTTCGAGGGCTGCTCGCCCGAGCCTGCGGGTGGACCGCTCGAGGCACCCGGCAACGGTGTGTCCAGATGGATGGTCGTCACCCCGTCTCGACGGGGGACAGGATCCGGCTTACAGGCCGGCTCGTCCGCTCTGTCCTACTGCCGTCCACCCGGTAGGTCTATCTGTCGATCACAGTGGTCCGACGACCAGCAGATGTGCCCAGTGCGAGGCGGCCTCCGGCCCGATGTACGGAAGAAGGGCGTCGAAGAGAATGTACGACATGTGTTCGGCTCCTCATTGATGACGGTCTGTGGTGCCGGGCCGACGGTACCAGCCACGCCGGACCTCGCGTAGCGGCAAAAAGTCGACCTTGTTCGGGCACACTTGAACCATGAGCGACGAGGGTTGGTACTACGACGTGAGCACAGGCAAGGTCAGCCAGGGCAAGGATCCCGGTGCCCTCAATCGAATGGGGCCGTACCCCGACAAGGACACCGCCGAGCGAGCCCTGCAGATTGCTGCCGAGCGAACCAAGGCCGCAGACAAGGCCGACGACGAGTGGAACAACTGACGCGTCCGCACGGCGGAGAACCGAACCAGTGGTGACAGCACCTTTCGTCGTCGCTCCGGCGATCGACTTTGCATCCGTACGCTCCGAATTCGGGCTCGACGGCGGATACCCGGCGGATGCACTCGCAGAAGCCATGCGTTCACGGACCGGTTCGGTAGCGACCGCGAGGACCACACCGTCCTGCCCCTGGTGACCATCGATCCTCCGGGCTCCATGGACCTGGACCAGGCCCTCCACCTCGATCGCACGGCGGACGGCTTCGTCCTGCACTACGCGATCGCCGACGTGTACGCCGTCGTCGAACCCCGCGGGGCACTCGAAAGGGAAACCCATCGCCGGGGGCAGACGTTCTACTTTCCCGACGGGTCCGTTCCACTACACCCGCGGGACCTGTCGGAGGACGCGGCGAGCCTGCTCCCCGACGTCGTCCGACCCGCGGTGCTGTGGCGGATCGAGACGGACGACCGCGCCGAACCCATCGCAGTGACGGTGCGACGTGCGCTGGTCCGGTCTGTCGCACGACTCGACTACGCGGGCGTGCAGCGCGGCGCTGATACCGGCACTCTGCACCCGTC
>BBEG01000370.1 GCA_001312645.1 Rhodococcus sp. JCM 9791
ATCCCCGGCAGCACCGGCACGGCCAATCCGTCGCTCACCATCGCCGCACTCGCGGAACGCAACATCGCGCAGATCATCGCGTCGGGCACGTAGACGCGCTCAGCGCACCGGCAGCATCCGGCGAGCCGGTCCAGCGCCGCCGACACGTCCGCGGTCGATCCGGCGAACGACAGGCGCACCGTCTCATCACCTCGGACGGTGTCGAAGTCGATGCCGGGTGCGAGCGCCAGACCCGTGTCGTGCAGCAGTCGGGAACACCACGCGGTCGACGTCTCGTCGCCCCGCAGGTGGGCGATGTCGGCGTACACGTAGAACGCGCCGTCGGCCGGCGCCAGCTTCGTGATCCCGAGATCCGGTAGTCCGGACAACAACAGTTCACGGTTGGCGGCGTATCGGGCGACATGTCCGTCGAGTTCGGTGCGCGATTCGGCGCTGAATGCCTCGATCGCCGCGAACTGCGAGATCGACGGCGGGCACACCGTCATGTTCGACGCCAGGCGTTGCAGGGCCGGTCGCAGAGATTCCGGCACGAGCATCCACCCGAGTCGCCACCCCGTCATCGAGAAGTATTTCGACACCGACCCGATGACAACCGACTCCCTCGACGTCGCCCAGGACGTCGACGTCCCAGGCGAAGCCGCCGATGTCCCCGGCGAAGCCGCCGCTGTTCCAGATGAGGTCAGGGTGCCGAATTCGATGCCGTGGTAGATCTCGTCGGAGATCAGCAGCGCACCGTGATCGTCGCACCAGCGGGCCAGCGCGGCGAGTTCGTCCGGTTCGATCATGGTGCCGGTCGGGTTGGCCGGGCTCGCGACCACCAATCCGGCCGGCGGGGTGTCGAGCGCCTCGAGCATGGCAACGGTGGGCTGATAACGGGTGTCGGGACCGCAATCGAGTTCGACGACGTTGCAGCCGAGCGCGGCGAGCGTGTTGCGGTAGGCCGGGTATCCGGGACGCGCGACGACCACGGTGTCGCCCGGGTCGAACGCGGCGAGGAACAGCAGGGTGAAGGCACCCGACGACCCGGTGGTGACCACAACGTCGTCGGCATCGACATCGAGTCCGTACTGGTCACGGTGGTACTCGGCGATCGCTTCGCGCAGCGGGAGGATCCCGAAGGTCTCGGTGTAGCCGAGGAGTTCGGTGTCGACGGCGTGCCGGGTCGCGCGCAACACCGGGGCGGGTGCCGGTGTCGACGGCTGTCCTGCAGCCAGGCTCAACACGTCACCGTGGGTGCGTTGCCGCTCGGCGGCGCCTTCCACACGTCCATGACGTGGAACGTCTCGATTCGGGAGCGTCGGGATTCAGTGCGCACGACGTCGACGGTAGTCGTCCTCCTCGGGCGCTCAGAGTCGGACGTGCTGGCGACCGAACACGGCGCCCCACGCGATAGGGAGGTCGTGAAGCGAAGCGGGGGTGTCGGACGCCGCAGCCGTGCCGGTGGCGTTGTCCGCGGAGACCGCGGTCGGCACAACGGGCAGCAGAAGGTGCGAATCGAATCGTCCACCTGTGTGCACGATGTGGAAGCCCTTGTTGATCGTGTCGTCGTGCCGGACGTCGGGGAGGGCGTCGAAGTCGTGGCCCGTGATGACCAGCGCGAGCGACGAACCTGCTTCGAAGAAAGTGCTGTGCGGCATGATCTCGATGTCGACGGGCACGATCTGTCCGGCCGACAGCGGCCAGTACGCGGCCGGGTCGATCACCGGACGGTACGCGGTCGACGCCTCCGGGTCGAGCGCGCGGTGCGAGACCCGGATCCAGCCGTGCGCGACGACCCCCTCTTCGAAACCGTCGTGGCCTTCGAAGCGGACCTCGTCGCCCGACGGATCGATCTTCTTCAGCGCGACGAACAGGTCCATGTCCTTGGCATCCTTGGCCTCCACCCACAGTCTCAGGGCGGCGTGGCCGGTGACCTCGGTGTCCTCGTCGAATGTCGTCGTGAAGACCGATTCGTCACCGGCGACGGGGAACATCCGGACACTCGTCTCCTCGGCGGGTTGCTCCGAGTGCAGGCCACCGCCGGCGTGATCGAGATGGAGCGGGACGTAGCGGGTGTCCGGGAGCGGCCACTGCGATTCGTGGCGCTCGGAGTAGGTGCGCAGGTCGTGGCGGGTTTCGACGCGAACGTGCGGCACTTCGTCGAACCCGTTGTCCTCGCCCTTGAGGAAGTGGTCGAAGAACCGGCGCTGTATGTCGAGCGCTTCGGCGCCGTAGAACATCTGCCAGGTCTTGCGGCCGTGCGTGTACAGCCACTTGTCGGGTGATCCCAATTGTGAATAGCCGGTGATGGAGCCACGTGTGCGCGGCCCCTGGTCCGACCACGACGCTCCCACCAGAGCGGGCACTGTGATGTCCGCGAAGGGCGGCGGGCCGACGACGTGCCGGCAGCGGTCGGGGAACCGGCGCCACAGCCACGGCGAGATCTTCCGGATCGATGTCGACGGCGACCGGGTTCCGCGCTGCGTCGCGCGCCACCAGAAATCGCTGAAACGTGTTTCGGGGATCCCGCCGTGACTGAGTGTGTCGCGGAAGGGGTCGGTGATGCCCTCCCACGGGGAGAAAGCGGCGAGGTGGGGCGGATGTTGCGCCGCGGTGTACCACTGCAGGGTCGCCAGGTGTGACGCTCCGGCCATGCCCACCTTGCCGGTGCTCCACGATTGTTCGGCGGCCCATTCGACGACATCGGCTGCGTCCGCCGCGATCCGGCCGAGCAACAATCGCGGACGGCCGGCGCTGGCGAAGCAGCCGCGCAGGTCGGCGACGACGACGGCGTATCCGCGCGGAACCCAGTAGCCGGGGTCGGGTGCCTCGAACGCCGTGTGGTCGCTCAGTTCGAGTTCTCCGACGAAGTTGCCGGACTCCGCGAGCTCGTCGAAGTTCACCGGGTAGTCGTCGACACCGGCGTCCTTGCCGTACGGGGTGACGGAGACGAGGACGGGGCACCGTTCTGATCCCTCCGGCCGGTACACGTTCGCCCGCAGAGTTGTGCCATCGGCAGTGCGGATCGGGACATCACGCTCGACGGTGATGTCGCTCGGTAGCGGATAGACCCTGACGCAGTGATGTTCGAGCGGAGTCGGATCCTGCGTCGATCCACGCTTCGACGAACCCATGTGTCACCTCTGTCCCCTTCAGAAGATGCACCGAGTGTGAAACATACTTGCTGTACGCGCAAGTTTTTCCCGCGCGGGATCAAAGTTCAGAGCGTGATGCGTCCTTCGACGGCGGCGAGACCGATGTCCTTGCGGAAATGGCCGCCCGGGAGCTTGATGTCGCCCAAGGTTGCGTATGCGTCCGCGCGTGCCGCCTCGAGATCGTCGCCGACCCCGACGATGCTCAGCACACGACCTCCGGCCGACAGGAGCGCGCCGTCATCCCCGCGCTTCGTACCGGCATGGAAGACATTGTCGCTGTCGCGCCGCTGATCACGTCGCCCGTGCGCGGGCTCGCCGGGTAGTATTCCGCGGCCAGCACGACCGTCACCGCGGCGCCGTCACGCCACTGCAGCGGAGGCAGTTGCGCGAGGGTGCCGTTCGCGACCGCACCCAGCACCTCACCGAGCGGGGACTCGAGCAGCGCGAGCACGGCCTGTGTCTCGGGATCCCCGAAACGGCAGTTGAATTCGACGACCGCGGGACCTTCCTCACCCATTGCGAGCCCCGCATAGAGCAGACCGGAGAAGCCGCATCCGCGACGTACGAGTTCGGCGGCGACAGGCTTGACGACCTCGTCGACGATCTGCTCGACGGCGCCTTCGGGCAGCCACGGAAGCGGTGTGTACGCGCCCATGCCACCGGTGTTGGGGCCGACATCTCCGTCGCCGACGCGCTTGTGATCCTGTGCGGGAAGCAGCGGCACCACCGTCTCGCCGTCGACCAAGCAGAACAGTGATACCTCGGGTCCGTCGAGGAACGACTCCAGCAGTACGGGGTGCCCGTTCTCGATGATCTCCGCTGCGTGATCGCGAGCGGCGTCGCGGTCGGTGGTCACCACGACACCCTTGCCCGCGGCAAGACCGTCGTCCTTGACCACCCAGGTCGGGCCGAATCGGTCCAGGGCCTCGTCGATGATCGCGGGAGAGTCGACGACCTCGCTGTGTGCGGTACGCACACCTGCGGCGGCCATGACGTCCTTCGCGAAGCTTTCGAACCCTCGATGCGGGCAGCGTCGGCGGACGGGCCGAAGCAGGGGATGCCCGCCTCTCGCACGGCCTCGGCGACACCGAGAACGAGCGGGACCTCGGGGCCGATCACGACGAGGTCGACCTGCTGGTCTTTCGCGAGCGCGACGACCTCGTCGGCGGACGAGGCGTCGACCGGATACTGCTCGGCGACGTCGGCGATGCCCGCGTTGCCCGGAGCAGCAAGAACGGCAGTCACACCCGGGTCTCGGGACAGAGCCAGGGCGAGAGCATGTTCACGGGCACCGGAGCCGATTACGAGTACGCGCACGCACGACAGACTACGGGACGGGGCTCCACACGAGATCGGCACGGCCGCGGGTGCGAGCAACAGCGGTCGCGTTGGGAAGATCGACGTCGCGAACCCAGTCGCGCGCCTGCGACCGTGCACGGCCGCCCACGCGGTGCCGATGGACCAGGCGCGGAGTCAGCGTCCTGGCGGGCACGTCCAGATAGATCACGAGATCGAGAAGTGGACGAATCTCCTCCCACCCCCCGATGTCGAACAACAGGTAGTTCCCTTCGGTGACCACCACGCGGGCAGACGGCTCGATGGCGTGCACCGCGGAGACGGGGTCGTCGAGTCTGCGCGAGAAGTCGGGGGCGTAGACAGTTTCGTCGCGGCGCAGTCGCACGCGAGCGAGCAGCTCGCGGAATCCCGCCACGTCGAAGGTGTCGGGTGCCCCCTTGCGTCCGCGTGCGCCGCGGACGTCGAGCTGGGCGTTGGACAGGTGGAAACCGTCCATCGGCGCCAGACCCG
>BBEG01000371.1 GCA_001312645.1 Rhodococcus sp. JCM 9791
GACGACGAACAGCGCCGGCCCGGACGGCGTGGTCGCCGAGACGATCGCACGGTCGCGATGTGGGTGATCGGGACGACGGCCTTGGCGCCGGTCAGCGTCCACCGGCCGTCGATCTCAGCGGCCTCGGTCTGCGGGTCACCGTCGACGTACGGGCCGAATTCCTCGAGTCCGATGGTCAGGAAAGCGCTGCCGTCGGCGACACCGGGGACGAGCGCAGCGCGCTGGGTATCGGTGCCGAACTCGACGACTGCGAGGGCTGCAAGGGCCGTCTGCCAGATCGGCACCGGTGCAACGTGCCGGCCCTGCTGCTCGAGGAGCACATACAGTTCGGCCAGGCCGAGTCCTCCACCGCCGTATTCCTCGGGCAGGGCGATGCCGAGCAGACCCGTGGTCACGAGTTCGCGCCACAGGTCCCGGTCGATGCGCTCGTCGCTCAGTTCGACCTGCTTGACGCGGTCGATACCGGCCTTGCTGGTGAAAACCTCATCGGCGAGGGTGCGAATTGCCTCTTGCTCTTCGCTGAAGTTGAAGTCCATCAGTGCTCCTCCAGTGTGGCCGGCCGGAACGCGGGCAGCGTCAGATCCGGGTCGGCGTCGATCCAGTCCAGTTCCACTGCCATGCCGACCTCGACATCCTCCGGTGCGATACCCGTCATGTTCGCGATGAGGCGGGTGCCCTCGTCGAGCTCGACGGTCGCCACGACGAGCGGATACTCGAAGCCGGGGATCTGCGGATGGTGGTTGACGACAAAGCTGTACACGTGGCCACGACCCGACGCGTCGACCGTGTCCCACTCGAGCGACCTGCACTGACCGCACATCGGTCCGGTGGGGTGCCGCAGGGTGCCGCAGGCTGTGCAGCGCTGGATCACCAGGCGGTGCGCCTTCGCAGCCTCGAACCAGAAGGCGTTGTCGGCGTTGAGCGCCGGGCGCGGGCGCAATCCCGTGGGCTTCTCGGCGGCCTTCGGCCGGAAACGGAGCGTGCGCCACCGCTGGGTCGCGACGACCTCGTCATCACCGTTGCGATAGGTCTTGAGGGTGGTCACGAAATGTCCGACACCGAGTCCGGTGGACTTCTCTCCGGAGATGTCCTCGATCACCTCGGTGAACGACACCCGGTCGCGGGACGCAGCTCGGCGAAGAACTCGAAGTCGGAGTCGGTGGCGACGACAGAGCTGAATCCTGCACCGTCGAGCGTGGCGATCAGATCCGTCCACACCTGGGACGGATCGTTGTTCGCCATCTTGTCGACGAAGGTACGCATGATCCACACCTGCGTCATGAGTGCCGGCGCCACGGCGCCGTCCCGTCCGGTGGCACGTGCGGCATCGTCGTCGAGGTGGATGGGGTTGGTGTCGCCCATGGTCTCGACCCAGTGCCGGATCATCGGAGTGTTGACCGCGTCCGGTCCCCACGTCGTGGGGACGAGGGTCTTGCCCTCGAATGCCTCGAGCTCGGTGAGGAATTCGCTCACTTGACCCTCTTCTCACGCACGAGACCGAGGCCCATCGTGCCGACCATGTCGCGCAGCACCTCGTTGACGCCGCCGCCGAACGTGTTGACCATGCCCTGTCGCGAGATCTGCTCGATCTGACCGGCCAGCAGCGCACCCGGCGACTCCGGGCGGATACGACCCGCAGCACCGAGAATGCCGAGCAGAGTGCGATAGACGTCGATGTGTGTCTCGGTACCGTAGGCCTTGGTGGCGCCGGCGTCGGCACCGGACAGGGTGTCCGCCGAGACGGCCGCGGTCATCTTCCAGTTCAGCAGGCGCATCGCCTCGAGTTTGGCGTGTGTGCGCGCAAACTCCTGCTGCACCCAGGGGATCTCGATGGCACCGTTCTCCCTGGCCCAATCGAGGGTCTGCTGCCACAGGCCGTAGGTGCGTCCGCCGATCGCGGCGAGACCGACGCGCTCGTGGTTGAGCTGCGCGGCGATCAGCTGCCAACCGCCGTTGACCTCACCGATGACGTCCTTGCGCGGCACCCTGATGCCGCTGTAGTACGTCGAGGTGACCATCAGGCCACCGACCGTGTTGATCGGCGACCAGGAGAACCCCTCATCGTCGGTGGGCACGACCAGGATCGAGATGCCCTTGTGTTTGGGCGCCTCAGGATCGGTGCGGCATGCGAGCCACACGTAGTCGGCGGTGTTGGCACCGGAGGTGAAGATCTTGTTGCCGTCGACCACGAACTCTTCGCCGTCGAGGACGGCGCGGGTCTGAGCGAGGCGAGGTCGGTGCCGGCCTCGGGCTCGGTGTAGCCGATCGCGAAGACGATGTCGCCGGCGAGAATGCCCGGCAGGAAGCGTTCCTTCTGTTCCTCGGTGCCGTACTTCATCAGCGTCGGCCCGACGGTGTTCACCGTGACGAACGGGAACGGCAGACCGGCGCGCTGCACCTCGTCGAAGAAGACGAACTGTTCCTCGATCGAGCGGCCCTGTCCGCCGTACTCCACAGGCCAACCGATACCCAGCCAACCGTCCTGTCCCAGCAGTTTGACGACCTCGCGGAAGTACTCCCCACCCACGCCCTGCTCTCCGGCCTTGCGCCGCTTCTCCTCCGGCATCAGGCCCGCGAAATACGCGCGTAGTTCCCGCCGTAGCTCCTGCTGCGCCGCCGACTCCCTCAACTCCATCGATGCTCTCCCGTTCCTCGCTATCGCACAAAGCTCGGACGCTACGGAGATTTCCGCACTCGATCGGTTGCGGTCTCATTGAGCGGTAGATTCTCGTGCCCGAGCATGAACGGGCGGTGCGGCCGGGACGCGCCCCGTCGGCATCGCCCCGGCCGCGCTGCTCGGGTTTCCCGCAGTGCAGGTTCCACTGAGCGGGTTCTGTGGTCGACAGCACCGTCCGCAGTTGCATACTCGTCGCCATGAACAACCCGTCGGATCTGGCCGGCCGATACGCGCTCGCAGTGGATGAGCGAGACCGTGTCGCTCTGACGTCCCTGTTCACGCAGACGCCGAATTCGTGCAGCCTCCCGCGGTCACCCGCGGAGCCGAGCATGTGGTCACGGTCGGTGGAGACGCGATCGTCGCGGTCGTACTCGACGGCACGGCACACCTGCACGGCACACGTCACGAGGTGCACCAACAGGTGATCGATGTCGACGGTGACACCGCTACCGGGTGGGTGTACTGCCTGGCGCATCACCTGTATCGCGGTCGTGACGGCATGCGCGACAACGCGATCGCCATCCGTTATCGCGACGACTATCTGAGGGCGCACGGAAGCTGGAAGATCGCGCGTCGCGAACTCGTCGTCGACTACACCGAGGACAACGCGGTCACCGTGCCCGGCCTCTGACGTTCCGGCGCTCTCCGAGTACGACCCGAGCCGGTTCGGGCAAACAGGAACGGGCAGTGCTCTCAGCGCTGCTCGTCACGCATGAATCGATCGTCCCGTGCCGTGAGCATCTGGCCCACCATCCGTCCGGCGCAATCTGCACGATCATCCGGCGTCCGCACTGCGTGCAATAGCGGGGCGGCTCGAGGCCCAGCCGTGCGGCAACAGGCCGCGTCGTTGCGTCGACAGCCGCGATCGCGGCGCCAGTGAAGGGATCGAACATCCTCAGATGCTCTCGCCGAGCGCCTTGATCGGCATCTTCAGTTCGTCGAGAAGGTCGAGGTCGGTTTCGGCGCGTCGCCCCAGCGTTGTCAGATAGTTGCCGACGATCACCGCGTTGATGCCACCGAGAATGCCCTGCTTCGCCCCGAGATCGCCGAGGGTGATCTCACGCCCACCGGCGAACCGGAGGATCGTGCGCGGCAGTGCGAGACGAAACGCCGCGACAGCCTTGAGTGCCTCCGACGCGGCAGAACATCGAGGTCACCGAACGGGGTACCGGGCCGCGGGTTGAGGAAGTTCAGCGGAACCTCGTCGGGTTCGAGAGCGGCAAGGTCGGCAGCGAATTCGGCGCGCTGTTCGAGGCTCTCACCCATCCCGAGGATCCCGCCGCAGCACACCTCCATCCCGGCCTCGCGGACCATGCGCAGCGTCTCCCACCGTTCTTCCCACGTGTGCGTGGTGACAACGTTGGGGAAGAAGGATTTCGCGGTCTCCAGGTTGTGGTTGTAGCGGTGCACGCCAAGCGCGGCGAGTTGGTCCACCTGGTCCTGGGTGAGCATGCCGAGCGAACACGCGACCTGGATGTCGACCTCACCGCGGATCGCCTCGACTCCCGCCGCGACCTGCGCCATCAGCCGAGCATCGGGCCCTCGGACCGCCGCGACGATGCAGAACTCGGTCGCTCCGGTCTTCGCGGTCTGTTTGGCGGCCTCGACGAGGGCCGGTATGTCGAGCCACGCCGAGCGGACGGGCGAGGCGAACAGTCCGGACTGGGAACAGAAGTGGCAGTCCTCGGGACACCCGCCGGTCTTGAGGCTGATGATGCCCTCGACCTCCACTTCGGGCCCGCACCACGTCATCCGTACGTCTGTGCCAGTGAGAGCAGGTCCTCGAGCCGATCGTCGGGCAGGCGCAGGATCTCGAGTGTCTGCGCGCGGTCGAGGCCTCGACCACGCCGGAGTACTCGGTCACGTGCGAGTTCGAGGATGTCGACTCGGGCAGGGGCGTGGGTCACTGCGAACTCCTGAGGATCGGAACTTGAACACCGTTCACTTGAACAGCGTTCAGGTTAGGGTCGAGGTCCGATAGTGTCAACGCAGAGCAACCACGAGACAGGGAGCAGACACCCGTGCAGCTGCGACGCGGCGACGTCCTCGACGGCGCATGGCGATACTCGACGAGTACGGCCTGGGCGACCTGACCATGCGCAAACTCGCGACCTCACTCGGCGTGCAGCCGGGCGCTCTGTACTGGCACTTCCCCAACAAACAGACCCTGCTCGGCGCGATGGCCGATCGCATCCTCGACGGCCTCGACGCACCGCCCACCGCCGACACATGGACGGTGCGCTCACC
>BBEG01000372.1 GCA_001312645.1 Rhodococcus sp. JCM 9791
CTCGACCGGGGTCTTCCCACGGGCGAGGTCCCGGCTGGCCACAGCGGCGATCCCGGCGATGCGGGCATCTCGTTCGGCCGCGGTATCGGCAGGACGGCCGCCGAAACAGCCATCGAGGCCGAGGCGTTCCTTGCGGGCCTCCACTCTGGACTTCGAGAGGGCCTGCTGCCGCCGGTTCGTGAGCCCGCGGCCCTCGGGCCTGGTCGGAGTCCGCTCTGCGCCGTCGGTCGGTGATGGCTTCCGTCGTCGCTCTCGGTGCCACGACCGGTGCGGCGTTCCCACCGGTCGGCGGCCTTCTCGGCGATCAGATGGCCGCCGGGTACTCCGGCGGCGGCGCCGGCAGCAGCAAAGGCCTTGCGCTTGATGGACTGCTTCACACTGCGGGCCTTGCGGTTGACCATGCTCGCGCTGTTCTGGGTGAAGGTCTGGCTCATGCGTTTGAACGGGCGCATGATCGCCCAGCACACGACGGTCAGCAGGATCATGAACCACAGCCGCCAGGTGCCGTCGACCTGCCCGTCGTCGTTGACATACAGCTGTACGAGCGCCATCAGGTAGAGCGCGACGATGACCGCGCCGGCCACGCCCCACATGTAGCGGCGGCGAGCATGCGCAGGATGCGGGCCAGCCAACCTCCACCAGCGAGCGCCAGCGGCACCCACAGCGGCGCGAACAGGATGGCGAACCGGATCGCGAGCAGCGCAGTGATCTTCAGCAGAGAGGCACCGATCCACAGCATCGACGGCAGGGCCAGCTTGATCATCCCGAGGAAGCCGGTGGAGGTGCGCCCGGAGTCCTTGCCCTGGAACTGGTAATAGGACAACTGGTAGTCGGATTCGAGGGCATCGACGATCTCGCGGAACTTGTCGGCCTTCTGCTCGGCCAGCTCGGCCTGGGCTTGCGGATCGTTCTTGACTCGCTCCTGCTCCGCGTACGAGAAGGCCAGCGCATCGCGCAGCTTCGGACCGAGCCCGGCAGCGTCCGTGGCGTCGTAGTTGGCGCCGAACCAGCCTGTGCGCCAGTCCGGCAGAAAGACTTTGTCGATCAGCACGTTCTTCGGGTCGGTGGGCCCACCGGTGAGTGTGCCGCCGCCCGGCCCGTTCCCGAACTGCACCGAGAAGATCTGATCTTGGGTTTCGGTGATCAGCGAGCCGAATGTCTCGTCGGCGACCTGGACTGCCTTCTGCGGGGCGCCGACGAACAGTGCGCCGAGCATCAGCCCGGCGGCGGCGATCGCGGAGGTTTTCGTGACTCCGGCAGCGTCGGCCTTCAATGCTTTCCACAGCACGATCGCGGCGACCACTGTCAGGGCGATTCCCAGCCACTGTGTGTAGACCCCGCTCATGCCGTCGGAGATCGAATAGATGATGCGGTCGAACTGCGTTATCGCGGGCGTGATGCCCGCTTCGGCGGCGCCCTGTCCGGTCTTGGTCTGGTCGTCGAGCCAGAATGCCGCGGCCGCGAGCGATTTGCCGATCGTCAAGAAGGTGTTGCCCAGGGTGGTGTCACCGACTGCGCCGGGGGCTTTGACCAGGTCTTCACCGCAGCCGAGGTCGTAGGTGTGCCATTTCAGGCCGGCCCACCCGTAGCTCTCGTATCCGGTTCCACCACCGGTTTCGAGGGGAGCGCGGTTGGCGCTGGACGAGTCGAAGGTCGTCTCGATGGTCTCGTTGGGGAACTCCGGTGACGGGACTTCCTTGCAGTCGAATCCGCTGGCCGCGGCTACGCCGGTGCCCACGCCGATCAGTGAGATCGCCGCGAGCATCAGCACGGTCAGAACACGCACTATCAGTCCCGTAGGCCACCCGACACGGCGCGGGGCAGGGCGCAGCCCGTTCAGGGCGGCTCGGGGCGGCTGCGGCTCGTGATGCGCCATCCGACACGGTGCAGGGACGTGGGCTGCCCACTCATGGTGGATCGAGCTGCTGCGGGCTCGTGATGCGCCACCCGACACGGCGTGGGGACGTGTGCTGTCCGCTCAGGGCGGTCCGGGGCCGCTGCGCGCTCATGACGCGCCACCCATCGCAGCGCGGGTCGCCCGCGAATCCAACGCCTCGAACACATGCGCCAGATGCACGAAATGCGTCCAGTCCGACCGGATCAACTCGATGTCGTCGGCCATCTTCACGATGAACCGCCGTGCCTGATCCACACGCTCGGTGCTGGTGTCCGGATCGAAAGTGTCCTCGCCGCCGCCACCGAGGTCGGCCAGCAGCGCTTCGTAGCCTTCACCGGCCGGCAGGTTCAGCAGCTTCAGTGCGCCCGCGATGGCGTGAGCGTTGCCCCCGAGATCACCGAGGATCACCTCATACGTCAGCGCCGACTTGTCATCGGTGCCGTCGACACCGAGATAGTCGTCCGGCAACTGCGAGCACACCAGCGCGCGGACCTTGTACTTGCGCGAATCACGCGCAATGCGCAGGTTCAACGTGCGCCCGGCACCGGTCTGCTCGAGGTACTTGTTCTCATCGAGGAACAGCACCTTGCGCTCGTAGCGCGGCAGCTCGTAGACCAGACGGTTGGCCAGCCACGCGGCCATGTGCATCAACGGCCCGGCCATCCGCTGCTGCGGGGTCCACTGCGACGGATCGGTGCCCTCGGGCGGCAGTTGCAGACCAGGCATCGTCAACACCGTCAGGCGAATGCGATCGTTGACGACGTCGTCCGTATCTCCGGTAGTCCCGCGCTCAGGGAACAACACTCGGGCCTCGGCGAGGTCGGACATCATCGTCAAGTCCTGATACACACTCTTCGCGCACGTCCGCAGGTCGACGTTCTCGTCCTCGCCGGCGAGCGTGGCGATGGCTTCGAGGACTTCACGCAAATTGTGGTGCCGCTCGCCGCCGACCATGTTCGCCGCCGTCTGAAGCACCGTCTCGGTCCACTCGTGATCGAGCCGCGCAGGGGTGAGCATCATCTTCAGGACCGACACCGCCACGGAGATCCGCTCTGCGGCCGCGGCCCGCACATCGGCCTCGAACTGCGACTGCGCGGCCGCCACCGGGTCGAGATCGTCCGCGTAATCCGGGCTCGAAGGCTCGTAATCGGGGTCGTCGCGGCGCGGATCGACGATCACCCGATACGGGTTGAGCGAACCCGGGCGTGAGGTGCGGCCGGTCAGTGCCTGGACTTCGGCGATGCCGCGGAACTCGGGGAGCTGCGCGAGTTTTTTGAGTGGTCCGGACGGGTCGAGCACCACACCGTAGGCGCCGGCCCGCACGGCTTGGTAGAGGAGCATTCCTGCGAGGAACGTCTTGCCTGAGCCGGGGACCGCGACGATCGGTGTCAGACCGGACTTGTCCTTGGTCTCGTGTGCGGCGAACAGATCCCACACCGCCGGTCGCGGTGCGATCGAGGCGGTCTCGCCGATCACGACACCGGTGCGGTCCCCGATGCGGTCGCCGACCGCGGCCATGCCGGCGGAGAGCGATTCGACGTTCATGCGGCGGCAGTGCGCGATGTTCGCGAGTGGTTCGCCGGGCATGAATTCGCGCAACAGCTGGTACTGGCCGTGTTCCTGTTCGAGGCGGATGTGCGGGGCGTACATCTCCTGGAGCATCGAGACCTTTTCCTTGGCCTCGGCCGGTGTCGAACCCACCACGACGACGCGGTACCAGCCTTCGGTGCGCGCCGACAGACCCGAGTGGTCTTCTTCGATGTCGGAGATCACGCGCTGGGCGAGTGCGTGTTGCTCGGCGAGTTCCTGGGGCGGTACCTGGTCGTGTTCGACGGTGTAGTGGTCGAACTGGGCCTCGATGCTCGAGGTCAACCGGCGCAACTTGTTGACGGTCTGATTCTTGGTCTTCAGGCGGATGCGTTCGGACCATTCGAGCGGTTCACCGGACTGGTCACCGATGACCTGCCACGCAGCATCCGCTCCGGGATCGGCAGCGGCGCCATACGCCCGACCGTGAGCACGATCGCGTAACCGCTGTAATCGCGGCCCCCGACCTGACCGCGCACGGTGGTGTAGCCGTCTCCGGGAGTCAGCGCGAGATCGGTGAGGTCTTCGAGCGCAGCCACATCGGACTGCTCCCACTCGCCGCCGCCGGAGATCACACCCTCGGCATCGAGCGGCAGTCCGAGCGAGGCCGAGCGCAGCAACAGATAATCCATCTGCGCGGCGGTGGCAGGCCGAGCAGCCGCACCTTGGCCCGACAGGACGCGCTCGATCGTGGCGAGGTGATCGGCAATGGCCTTCTGCTCGCCCAGGAACGCGGTGCGCGCCCATCTGCGCACCATCTTCGCCACACGCCCCACCAGCGGGGCATCGACGACGGGAAGCAACCATTCGGAGACGGTGTCGAGCCCGATCGCCAGTGTCGAACGTGGCGGTAGCTCCACGCCCCAGTAGCGGCCCTTCTGGGTCGGGTTGCCCCACAGCAGTGCGTGCTGCTGGCCGCGCAGATAGTCCGCCCACGACAGTGCTCCGGGGACGTCGGGGATCGGTTCGGCCCATGTGTCGTGAGATTGGGCCCACTGGCGCACCGGCCACGGGGTGCGCACCAGGCGGCGGTGCAGTCCGGTCACGCCGGCTTCGGCGAGGTTCGCCAGTACCAGGGCTTCGTTCTGGATGTAGCGGCGCTGCCGGCCCACCGGGCGCATGTTCCACGGGCCGGGCGGCTGGACGAACCACGCGGTGGACTGCGTGCGGGTGCGGGTGACGTTGCCTTCGACCCCGACCAGCTCGAGACGCACCGCTTTGCGGTCACGGTCGGCGCGCGTGCGCGCTGCTTTGGCCTGCCGAGCGAACTCGTCGTTTGAGTCGGTGTTCTTGCCGCGCTTCTTCCGTCCGCGTGGTCGCTTTCCGGACTGCTCTTCGTCGACCTCGAGCGCGACCGGCGGAGGAGCCGCTGCGGCAGGCGCAGCCATGCGGCTGTCGGGCATCCGGGACCACGCCAGTTCCGGCGCCGGC
>BBEG01000373.1 GCA_001312645.1 Rhodococcus sp. JCM 9791
CGTCGGCTACCTCCTGAGCGGAAGCGGCGACGAGCCCGACACCACCGCGACCGGTCCGACGACGACCCGCACGATGCCACCCGCACCGACGACGACACCGCCGCCGTCCGGCGAGCCGGACGGAACACCTGCGTTGCCGCTCGACCAGCTTCCCGGCGGGCTCGGTGAGGTCATCGGCCAGACCGGCGCCATCGTGGGGTCGATCACGGCGAACGACGGCACGAGCATCACTCTCAGTGGTATCGGTGGGTCGCTCACCACGGTGCTGTTCACCCCGGACACCCAGATCATCACCTTGAAGGGGTCGTCCCCGGAGGCTCTCGAGGTCGGCGCGACCGTCGTCGCGACCGGCAGTCCCGTCCAGGACGGACAGATGACGGCCGAAACCGTCATCAGCGCGTCGCTCCCGTCGTTCGGCAGCCCGGGCAACTGAAGACGCTAGGCTGATCGCGATGACATTCATGTGGTTCGGTCTGGCGGCGATCGCGCTTCTCGGCGCGCTCGCTCTGCTGTACGTCGATCGCACGCGGAGGGAACAGTCCGGGCGCGTGCGGGAGATCTGGGCGCGCGCCCAGGGATACAAGTACACCGACTCCGACGAGCGACTGCCCTCCAACTGGCATCGCGCAGCGTTGGCCAAGCAGGAGTACCTGGGCGCGATCGACGTTGTGCGTGGGGTCCGTCGGGGTGAGGAATTCATCCTGTTCGACATCGAGGAAACAGCCACGATCATCGCGGTACGCCGCAAGGTCGGGTCCGACGTCGACGTCGATCTGCGGCTCAAGTCGACGCCTCCGCCGAAGGATTCCGACATGAATCTGCTCGGGTCGATCGGCCCGCGCATCGTGTTCTCCACCGACCTCGAGATCGCACGTCGTGTGTGCGACCAGCGGATGGTCACGTTCACCCAGTCGATCCCCGAGCACATCCAGATGCTGTGGAGCGAGGGCCCGTGGACGCTCGGTTCGATCCCGGTGGGAAGCAACGGACGCGAATGGGATGCGGCGATCGAGACGGTGGCGCGCCTGTCGGGCATCCTGCACGTCCTCCCGCCCGTGGTCGATCCTGACAACGTCGATCGCAGCTTCCACGACCCGGGACGCCCCTCCGCGCATCGCTGAACCGCGCGTCAGGTCACGGTACGGACACGCCCGAGATGACACGCCGGATCCTTCGTCGTGCGAACCGATCGCGGTCTGTACATTTCTCGCCGTGACACCTGT
Organism: Rhodococcus sp. JCM 9791; assembly: GCA_001312645.1. Lineage (GTDB taxonomy): Bacteria > Actinomycetota > Actinomycetes > Mycobacteriales > Mycobacteriaceae > Rhodococcus. The sequence continues at coordinate 1,224 of BBEG01000373.1, forward strand.
GGCTCTGGTGATAGTTGTGGCAGTGGTGGCCGTTGCGCTGCTCTGGATACGGCTGGGGATGCGCCGCTTGCGGACGCTTCGCACCCGACGCAGAGACGGCCTGCATCTGCTGCTGAACGAACTCGATGATCGCTACGATCTGATCCCTGCGCTCATCGCGGCGTCGGCGGGTGCCGGCGTCGAACGCAGCCGCATCAGCCCGGTCGTGGGAGCACGTTCCCTCGCCATCGCGATGCGCGACCAACGTCTCGACCTCCCCGAACGCGCGGCCACCGAAAACGCGTTGTCGGCCGCGTTGCACGAACTCATCGGGGTCCTCGACGGAGTCAACCACTGGCCGTTCATCCGCGTCGCCCGCGAACTGCAGACCCGCGAGCAGCGCATCGCCGGCGCGGTCCGTGTCCACAACGACCTCGCAGGCACACTCAACTCCCAGGTGTCGAGGTTCCCGACGTCGCTGTTCGCGACGTTGGCCGGAGTGCGAGCCGTCGCAGTGTTCGAGGTTCCGGCAGGACTGGCTGCGACCGACACTCCGGCGGCCGAGGATCAGACCGAACTGCAGGCGTCCACCGTCGACAAGAGCGACGAGAACGACTCGGGGACCGCCGCCGCCTGAGAACCCACCGGCAGCGACTAGGCTCGTTCGCGCCGGTTCCGCCACCGGCGGTGACCGAGACGACGGTGAGGATGTGCGATGAGCGACCGCGACGAACTGGCTGCACTGGTACGTGAGCTGGCAGTAGTGCACGGCAAGGTGACCTTGTCGTCGGGCAAGGAAGCCGACTACTACGTCGACCTGCGTCGCGCGACCCTGCATCATCGCGCAGCACCGCTCATCGGCTCGCTTCTGCGCGAACTCGTCTCCGACTGGGACTTCGACGCGGTCGGTGGGCTCACCATGGGCGCCGACCCGGTCGCCATGGCCGTCATGCACGCACCCGGACGCCCGATCGACGCATTCGTCGTCCGCAAGGCCGCCAAGGCCCACGGCATGCAGCGGCAGATCGAAGGCCCCGATGTCGTCGGCAAGCGCGTGCTCGTCGTCGAGGACACCACGACCACCGGCAACTCTCCGCTCACCGCCGTCAAGGCCCTGCGCGACGCGGGAGCGATCGTCGTGGGCGTGGCAACGGTCGTCGACCGCGCTACCGGAGCCGACGAGGTCATTGCCGCGGAAGGCGTCGAATACCGGTCGCTGCTCGGCCTCGCCGACCTGGGCCTCGACAACTCCTGACATCGTGACCCCACGGGTGCGGCAGACCGTCACACAACTTGCGGACGGTCGCGAACTGATCTTCTTCGACGACACCGAACCGTACGTCGGGGGAGCAGCCACCCGTGTCGCACACGACCGTCGTGAACTTCCGGCGGTCGTGGCGACGTCGGAGGTCCGTATCGACCCGCTCACCGGGGAACCGGTGACGTTCGCCGCGCACCGCATGGACCGCACGTTCCTGCCCTCGGTCGCGGACTGCCCACTCTGCCCGACCCGACCCGCGCCTCCACCGAAATCCCCACAGACGACTACGACGTCGTGGTGTTCGAGAATCGTTTCCCGGCGCTCTCCTCGGTCGACGGCTCGGCCGGTGGCCGCTGCGAAGTGATTGCCTTCACCGCAGACCATGACGCCCGCTTCGCCGACCTTCCTGCGGCACGTGCCCGCACCGTCATCGACGTCCTCGCGTCCCGCACGGCGGCGCTGTCGTCGCTGCCGGGTGTGCAGCAGGTGTTCTGCTTCGAGAACCGCGGCGTCGAAATCGGTGTGACACTGGAACATCCGCACGGCCAGATCTACGCGTACCCGTTCCTCCCGCCGCGGTCGCAGATGCTGCTCGCCCGCGCCCGCGACCATCTCGAGAGTACGGGCCGGTCTCTCCAACGCGACATTCTCGATGCCGAACGTCGCAGCGGAACCCGCGTCGTGTGGTCGGGTGAATGGTGGACCGCGTACGTTCCCGCCGCGGCGCGGTGGCCGATCGAGGTGCACCTCGTGCCGCATCGCGACGTCCCCGATCTGACCGCGCTCGTCGACGCCGAACGCGACGAACTCGCGCTCGCCTACCGGGGTCTGCTCGGACGCATCGACCGGTTCTTCGAGGGACTGGACCGGGTCCCGTACATCGCAGCGTGGCATCAGGCCCCTGTCGGGGACGGACGCGAGCACAGCCGGTTGTTCTGCCAGATATTCTCGCTGCGACGTGCACCCGACAAGCTCAAATACCTGGCGGGATCCGAATCGGCAATGGGTGCGTGGATCAGCGACACGACACCCGAGCGCATCGCAGAACGACTACGCGAGCTCGCGCCGTGACTGTTCCCGACGGCGCGGCGTGCGACGACGCGCCGCGCGCGTTCACGACGGTGTTCGGGGGCAACCCCGACGGCACCTGGTGTGCGCCCGGTCGTGTCAACCTGATCGGTGAGCATGTCGACTACGCGGGCGGAGTGTGCTTGCCGATGGCGATTCCTCAGGTCACTGCGGCTGCGGTGCGCCGTCGCATCGATGGGCGGCTTCGTATGTACAGCATGGGATTCGACGTCGTCGACGTCGCGCTGGGCGACCGTGTCGACGGATGGGCTGCGTACGTCGCCGGTGTGGTCTGGGCGCTCGACCCACCCGATTTCCACGGAGCCGACATCGTGATCGCGTCGGAGGTTCCGGTCGGGGCGGGGCTCTCGTCGTCCGCTGCGCTCGAGGCATCCGTGGCGCTGGCGCTCGCCGGCCTGTGCGGGCTGCCCGTCGACGACGACGGACGAAATGTTCTCGCCAGGGCGTGCATGCGCGCGGAGAACGACTACGTGGGTGCACCCACGGGCGGCATGGATCAGCAGATCGCCCTGCGCGGCAGAGCCGGTCACGCGTTGCTGCTCGACTGCGCCGACGGGCACGTCGAACACATCCCTGTCGACACGGCGGCAGCGGGCCTCACGGTGTTGGTCGTCGATACCGGGACGGGGCACCGTCTCGTCGACGGGCGGTACGGTTCGAGGCGGGCCGCCGTCGAGGATGCGGCCCGGTTGCTGGGCAGTCCTCTACGTGAGGTGGACTCCGTTTCCGCACTGGACGACCCGATACTGCGGCGTCGCGCGCGACACGTGGTCACCGAGATCGAACGTGTCCACACAGCTGCCGACGCACTGCGATCCGGCCGCGTGCACGACCTCGGTCCGCTGCTCGACGCGTCGCATCGGTCTCTGCGCGACGATTTCGAGGTCAGTTGCGCTGAACTCGACAGCGCTGTCGACGCTGCGACCGCGGCGGGTGCGCTCGGAGCGCGCATGGTCGGGGGAGGTTTCGGGGGATCGGCAATTGCGTTGTGCGAGAACGACGATGTCCCGAGGATCGAAGCGTCCGTGACTGCGGCAGCCGAGGCAGGCGGTTTCCCGTCACCGGTGTTCCTGCGCGCCACCCCGTCCCGGAGCGCGCATCGCTGTTGACGCACAGCGCACGGTACTGTGCGCCCATGGTTGGTTCACTCGGAACAAGTGGGGCGTCGAGCACGCCGTGTTCGCGGCTGCGAGCTTGGCGACGGTGGTCGGCGGAGTGCTGGATAACGAATCGGTGCAGAGGGTCGCGAAGCCGCTGATCGCGCCCTCGCTCGCCGTTCGGGTGCTGCGCCGATCCCGCGACT
>BBEG01000374.1 GCA_001312645.1 Rhodococcus sp. JCM 9791
CGCGAGTGCAGGCGCCAGCATGACCAGCGCCAGCACATCCGTGGACAGGCCGGTCGCGTCCTGCACGATCGGGGCGGCGAGCCCACACACCGCCCACACGACGATCCAGAGCAGGACTGCCCGCCACAGCCGAGGGCGCGAGAGGTCGCGTACTGCGGTCCTGCTCACTCGGTTCTCCTTGTCGCGTCGTACAAGATCGTCGATCCGACGGTACGGGAGTCAGTGGTGTGGAGCAGAGTTCAGTTGGGGCGCACCGTGAGGATCTGAGACATCGTGCCGATCGGGCCGTAGGTGTCGTGCAGGACGCTGCTGGTCAGGCCGATACCGCCTGCGCCGAACGACACGGTGGTGTCGAAGCCGACCCATTCCCCTTGCGGCTGCGTGAATACGTGCGCGGTGAGATCGAGGTTGGGGAAGGTGACGCTCTTCGGGTCGGCACGCACCGTCATGCCGTTGGAGATGTCGAAGAGTCGGACGGTGTGCGCGAGGTCGCTGACCTTCTCGTCTGCGAGCAGCGGAATCGGACTGCGCACCCAGAATGAGGCACGTCCTGGCTCGACCTGATTGCGCCGCACTTCGACGGATTCGATGAAACCGCCCGGCCACACCTCCGTGGCATCCCACGCTCGTGACTTTCGGGTGGTGCGATGCGCTGCAGGGAGGACGCTTCGAGGCGTCGGTGGCGCCAGGAGTCATCAGCCACGCCCGCAGTCGCACGGCGGCGCGCCCCCCGTGGCTGAGCACGGCTTCGACGAGTTCGATGGTGCGACCGGGGCGTAGCACCGTCACTTCGACGTCCATGTCGCCGATCGGCAGGACTCCGAGGATGTCGTACGACAGGCGACCGATCACCAGCCCATCGCTGCGCCGCGCGTCACGGTCGCATTCGACGACGTGCGCGAGAAGCCCGAATGCGGGTGCAATGTGTTGTTCCTCGATGTTCCATGCGCCACCCACATGCTCGGTTGCGCGGAAGGAATTCGATCCGGTGCGTTCGAAGTACGCCATGTCGTGTCCTTGTCCTACTCGGCGTCGTGTGTGGAATCGAGTGCTGCGAGCGCCATCCGCCGCAGTACGGTGCGGGTGCTGTGCGGTGAGCGCGGATCGGCGCTGTGTGGTGTGGAGTTGATGAGCCCGAACGTCGCATGCGCTATGGTGCGCGCGTCGGATTCGGCGAGTGCCGGATCGATGCGGCACAGCACGCCCACCCAGATCTCGACGTAGCGGCGCTGCAGGGTGCGGACCTGGCGCCGGCCCTCCTCGGTGAGTGAGTGCAGTTCGCGATCCTGGACGCGGATGAGGTCCTGTTCCCCCAGCGCAAAGTCGAGGTGGAAGTCGACGAGGCCTTCGAGTGTCTCGTGGGGGTCGGAAGTGCTCTCCTCGACCGCGGTGCCGCCGGCGAACAGGCGCCGGCTGATGTCGACGAGGATCTCGACCAGCAGCGCGTCCTTGTTGGGGAAATGCCGGTAGACGGCGGGCCCGCTGATGCCGACGGCAGCACCGAGATCCTCGAGGCGCACGCCGGTGAAACCGCGTTCGGCGATCAGGCGTGCTGCGGCGACGAGCAGTTGCCGCCGACGCTCGGCCTTGGCCTGCGACCGTGGCGTGCGTGCGACGGAATCCATCTCGAGGGCCTCCCCTTCGACGGCCTGGTTCATGGCGGACACTCCACTCGTCTGGATGGGAACAACTCGGGTATGGACAACTCGGTTAATGGTAACTAACCTAGCTTTTCAGTTAATGGTGATTAGGTCAATCAACCGAGGATGGTAACCGTGACAACCGCTCACGCGCTCTCGCAAACCAGCCGTGACCAGCATGAACAATTGGTCAGAGGCCTTCGGGAGAAACTCGCTGCCGCCTCCCTCGGAGGCAACGAAAAGTCCCGCGAACGCCACGTCGCGCGAGGGAAGCTGCTCCCCCGCGACCGCGTCGACGAGCTTCTCGACACCGGGAGCCCGTTCCTCGAACTGTCCCCGCTCGCGGCGAACGGCATGTACGACGACGAGTGCCCCGCGCCGGCGTCATCACCGGTATCGGCCGCGTCGCCGGTCGTGAGTGCGTGATCGTCGCGAACGACGCCACCGTCAAGGGCGGCACCTACTACCCGATCACCGTCAAGAAGCACCTGCGCGCGCAGGAAGTCGCGCTGCAGAACAACCTGCCGTGCATCTACCTCGTCGACTCCGGCGGCGCTTTCCTACCCCGGCAGGACGAGGTCTTCCCCGATCGCGAGCATTTCGGCCGCATCTTCTACAACCAGGCGACGATGAGCGCGCAGGGGATCCCGCAGATCGCGGCGGTCCTCGGCTCGTGCACCGCCGGTGGCGCCTACGTACCCGCGATGAGTGACGAGGCCGTGATCGTCCGCAACCAGGGCACCATCTTCCTCGGCGGCCCTCCGCTGGTGAAGGCCGCGACCGGCGAGGTCGTCACGGCCGAAGAACTCGGTGGCGGCGACCTGCATTCGAAGATCTCCGGCGTCACCGACCACCTCGCCGAAGACGATCGCGACGCACTGCGTATCGTGCGCAACATCGTCTCGACGTTGGGGCCGCGTACCCCGCGCCCGTGGGACGTCGCACCGACCGCCCCACCTGACGCCGACCCCGCCGAGCTCTACGACGTCGTCCCCACCGATTCGCGCACTCCGTACGATGTGCGCGAGGTCATCTCGCGAGTGGTCGATGGCTCCAGCTTCCACGAGTTCAAGGCCGAGTACGGCAAGACTCTGGTCACCGGATTCGCGCGCATCCACGGACATCCCGTCGGCATCATCGCCAACAACGGCGTTCTCTTCGGTGAATCTGCCTCAAGGGAGCGCATTTCATCGAGCTGTGCGACAAGCGCTCCGTCCCGCTGCTGTTCCTGCAGAACATCTCCGGATTCATGGTCGGCCGCGACTACGAGGCTGCCGGCATCGCCAAGCACGGCGCGAAGATGGTCACCGCCGTCGCCTGCGCGCGCGTTCCCAAGCTCACCGTCGTCGTCGGCGGTTCCTACGGCGCCGGCAACTACTCGATGTGCGGGCGCGCGTATTCGCCTCGCTTCCTGTGGATGTGGCCCAATGCCCGCATCTCGGTGATGGGCGGCGAGCAGGCCGCATCGGTCCTTGCAACCGTGCGTTCCGACCAGCTCGACGCCTCGGGCAAGCCGTGGTCGGCCGAGGACGAAGAAGCGTTCAAGGCTCCGATCCGCGAGCAGTACGAAGACCAGGGCAACCCCTACTACTCCACTGCTCGGTTGTGGGACGACGGAATCATCGACCCCGCCGACACCAGAAAAGTTCTCGGACTGGCACTGTCGACGTGCGCGAACGCGCCGCTCGAGCCGGTCTCCTACGGCGTCTTCCGGATGTGAGCGACATGAGTGACACGAAACGCATCGATACAGTACTGGTAGCCAACCGCGGAGAGATCGCCGTCCGCGTCATCCGCACACTGCGGTCGATGGGCATCCGCTCCGTCGCAGTGTTCAGTGAGGCCGACCGCGACGCCCGACACGTGCGCGAAGCCGACACCGCCGTACTCCTCGGCCCCGCCGCGGCTCGCGAGAGCTACCTGGTGATCGACAAGGTCATCGCCGCGGCGGTCGAGACCGGCGCGCAGGCCATCCACCCGGGTTACGGATCCTGTCGGAGAACTCGGCTTTCGCTGCCGCGTGTGCCACGGCCGGTATCGCATTCCTCGGCCCGTCCGCGCATGCGATCGAGACCATGGGAGACAAGATCACCGCGAAGGCCGCGGTCTCGGAGTTCGGAGTCCCTGTCGTTCCGGGTATCTCGCGACCGGGCCTGACCGACGACGAACTGATCGCCGGTGCCGCCGAAGTCGGCTACCCGGTGCTGGTCAAGCCGTCGGCCGGCGGTGGCGGCAAGGGCATGCGGCTCGTGCACGATCCCGCCGACCTTCCCGACGCCTTGGTCTCCGCACGTCGCGAAGCCGCGGCGTCGTTCGGCGACGACACGCTGTTTCTCGAGCGTTTCGTTCTGCGCCCGCGCCACATCGAGGTGCAGATCCTCGCCGACAGTCACGGCAACGTCGTCCACCTCGGCGAACGCGAATGCAGCCTGCAGCGTCGCCACCAGAAGGTCATCGAGGAAGCGCCGTCGCCGCTGCTCGACGAGGCCACCCGCGCCCGCATCGGTGAAGCAGCCTGCAACACTGCGCGCAGCGTCGACTACACCGGCGCCGGCACCGTGGAATTCATCGTCTCCGCCGACGAGCCCGACGAGTTCTTCTTCATGGAGATGAACACCCGCCTGCAGGTCGAACACCCCGTCACCGAGATGGTCACGGGCCTCGACCTCGTCGAATGGCAGGTGCGGATCGCCGCGGGTGAGCCCCTCGGGTTCACGCAGGAGGACGTCACCCTCACCGGCCACGCCATCGAAGCCCGCGTCTACGCGGAGGATCCCGGTCGCGGTTCCTGCCCACCGGCGGCACCGTCGCGACGTGGTCGAAGCGTATGGTCCCGGCGTGCGAGTCGACTCCGGTCTGCAACCGGGCACTGTCGTCGGAAGCGACTACGACCCGATGCTTGCCAAGGTCATCGCGCACGCCGACGATCGCGCCGGTGCTCTGCGGCGCCTCGACCGCGCCCTCGCCGACACCGCGGTGCTCGGGGTGGTCACCAACATCGATTTCGCACGGTTCCTGCTGGCCGATCCCGAGGTGGTGGCCGGTGCGCTCGACACCGGGCTGCTCGATCGGCGTCTCGGCGACTACACCGCGCCCGAGACCTCCGATGCCGCGCTCGTTGCCGCAGCAGTGCTCCGCTGGTTGCAGCACTGGCCCGACGACACCTCCGATCCGTGGGACGTTCCCGACGGATGGCG
>BBEG01000375.1 GCA_001312645.1 Rhodococcus sp. JCM 9791
CGCTGCGCGTTAGACACCGCACTCCGCTGCACGTCAGACACCGCAGCTCCGCTGCACGTTGGTCAGGCACCCACGTAGGAGAGTTCTTCAGCGTGGCGTGAACCGGTGGACGGCGTACATCGCGTCCGCCGACACCGGTTCACCCGCCACGCACCGATCCAGCTGCTCGCGCACGGCGTCCGAATCCAGATCGGCGCCGATGACGACGAGCCGGGTGGTACCCGGAGCGTCGTCGCCGCGACCGGGTGGTTCGAATCGGATGTGATCGCCGACCGTCTGCAACAGATATCTCGTCGAGCGCAGTCCCGCGGCGACTGTCACATAGCCCTTGATCCGGAAGACTCCTGCGGCTGATTCTCCAGAAGATCCACGAGCGCGCGCGGATGCAGTGGTGCGTCGCTTTCGAACGTGATCGAGTCGTACCCGTCATGCAGGTGCCGATGGTCGTGCTCGTCGTGGTCGCGCAGCAGGTCGTCGAGGGTCAGCTGTTCGCCCGGCTGCGGCTCGGCGCGCTCGGGGAAATCGAACAGCAGACCTGGGTCGACCCGACCGTGATCGGTCGAGACCACCGCCGCGCGTGCATTGAGTCCGCACAGGCGACCGAGCAGGTCGTCGTGGGTGTCGGTGTCGACGCGATCGGTCTTGTTGAGCAGAATCAGATCGGCCATCGCGACGTGCTGGTCGAGTTCGGGATGCCGCTCCCGCGTCGTGTCGTACTCGTATGCGTCGACGACGAGCACCAGTCCGCCGTAGGTGATGTGCTCGTTCTCCGAGCTCACGACGAGCCGGATCATGTTGCGCGGTTCGGCCAGCCCGCTCGCTTCGACGACGATGACGTCGAGTTCGGATTTCGAGTGCGCGAGTTTGTCGAGCATCGCGTCCATGTCGCTGACGTCGACCGCGCAGCACAGGCATCCGTTGCTGAGGGACACCATGGAGTCGACCTGGCCCGCGACCATCATCGAGTCGATGTTGACCGAACCGAAGTCGTTGACTATCACCCCGATACGAGCGCCACGTGTGTTGCGCAACAGGTGGTTGAGCAACGTGGTCTTTCCCGACCCGAGGAAGCCGGCAACAACGACGACCGGAATCTTCCGTTTCGCCACATGCTCCTCCTCGACGGTCGTTCACCTGGGCAACCCATGCTAGGACGTGCTCGCAGCGGCCGTGGCACCCGCCCTCGACGCACCGGTGCGCGGTTCCGGTAGCGGGTGCTACCGGAACCGTGCACCGGGGTGTCAGCTACCTCTCTTGATCCACTCCTCGAGATGCGGCGATTCGGTACCGAGGGTGGTGCCGTCGCCGTGCCGGTGTGCACGGTCGTCTCCGCCGGCAGGACGAACAGTTTGTCGCGGATCGACCCGATGATCGTCGGGAAGTCCGAGAACGAGCGTCCGGTCGCGCCGGGCCCACCCGAGAACAGGGTGTCGCCGGTGAACAGCTCCCCGGCCTCCGGCACGTACAGGCAGGTCGAGCCCGGCGAATGGCCGGGCGTCGCGATCGCCTGGATGTCCGTACCTGCAACCTTGATTCGGTCGCCGTCCTCGAGCGTGCCGTGCGCGACCCCCGGGTGAGTGGCTTCCCACAGCATGTTGTCGGCCGGGTTCAGCAGGATCGGCGCGTCGAGCTTCTCGGACAGCTCGGGCGCACCGTGATGTGGTCGTTGTGCGCGTGCGTGCACACGATCGCCACGACCCGGCGGTTGCCGACGCGTCGATGATCGGCTGCGCGGTGTGCGCGGCGTCGATCACCACTACCTCGTCGTCGTTGCCGACGAGCCAGATGTTGTTGTCGACGTCCCATTCGCCGCCGTCGAGCGCGAACACACCCGACGTGACGACCCGATCGACCCTGATGGGGCTCGTGGCGCTCACAACACCACCACCGAACGCAGAACTTCACCGCGGTGCATCGTGTCGAACGCCTTCTCGACGTCGTCGATGCCGATGCGCTCGGTGACGAACTTCTCGAGCGGAAGACGACCCTGCTGGTAGAGATCGACGTAGGTCGGGAAGTCGCGCTCGGGCAGGCAGTCGCCGTACCAGGAACTCTTGAGCGACCCGCCGTGCGAGAAGAAGTCGATCAGCGGCAGTTCGAGGGTCATGTCGGGGGTCGGCACACCGACGAGGACAACCGTACCTGCGAGGTCGCGGGCGTAGAACGCCTGTTTGTAGGTTTCGGGGCGGCCGACCGCGTCGATGACGACATCGGCGCCGAAGCCGCCGGTGATCTCCTGGATTCGCTCTACCGGGTCGACACTGGTCGAGTTGATCACGTGGGTGGCACCGAGGTCGGTGGCCCACGCGAGCTTCTTGTCGTCGCGGTCGACGGCGATGATCGTGCCGGCACCCGCGAGCCGTGCACCCATGATCGCGGCGTCGCCGACACCGCCGCAGCCGATCACTGCGACGGACTGGCCGCGCGTGATTCCGCCGGTGTTCACTGCGGCACCCAGTCCGGCCATCACACCGCAGCCGAGCAGTCCCACGACCGCGGGATCGGCGGTCGGGTCCACCTTGGTGCACTGACCCGCGTGGACCAGCGTCTTGTCGGCGAACGCGCCGATGCCCAGCGCGGGCGACAGTTCGGTGCCGTCCTCGAGGGTCATCTTCTGGGTGGCGTTGAACGTCGAGAAACAATACTGCGGTTGGCCACGCTTGCAGGCGCGACACTGACCGCACACCGCGCGCCAGTTCAGGACGACGAAGTCGCCCACATTCACCGAGTCGACACCCGCGCCGACGGATTCGACGACGCCGGCCGCTTCGTGACCGAGCAGGAACGGGAACTCGTCGTTGATCCCGCCCTCGCGGTAGTGCAGGTCGGTGTGGCACACGCCGCACGCGGCGATCGCGACGACGACCTCACCCGGTCCCGGATCCGGAATGACGATGGGCACGACCTCGACGGGAGCACCCTTCGCGCGTGCAACAACTCCCCGGACTGTCTGCGACATGGTGATGTCTCCTTCGTGACTGTGGCGGAACCCTGATCGGTCTCCCCCACGACCCTATCCACCGCCGCGACTCTCCGAACCTGTTCGAAGTACTGGACCGACCTGTCCGAACGACCAGCCCGACGACCGGCGCCCGATCACCGGCCGAAACCTTCGACGACGTCATACACCCCGAATGTTCTGCCCACCATTTTCTGCGAACAATCATCGATATGTAACGCGGCAGTAAGTTCCTGCGACGTGTGTGGTGACCCGCTCGTAATTCCCGCCCGGATTTTCCGAATGGTGTGAACGGAATGGTAATTGCCCATGGCAACTCATAACTCGTCGTCCCGACGCCGGATCCTCGCCGGCGTACTGGCTCCTGTCACGCTCGGCGTCGCGGCCATCGTCGCGGTCGCTGTGGCCCAGCCGACCGTGCCTACCACTGCCGATCCGGCACTCGTCGCGTCGACGCAGGACTGCTACGACATGGTGACCATCTCACTCGGTGGCAGAGGCGACGCGCCGCGCGACCAGAGCAAGATGCTGGTCACGCCGGACGGAACCGTACTGCCGGCAGCGCTGTCGGACGACTACCACAGCCACTGGGTCGACCCGGTCGTCAACGCACCGCGGAACACTGTGGGCGACGAGTCCTACGCGGCGGTCTACGTCGACTACCCGGCACACATGGACTCCTACGAGGAAGCCGTCAACGGCGGCGTCGAGAACACCAAGACGATCATCCAGGCCATTCAGGTCTCGTGCCCCGACACGAAGTTCGCCATCGTCGGCTACAGCCAGGGCGCGGACGTCGCTCGGCGGGCCGCTCAGGAGATCGGCAACCAGAAACCGAACGACGACGGCTCGTACGACATCATCGATCCCGATTCCGTGGTCGCGTCGTGATCCTCGCCGACGCGGCCGCGGCGCGGGTGAGGGACCATTCCCGGGTGCTGAGAACGAGTACGGCAATCCGGACGGATTCGACCAGGTGTATCAGGACGGGAAGGACAGCGCCTCCGGAAGCGGTGCGCTGCCCGACACCGGCGGCGGTTTCGGTGCACTCGACGGAAAGGTCGCGTCGTTCTGCTCCGAAGGCGACCTGACGTGCTCGGCGCCCGAGAACATCGCGCTCCTGCAGCTTGCGATCAACGTCGGACGTCAGCTCAACATCGATGCCATGCAGCGTGACGGCCTCACACCGGAAACCGGTATGAACGTTGCCCAGGTGCTCAGCGGGGTGGCCCTCGCGGCCCTCGCGGACATCTCGTCGAACGACGAGTGGATGCGATCGGACGAGACGTTCCTCGACGTGCTGATCAAGGTGTCGGATCCGGCGTACGTTCCGAACGACCCTGCGGTGAAGAATGTTTCAGCAGGCGACACCGAGGAGCCCATCCCGGCCGACCGTCTCGCGAACCTGGCATACCTGCCGGAGAAGCTGTTCAAGGAGGTGGTCGGTTTCATCGAGGACAACCAGAACACTCTCCAGGTGGCGCTGAGCGATCCGTATCAGCAGACCCTCGGTCCCGACACCGGGCACCATTTCGACTACTGGCGCGACAACGGTGAAGGCAAGCCGTTGACCTCCGCCGAGTACGCGGCTGCATGGCTGACCCACCTCGCCGAGCAGGCGAAGAACGGTGAGCCCGTGAAGACCGACGTCGACCCGAACACCGCGAAGCTCGGTATCGCACACGACGAGGTTCTCGCGGCCGAGACCACGACGACCACGGCCACCACATCGTCGACCGAGGTTCCCGCGACAGGCGCCACCGAAGGCACCATCTCGACCGAGGGCACCGCACCGTTGCCGGAAGCCGGGTCCCCGCGCCGGTCCAGGCACAGTGCCTGTCGACGGCACAGCACCGGTGGATCCGCTCGCCGTG
>BBEG01000376.1 GCA_001312645.1 Rhodococcus sp. JCM 9791
CGTGCCGCGAAGTGGGCACGAGGCCCGGCCCCCATGCGACACACCGCACTCCCCGGAGGTGGGGTCATGTCGGTGCAGACGGTCTGCCTGGGATGGCACTGGTCACCGTACCGCTACACGCGCCGGGCGGTGGACGTCGACGACGCGCCCGTCGCACCCCTCCCCCGCTGGCTCGCCGATCTCGGCCGACGAGCGGTCGCCGACGCGTACTCCTACCCGGCCGACGATTACGAGCCGGACACCGCCCTGATCAATTTCTACGACGCCGACGCCGGATGGGGATGCACCAGGACAAGGACGAACGCATCGCCGAACCGATCGTGTCGCTGAGCCTCGGCGACGCATGCGTCTTCCGATTCGGAAACTGCGAGACCCGAGGCCGGCCCTACACCGACATACGGCTCGAGTCCGGGGATCTCTTCGTGTTCGGGGGGCCGTCCAGATTTGCGTATCACGGTGTGCCGTCGGTATTTCCGGATACCTGCCCGCCCGATCTCGGAATGACTCGGGGGCGGCTCAACCTCACCCTCCGGATGACCGGACTACCACCGGACTCGGTGTGATCACCTTCACTACGAACGCGACAAAATAGACACCCGGACCGGCCGGGCATTCGCTAGTATCGAGTTCGATCATCGCCTGTCGGGGGCCTACCAGGAGAACTGCGCATGCCCCGGACCACTCGCACATACACCCGCGTTCTCAGCCTGTTCGCCGCCGGCCTGATCACCACCGCAGGGACTGCGCTGGCCACCGCGCCCACTGCTACTGCAGACGAGGTGCGCCCCTGCCCCGACCGCTATGTCCTCGCGGTCGACGGCACCAAGGCTTCAGCACTCCGGACTCGATCGACCCGGAGTCGCCGCTCGCCGAGATCTCCGCGCGCTACGAGGAACCCGGCACTGTCGTCGAACACATCCGCTACCCGGCGGTGGTCGTACCGATGCCCGGTACCGGCTCCAGCGACGACGGCGACGGCATCGACGACGACGGCGCCATCGCCTACGACAGATCCAAGCAGATCGGTCACCAGCGACTCCGCGAGACCATCACCGCTCGACACAGCACCTGCCCCGACACCGATCTGTTGATCGTCGGCTACTCACAGGGCGCCTCGATCGCCGGCGACGTCCTCGCCGAGATCGCGGCCGACGGATCCGTCCCACCCGACCGGATCAGCGGCATCCTCTACTCGGACCCGCGCGACACCCGCGGCGTCGAAACCCTCTTCCCGGGCCCGTCGTTCCCGGCGTCACGCTCGGCGGCGGGCGACACGACTTCGGCGCCATCGCCGTCCAGCGAGTCTGCATCGAAGGCGACGCGGTGTGCGACGGACGCACCCCCGGCGACGGCGAGGACTGGCTCCGGGACAACGTCACGGGCTATCTGGAACTCCACACGAAATACCCCGACTACCAGCCCTGAAATCCGACCACTCGTTTCAGGCCACTACTGCACAGACGGGCGGGTCCGACTCCTCCCTCCCGCTCCGGTGTTGCGAGCGCAGGCACAGCGGTGGCTCGATGCGCCGGTAGACCTGAACTTCCGGACGTGGGCGTCGCGAGCGATGTTCCGGCGTACTACGACCGGGTACATCAGCCATGAAGCAGATCGGAGACGAACCGAATCGCCCACGATCCATTGATGCACGATCGATTCGGTACTGTGGTCGCATGAGCGTCGGCATCCCCCTTCACAGGCCTCATTCGACGACGACCCCCTCGCCCTCGACCGTCAGGTGTGTTTCGCACTATCGGTGGCGAACCGCGCGGTGCTCGCGGTCTACCGGCCGATCCTCGAACCACTGGGACTGACTCACCCTCAGTACCTCGTCATGCTGGCACTGTGGGAGCAGCGCCGCTGGCGGTCAAGGACATCGGCGCACTCCTTCAACTCGACTCACCGACACTGTCTCCACTGCTCAAGCGACTCGAGACGCTCGGACTGATCACCCGCGCCCGAAGCTCTGTCGACGAACGGCGACTCGACGTCGATTTGACGGACGCCGGTCGCGACCTGCGGAACGCCGCCGAATCCGTGCCAGGACAGGTCGTTGCTGCACTCGGCGTGGACATCTCGGAGCTCGAGGAACTACACCGGTGCTCACGCGCATCAACGTCGCCGCTCTGAACCGGACGGCGCCCCACCAGCAGACGCAGCCCTGACAGACGCCCGGACCGGCAGGTGTTCGCCCCGCCGGCCGGCCGGAGCTTCAGCTCTGCGGGAGCAGGCGACCGAGGCCTCGCCCGTGTACACGAGGAACGTCAGGGTCTCCTGGAAGTACAACTGCACGCTGTCGGCGTCGTGCGACAGGTAACCGATCGACAGGTCCTGGCCGACCTGTAGGTCGTAGTCGCCTCCGCGGGTGGTCATGACGAACGCGCCGTCGATCGCCGGCGCCAGATGATGTCGCCGTCGATGAGGCGACGGATCTGCTCGCGGATGGGGTAGCCGTGGTCGGAGGTCTCGCTGACCTTGGTGAACGCATCGGCACTCAGCAGCACCGAGTACGGGCCACCCACACCGGCGAGGCGCAGCTCCGACAGTGCCAGGCTGATGGTCTCCGGAATGTCGCGCGGATCCTCGGGCAGGTGCAGTGGAGCGTTCGTCGACGACGCACGAATGCCCTCGATCCCCGCGGCCGCGTAGCCTTCGAAGATCGCGCGGTCCTCCGCGAACGCGATCTTCTTGGCAGCTCCTTCACGGCGTCGAGATCGACGTCGTGGGCGCCGCGCTCGACATTGTCGAGCTCCTCACGCGAGAGCGTGAACGACACACGCAGTTCGACGACGGACGCCACACGGTGCTGCCGCGCCCGCACCCCGTCTGCCGGCGCATCGATCTCGCTGGTACGGCCGAGACCGACCGCCGCGAAATCGGTGCCGTGCGGACCGGAGAAGTCCACGACGGTGCGACCGGCGACATGCCGTTTGAACGTGCGGCCGGCCTCTTCCTCTATCTCGGCCCACGCCGCGTCCGTGATCGGGGCAAGTTCGCGATACAAGTTGTTCACAGCGTTGAACTCCTTCTGAGAGGGCCGATTCCGAGGGATCCGTCTCCGGCGGTCGGTGCATTCGATCCGGTGGCGACATCGAGGTCCTCCCGGGCAGGAGGAAGATCGTCGAGAAATTCCATGGATGGGCAGAAGAACAACGTGCCCGTGACCGCCGTGGAGAAATCCAGGATCCGGTCGTGATTTCCGGGTGGGTTGCCGAGGAACATGTTGCGCAGCATCTGTTCGGTCACGTCGGGTGTGCCGGAATAACCGATGAAGAATGTGCCGAACTCGTCGGCACCGAAGTTCCCGAACGGCATGTTCGCCCGTAGGATCTCCCGCTCGACGCCGTTCTCGTCGACGATCGTGTTGAGCGCGACGTGCGAATTGGAGGGTTTGACCTCGTCGTCGAGTTCGATGTCGTCGAGCTTGGTACGACCGATCGCACGTTCCTGCTCTTCGACCGACAGCGCATTCCACGTCTCGAGATCGTGCAGGTACTTCTGCACGATCACATAACTGCCGTCGGCGAAGTCCGGGTCGCCGTCACCGACCAGAACTGCGGCAACGGCGTCGTCGTCCTCGGGGTTCTCGGTGCCGTCGACGAACCCCAGGAGGTCGCGGCGGTCGAAGTAGCGGAAGCCGTGGGTTTCGTCGACGACCTTCGCGACACCACGCAAGCGATCGTTGACCTTCGCCACGAGTTCGAAGCACAGGTCCATCGTCGACGCCCGCACGTGGAACAGGAGGTCGCCCGGGGTGGCGGGCGCGTGGTGTGTGTCGCCGTCCAACGGTATGAATTCGTGGAGTTCGGCGGGGCGCGACCCGGAGAACAATCGGTCCCACAACGCCGATCCGATCCCCACGACGACCGAGAGCCCACCCTCGGGGATGCGGAATCCGACGGCACGACGCAGGCCTGCGAGGTCGCCGAGCAGATCCCGGACCGCGGGTTCACCTCCGTCGTCCACCGTCACGACAAGGAAGATCGCCGCCTCTGTCAGGGGCGTCACTATCGGTTGCGAGCCAGCCACAAGATCACCGTAATGGACCGAGACACCGAGTGGGTGCTAGACCATCCATGACAGCACCGATGTGGTCTGCAACCACACCACCACCGCGTACACGGCGAGCGCCGCGAGACTGACGGGGAGGAGTCGACGAAGCAGCAATCCGTCCCTGCCCGCCAGACCCTCGACCGACGACACGAGGGCAAGGTTCTGCAGCGCGATCGGTGTTCCGGCCGTTCCACCGGTCATGTTGCCTGCCACTAGGACGGTCGGGTCGAGGCCCGCCTGCTGCGCGGCCGAGACCTGCAGACTTCCGAACATCGCATTCGAGGCGGTGTTCGATCCGGTCACCACGACACCGAGCCATCCCAGGACCGGCGAGAGCAGGGCGAACGCAGCACCCGCACCCGCAAGGAACTGGCCGATCGTCGCCGTCTGACCCGACAGGTTCATCACATACGCCAACGCGACGACGGACGTCACCGTCGCGAACGACCACTTCAACTGCACGACCGCAGCGATGAAACAACGCAGTGCATCACCCGCCTCGACACGCAGCAGTGCGATGGACAACAGCGCCGCAACGAACACGATCGTGCCCGGCGCCGTCAGCAGATTCAGAGTGAACGTCTCGGCCGCGGGAACTCCGCCGGCCGCGCTCTCCACGTCGAGCCCCGGCCATGTGAACGAGAACGTCGCGCCCGACAACACCGACGCGACGGGGCCGATGCGGCTCACCAGGAACACGACGACGATCAGCGCGTACGGCGCGAAGGCTTCGACGACACGGCGGGTGCTGTCGGGT